>CALCCK010000001.1 GCA_937899995.1 uncultured Gammaproteobacteria bacterium
TCTGCAAGTCATTGCCCTAGATCAAACTATTTTTAACAAAACCACCCTATCTATCCTAGATAGCTTTGACGAGATTCAAGGTGGTTTTGGTGAGGCGCCAAAATTCCCACGTGAAAGCCTGCAATTATTTTTACTTGATGAACAAAAACGAAACCCATCAGAAGATAAATTAACTGCTATTATCACCACACTCGACGCCATGGCAACCGGTGGTTTTTATGATGTGATTGGCGGTGGTTTCCATCGTTATTCGGTTGATAACGCTTGGATGGTACCACACTTTGAAAAAATGCTTTATAACCAGGCGCAACTTTCATTGCTCTATACACGTGCTTATCAACTAACAAAAAAACCACTCTACAAACGCATTGCTGAACAAACGCTAAATTATGTTTTAAAAGAAATGCAAAATAAAAAGGGTGGATTCTTCTCAGCAACTGATGCTGATTCTGAGGGGGAGGAAGGAACATTTTTCATCTTCTCAAGCAGTGACCTTCAATCTATCCTAAATACTGAACAATATCAACAAGCATTAAAATGGTTTGATTTGTCCAAACACACAGAGTTTGAAAATAAAAATGTAATTCGCTTTCATGATGTAAACCAGTTGCAACCAACCGACTACTCAGTGGTAGATGCTTTCATTGATAAAATTTATCAAGCTAGAATCCAACGTGTTCCACCTTTAACTGATAATAAGGTCTTGTTATCTTGGAATGCACTACTGATACAAAGCTTTATTGAGGCTGGGCAAGTCTTTGACAATCCACATTACCTCAACACTGGTATAAACACAGCACAATACTTATTCGATCAGTTTTATCAGAACAATCAGCTTTACCGTGTTTCTATTGATCAGCGCGTTTCAACCCCGGCACTGTTTGAAGATTATGCGTATTTCACACAAGCTTTATTAGCAGTATTTGATCAAACACATGAGCAAGTTTGGTTAAACCGAGTAGAACAGTTGGTGCAACAAATGAATACATATTTTTGGGATAAACAAAACTTTGGCTTTCATATGAGTGCTGGTAAAAAACACTTAAACCTCAGCCTAAAACAAATCTATGATGATGCCTTACCTTCTGCTAATGGTATCGCTTATCAAGTTTTAGTTAAATTGTCTGCACGAACCACCAACCTAGATTATGCTACTCAAGCACAGCAACTTTTGGGCGCAGTCTCTAGCTTAATAAAAAAAGACCCTTATAGTTACACCTCGTTCATACAAGGCTTAAACAACGTCATGAATGGCGAGTTGTCTACGGTGCAATATGCCTACCAAGGTCGTATTCGTGTGCACACACAAATGCTCGACAATAATGAATTACTCGTCAACCTAAGTCTCAACCCTCTTTGGCATATTAATTCTAATCAACCGTTACAAGATTCGTTGATTGCCACGAAAGTTATCAATATAGATGCTGAGCATTGGACAATCACAAAGGCGAGTTACCCCAAAGGTGAGCTGGCTAAATTAGGATTTTCAAAAGAAAAAATATCTATATATAAAGGTCAGATCATTATCAAACTTAAACTAAAAAATCTCTCAGAACATTATATACCGCCAACACTAAAACTGTCGCTTCAAGCTTGTAGTAACAAAATCTGCCTTCCACCAGCCATAGTGATGCTAACCCCTTAATATTGATATCTTGGTTTGTTTTACCCAAGATAGTAATTCGTCATTAATAATATAAAAACAAGGTAATAGAATAAGTGTAATTACTGTTCCAAATAACAACCCATACCCTAATGCTAATGCCATAGGCTGCAGCATTAAATCGACCCCTCCAATACCGTACGCCATTGGAATCACCCCGGCAAGAGTAGTTAATGTAGTAAGTAAAATTGCCCTTAATCTATCTGTAGATCCTTGGGCTACCCATTTAATAACATTGATCTTTCCTAATGATTCTTTTTTTATATAGTTTAGATGATTAACCATTACCAATGAATCATTAACAACTACGCCCACTAAAGCCAAAGACCCCATCATTGCAAAAAAACTCAAAGGCTCACTATGAAAGAAAAAAGCCCAAATAACGCCTACTGCAGAAAATGGTATAGCAAGGAGAACAAATAAAGGTTGAGAATAAGAATTAAATAGCACCACAAGTAACAAAAATATACCTATCACAGATATAGATAAAGCATTTCTAAAACTATTCATAGAATCTGTAGTTTCTTTCTCACCACCCTCAGATATATAACGAACCATTGGATATTTTTCTTCAAGATTAAGTTTGTCTAGTGAATCTTCCACTATTCTTTGTATAGTAGTTCCATCATTAACACTGGCACTTAATACAGTAGACCTTTCTCCACTATAATGATTGATATCAGGCTCACCATCTAATTCATTGATTGATATAAAATTCTTAGCCGGTATTGGCATGCCTTTTTTATTAGCAATATTTAACTCTTGGATAAACTTTTCAGTATTTTCACCTTTATTCAAATAAATCTTAAAATTGATATTGTTACTTCCATAACGGATTGTAGTAGCATTAATACCAGTATAAGAGGCGCGTAAATAACGGTTAACTTCATTCGGGTCAATATTAAATCGTGATAATTTATCTTGATCAATGACTAATTCTAGACGCGGCTTACCAGGATAATCATCACGCTCAACACCATCAACACCATCCATATGTAATAAAATATCCTCTAAATCCTTAGCGGCAGCCTCTCTTTGTTGATTATCTGGGCTTATTAAATTAATTTCAATATCTTCACCTCGACGAGGTCCATGCCTACTAGTTTTGAATCGAATTTTTTTAATATCTTCTATTTCCGCCTCTTTAACCTCTGTTTTTAAGGCAGATAGTATTTCTTTGGTAGATCTACTCCTTTGATTGATAGGTTTTAATTCTATTTTTATTCTTGCAATATGATTAAAACGACTGCCGATTTCACTAGAAATAGAATCTAAGTCATCTCCCAACACTTCCAAAGCAATATATTCAACTTCTTTCGATATATCTGAAGTCTCTTCTAATGAACTGTTTAGATTCAATTCAACTTTAACCATGATGGTATCAGACCCTTTTTTTGGAAACAAAGTGAATTGCATATTATTGAATGCTAAATACAACGAACCTATAAAAATTAAAATAAATACAAACACCACCCAATATCTAAAACGTAATACCTTGTGTATAAAACCCACAAACCAAAGCTCAACAGGAACAAACCATTCTCGCTTCTTAACTACGGAAGTGCCTCCTGATAAATGCGCCGGCAAAGCGAAGGTTACCTCTAAAAATGATAATGACAATGCAAATATAACAACCAATGGCATCACATAAATAAACTTACCCATCATTCCTGTCATCATAAACATGGAAGAAATGGCAATAATAGTGGTTAATATGGTAGTAATTACCGGCAAAATGACACGACTAAATCCTTCAATAACAGCTTGATAAGTGTTGCCTAATTTCTCTTTATGGCTATGAATACTCTCAGCAATAATAATACTATCATCTACAACCAAACCTAGAACCAATATCATTGCTGCCATCGATATAAGATTAATCGTCTCACCAAAAAAACTAAGTAATGCAACAGTTCCAAACAGGCAAACAGGCAAACTAACTGCCACCCAAAATGAAGTTCTAATATCTAAAAATATACTAAGTACGATTAATATTAAAAATAATCCTAAAATTCCATTATTAGTTATGATATCAAGTCTATTCCTGACATTTTTTGAATGATCAGATGTATAAAATATTTTTATTCCTTTTGGATATTTTTTCTGTAAATCCTTTATCTTGATTTTAACAAGATTAACGGTTTTAATAACATCTGCTTGTTCTTGCTTTCTAACACGAAGTATAAATCCTTTGTCTCCATTGACTCTGACAATTGACTTCTCAACTTCATTGCCATTAACAATCTTGGCAATATCTCTTAAATAAATGATTGGTCCGTCGAAAGACGATTTGACAACAACTGACTCAGCATCTTTAGAATTTGCAAATTGAGTCAAAACAACAATATTCTTCTCATTATAGATCTGATGATTTGTTCCAGCTGTGTAACGAATATTACGCTGATTGATAGCCTGTATAACCTGCGCTAACGAAATATGATGTTGAATTAATTTATTATTATCTAAATATATTTTAACTTCATGCTTTTGATAACCCTTTTTTTTGACATTAGCAACACCATTAATAAGCTTAAGTTCTTTTTGCAACTGATCAACAATACTTCTAACTTTTTCATAACTAACTTTAGAATTGTCACCCACAATATTAATTTGGAGTATTCTTTTTCTAGAAGTTTTATTATCAATAACTTTTGGTAATTTCTCAACTTCTTCTGGCAAATTTCGAACGCGATTCACTGCATCTTTTATTTCTTGCTTAACCGCCTTAATATCATCAATATCTTGTGACAACGTAATAAAAACCCTAGAATAACCCTCTCGAGAAACAGAAGTAAACATATCAATTCCTGTAATACCTCTAATTTCATCTTCAATAGGATTGGTTACATACTGTTCAACATCTTCTGGAGAGGCGCCAGGGTAACTTGTAGATACATACATAGATTCAAAATCAACTACAGGAAAACGATCACGTTGAATATTTAGCGCGGACATATATCCAATAATAATAATTGACAATGTAAAAACCAACGCTAATTTTTTTTGTCGAACAAAAAAATTAAGAATACTATACATAAATGCTCATCAAAATAATATGAGCTCAGTATACCAAAGGATATAGCCTAAAGTGCAGGCAACTACTGCCTACACTTAACTTTAATCAGATTTTTTTATTGCGCGCTCTTTTGCGTTCAGTTTCGCCAAGTATGCGCTTACGAATACGAGTAGAGTTTGGTGTAATTTCTACCAACTCATCATCATCAATAAATTCTAACGCTTGCTCTAAATCTAATTTGATTGCAGGCGTCAATGATACTGCCTCATCTGTACCTGAAGCACGCACGTTAGTAAGCTGTTTACCTTTCATAACGTTAATCACCAAATCTTTATCACGTGCATGAATACCTACTACCATGCCTTCATAAACATCAGTATTGTGTTCAACGAAGAATTTACCACTCTTTTGCAGGTTAAAAATTGCATAGGCAACTGCCTTACCTTGATTCATAGAAATTAAAGAACCATTAGAACGCTGGCCAATCTGACCTGGTTTTTGTGGCTTATAAGCATCAAAAGTTGAGTTCAGCAAGCCAGTACCATTAGTTGCTGTTAAGAATTCGGTTCGAAAACCGATTAAACCACGTGCTGGAATATTAAAGTCTAGTTTTACTCTGCCATTACCATCAGGCATCATATTGGTTAGTTCGGCCTTACGCTCACCAAGTTTTTCCATTACTGTGCCTTGGTGCTGTGTTTCAACATCAACACTAAGATCTTCAAATGGCTCACAAACCACACCATCAATTTCTTTTAAAATAACTTGTGGTCGACCCACTGCGAGTTCAAACCCTTCACGACGCATGGTTTCAATTAGAATTGATAAATGTAATTCGCCACGACCAGAAACAATAAATTCCGATGGATCCTCCGTATTTTCAACACGTAGAGCAACATTATAGATTAACTCTTTATCTAGGCGTTCACGAATATTTCTTGAGGTGATATATTTACCGTCTTGTCCTGCAAATGGTGAATCGTTGACACGGAATGCCATTGATACGGTTGGCTCGTCCACCCTAAGTGGTGGCAAAGCTTCTGGATGATCCACATCGCAGATAGTATCTGAAATAGAGATGCCTTCAATACCCGTAACACACACAATGTTGCCAGCTTCAGAACTATTTGTTGAAATTTTCTCTAAGCCCATAAAGCCCATCAAGTCAGCAACTTTTGCTTTGCGCTTAGTACCATCAGCGCTGATCACCATGACTTGTTGGCTTTTCTTAATCGTACCACGAGTGATACGGCCAATACCAATTGCACCAATAAATGAAGAATAATCCAAAGCCGTAATTTGCATTTGCAACGGCGCTTCAATATCTACTTCTGGTGCTGGTACTTTATCAATAATGGTTTCAAACATTGGTGTCATGTCACCTTCGCGTACATCATCATCTAATGAAGCATAACCATTAATACTAGAAGCGTAAATAATTGGAAAATCAAGCTGCTCATCAGTCGCACCCAATTGATCAAACAAATCAAACACTTGGTCGATTACCCAGTCAGGACGAGCTGCATCTTTGTCAATCTTATTAATCACAACAATAGGATTTAAGCCCTGATCAAAAGCTTTTTTGGTTACAAAACGCGTTTGTGGCATTGGACCTTCTTGTGCATCTACCAATAAAAGTACCGAATCCACCATAGAAAGTACGCGCTCCACTTCACCACCAAAGTCAGCGTGTCCTGGGGTGTCAACAATATTAATATGATAACCATTCCACTTAATTGCTGTATTTTTTGAGCTAATGGTAATACCACGTTCTTTTTCCAAATCGTTAGAATCCATCATACGATCGGTTGACTCAAAACGTTCATCAAAAGTTTGAGATTGTTCAAGTAGTTTGTCAACTAAGGTGGTTTTTCCGTGATCAACGTGAGCAATAATAGCAATATTTCTAAGTTTGGTATTCATATGAATAAGTGAATGCGAAAAAGAGACTATTATCCCGTAAAATACCTTTCAATATTAGAAATTATTGATATAACTATTTATGGGTAAAAAAAGCAGTTCTAGCCGCTGGATGAGCGAACATCTGAGTGATGAATATGTAAAAAAAGCACAGAAGCAAGGCTATCGCTCCCGTGCTGTTTACAAACTCACTGAGGTTATTGACAAAGATAAATTTATTAAGCCAGGTTCTCGTGTACTTGATTTAGGTGCTGCTCCTGGTGGCTGGAGCCAAGTAGCAATTAAACTGGTGGGTAGATCAGGCCAAGTTATTGCCAGTGATATTCTTGATATTGAACCCATTCCTGATGTTGATTTTTTGTGTGGTGATTTCACTCAGGACTCAGTTTATGAAGAGCTGTTACAACTCACTAAAGGTCATAAAATGGATGTGGTGCTCTCAGACATGGCACCCAATATGAGCGGGCAACTCTCAGTTGATATTCCAAAATCGATGTATTTGTGTGAGTTAGCACTCGATATGGCCATTAAAACACTCACACCTAAAGGTTATTTCTTTATTAAAGTATTTCATGGTGATGGTTTTGACGCCTTTGTAAAATCTTGTAGGGCGGCTTTTGTTAAGGTCACCATTCGTAAACCAAAAGCATCTAGAGCACGCTCTAAAGAAGTATATTTACTAGCCAATGGTTTAAAATAGTTCCATGCAAAATTTTGAAGACATTCAAAACCTAGTCCAAGATGATATCGCTAAGACAGATCAAGTTTTGATTGATCATCTTAGTTCTGATGTGGTGCTGATTAACCAAATGAGTGATTATATTATTGGTGCTGGTGGCAAACGATTACGCCCATTACTCTTGTTACTTTGTGCACGTGCAACCAATTATCAGGGTGAGCATCATCATTTAATGGCTGTCGTGATTGAGCTGATTCATACAGCAACACTATTACATGATGATATCGTTGATGAATCTAATATACGTCGAGGCAAGGATACAGATCGGAAGAGCGTCGTGTAGGGAAAGAGTGTAGATCTCGGTGGTCGGCGTAG
>CALCCK010000002.1 GCA_937899995.1 uncultured Gammaproteobacteria bacterium
GTGATGGTACTGGCGATGTGTCGGTCGTCGTGTGAGTCTCTGTCGCGTTTGTTTGTTTTTTTTTTTTTGTTGTTTTGTTGTTGTTGTTTTTTTTTTTAATGATACGGCGACCACCGAGATCTACACTCTTTCCCTACACGACGCTCTTCCGATCTGATTATAGTGAATTTTGATCGAAATAATGCCTAAACCGTAAATTAATTATTAGAAGTAAAGTTTTATTTATATTAATCGACTTCTTGGGGCTGGTGTATCGAAAGAGCTGATGAAAACTAGTCTTTTCCCCAGTACTTGGTTTGAATGCCGTGACCTAGATCAGCCTCAACAAGCCTCGATCTAAGCTTAAGCAATTTCTCAATCAATGCAGGCTCAGCCTTTTCATAGGCCTTAGCATCAGGCGTGCGATTAACAACAACACCAAGCAGCTCAGTGATAGCATTGCCAATAGAATTTTGTGAGATAGTAACAATCAGTTTACCTTCATCATTTCGATAGATAAGCTGTTTAAAAGCAGGTTGCCATCGAATTGACGATGCGTATTTGGCATCGTCAATGCACTTGTCTCGAACTTTTTTAGCTGCAGATAAAAAACAGTTATTAAAAAGTAAGGTTCTTTCAATTTCTTTAGGGAAATAGGCATTGTCTGGTACGCCAGAATTTCTACTCGAGACTTGTGTAAAAAAGGTACGATAAAAATCTAAAAATCCTTTTAATACTAAGTCGTATTCTTTCCAAAAATCAATATTTTTCAAACTATCAATGCCACCTAAGACCTCCCAACTTGGCAACCCTTGAGGGTATCCAGTTAGTGATAGTGATGACGCCTCTCCTGTAATCGGCCTTAAAATTTCTAAATTGAGTGATGATAGAAATTCGACGTAGACATCATGCATATAAGCAGCAAACAATGAGTGCTGACCACCATCCGTTAAGTTGGGGTTGCTGGCATCAGCCAATTTTGCATTATTTAACTCTTCTTTATTGAAAACAATAAAGTGATTATGTAGCATCCGAATACTTGGCACTCCCGCAGAAGTGATTGGCCATGTTGCGTCTAACGATGCTTCGCCAGCAAGAATCAAGTGTTTGCTAGGGTCTGGATACTGCTCCAGCATATAGCCAATAATAATTTGGTTCATGCGATTCCACACATCTTTTACATTGCCAGGTAACTGTGTACGTCGTACAGGCCTACCTAAAGGATTCAATATACTTTGTGAAGTGTTGTAGATAATAGAGCAGTCGAATTCGTTAGAATGACCTAAAGCCTTACGGTAAAGAAGTAAGTCTTCTGAGTTAGTAAGTAAGCCGTTATTTTCCTTTAAGTCTTTAAGATTTTCTGGTGAGTTGAAAAACTCATTAGGCTTCATGCCTTCTGGCACATCTAAAGGGATGGGGCGGAATGGAACATTGATTTCTCTTGGGCCGACAGTACTCATATTATATTTTTTGTAAAAGTTCAAAAAAAGGCTTATGTCATATTGCGACATAAGCCCTTATTCATTTTTGCAAGTTAGGTTTAATCAAGGTTTGCATAAACACGATCTCTAACTTCATCAAGTGATCCAACGCCATTGGCAGCACTATATTTTGGCGCATCGTCATTTTCATTCATCCATGATTGGTAGTAATCTACTAAAGGCTGAGTTTGTTCATGATAAACTTCTAAACGAGAGCGAACGGTATTCTCATTGTCGTCAGCACGCTGTACCAACTCTTCACCGGTAATATCATCAATGCCTTCAACTTTAGGCGGGTTATAGGTAACATGATAAGTACGACCTGAAGCTAAATGAGCGCGACGACCCGACATGCGAGCAATAATGTCTTTATCCGGAACTTGAATTTCAACAACGTAGTCGATCTTTACACCATCAGTTTTTAAAGCTTCAGCTTGAGCAATGGTACGTGGAAAGCCATCAAATAAAAAACCATTTGCACAGTCATCTTCTTTAATTCTCTTTTTGACCAGGCCAATAATAATATTATCAGAGACCAAACCACCTGCATCCATTACTTTTTTGGCTTCAACACCTAAGGTTGTGCCGGCTTTAACAGCAGCACGTAACATGTCACCGGTTGAGATTTGTGGAATTGAGTATTTTTCACAAATGTTGGTTGCTTGAGTGCCTTTACCTGCGCCCGGAGGACCTAATAAAATAACGTTCATCTGCTAATATCCTTATACTTCGAAAGAAGGTAGTTTCTTTTCTACCATTTCTTTTTTCATTACTACGTAATCCGGCAAGCCGTTTTTATATGGAGGGTAGTTTTCACCTTCAATTAAAGGCTGTAAGTATTCACGACATGCGTCGGTAATACCAAAACCATCGTCAGAAATGTATTCCATTGGCATCATTTTTTCAACATTGGCAATGTCTTTTAATTCACCTGAACCGATTTCCCAAGTGTATGGGTTGTTTGATGTGCGGATAATTGCTGGCATCACAGAGTTTTTACCTTCTAAAGCCATGTTAACTGCCGCTTCACCTAATGCATAAGCTTGTTCAACATCAGACTTTGATGCTAAGTGACGTGCTGAACGCTGTAAGTAGTCAGCCACAGCCCAATGGTATTTATAGCCTAGCGCATCTTTAATCAAGTTAGCCACAACAGGTGCGGCACCACCGAGTTGTGCATGACCAAAGTCATCACGTGTGCCTTGCTCTGCGAGGAAACGACCATCTGACCATTTTGTACCTTCCGATACAACAATAGTACAGTAACCAAATTCTTTAACGTTAGCATCAACCTTGGCTAAGAATTTTGCTTCATCAAAATCAATTTCTGGGAATAAGATGACCACTGGGATTGAATCATCAACTAAACCACCCGCTGCTGCAATCCAGCCTGCGTGACGACCCATAACTTCAAGTACGAAAATCTTAGTTGAAGTTGCGCACATTGAAGCTACGTCAAAACTGGCCTCCATGGTAGAAACGGCAATGTATTTAGCTACTGAGCCAAAGCCTGGACAGTTGTCTGTGACTGGTAAGTCGTTATCAACCGTTTTAGGCACATGAATTGCTTGAATTGGGTAGCCCATAGATTCAGATAATTGAGAAACTTTTAAACAAGTGTCAGCTGAATCACCACCACCGTTGTAAAAGAAATAGCCAATATCGTGTGCTTTAAATACTTCGATCAATCTTTCGTATTCTGCTTTGTTTGCCTCTAAAGATTTCATCTTGTAGCGACATGAGCCAAAAGCACCAGAAGGTGTGTGCTTTAGTGCTGCAATATCAGCAGCCGATTCTTTAGATGTGTCAATTAAGTTCTCAGTGAGTGCACCGATAATTCCGTTTTGACCAGCATAAACAGTACCAATTTTGTCTGAGTGTTTGCGTGCAGTTTCAATTACACCACAAGCAGAAGCATTAATTACGGCAGTTACACCACCAGATTGAGCGTAGAAAGCGTTTTTCATCGTTATACCTTTTACTTATAAAAAACCGCTAATTATACCTTGGTGTGGCTAATTTTCATATGCATTTTCTATGCATAAAAAGGTATATGGGTAGTAAATCTAGTCAAAAATATGAGCTGTTATTAACCATTCTTTGTCATCATAAATATCCATTGTAAAACATTTTGATCCGCCGTGATTACGAATTTCACCCGATGCACCAGGGTTGATTACCCAAGGTATTAATTCTTTGTCAATTACTTGTTTGTGCGTATGCCCATAGATGATCACTTTAGCATCTGGATAAGCCGCTCTTAGTGATTCGTGTGATGGCTTGTGGTGACCATGCAGGTGGCCGTGTTCAATGGCAATTTTTCCACTTGGAAATTCAAGAAATTCAACAGTATTGAGCGAGGTAATATGATCATCATTGTTACCTTTAATAGCAATAAGTTTTTGTTTGGGCTTTAATTGGCCCAGGGTGGCTTCGTTAATAATGTCACCTGCGTGAATAGCAATATCACATTGGTTGGCAATCTTAATAACCTCAGGGTGAATGAATCCATGAGAATCAGATAATATGCAAATTTTTGGCACAGCGTATTTAAATAAAATAAAAGAATGTAATTATACTTAAAACTTTATTTTTCTTGCTAAAACAGACGCTAATAGTCCCAACAAAAATAGTTGGTATTTTCTAAAAAAATAGTGCAATATTACCGACTTTAATGGGCATAATGTGTGCGTTCGTTCAACGAACAAACTTAAGGAGAAAAGACGAGCTTATTACACAATGAGCTTATCTGAATGAGATAAAAAAAATAGGAGATTAACATGGCGGTATTATTTTCAGATGAGTGGATGAATCAATTAAAAGATGCTTGGAATGCTTCAGATGAAGTGCGTGGAAAATTAGCAGAGATTAACTTTTCATCAATCATTGCTTGTGGTTATAAAGGTGACAGCACACCAGCGGGTATTTTTGTGGTTGAAAATGGCGAATGCGTTAGTGCAGGCGATTACAACGGTGAATCTGTGGATTGGGACATGCGTGCAGACAAGAAAAACTGGATGAAATGGTTAGACAAGCCTTTAGGCATGGCTTCAATGGGCATGGCAGTTACTATGGGTAAATTAAAGTTTGTGAAAGGCGATTTTAGCGCTATGATCAAGGACCCTAGAATGGCAATACCATTCGTTAAAAGTTTTGCTCTAATGGGTGCAATTGGCGGTGAGTAATCATTGACCGGCTAAGCACGATCAAAACCCACCTTTATGGCGGGTTTTTTTTTATGCATGCGGTTTTACTGGCAAGGTGTACTCGAAAGTTTCAATATTGATAAACCCTTCTACTAACTTAGTTTCAATTTTAGAACTGGGTTTACTAATAGCCACAACAGTGCCAATGCCAAATTTTTTGGCTGATTTGAGCACATGAGTTGAGTCATCAAAAAAAATACTTTTTGATTTATTCAAATTAATAGATTCATCTAACTTATGCCAAAATCCTTGATTTTCCTTGGCAATGCCATAGTCATGCGAAGTGATGATATCGTCAAAGTAGTCTTCTAAATTAGTCACACGCATTTTTAGCTGAATGGTCTTACGATGGGCATTAGTCACTAAATAAATACGTTTGTTATGTTGTCTAGCTTGCTCTAGAAACTCCAAAACAAACGGATGAACTTGAATTAAATGCGCTACATCTTCTTTAAGTTTAGCAATATCTAATTCAAAGATTTTTTGCCAGTAATCTAGGCAATACCAGTGTAACTTACCTTCTTCTGCGTGAAGGATAGGATAAACCTTGTCTTTAGCTTCTTCATGCGTGAGGTTATGCTTATTGGCAAACACCAGTGGCATGTATTCCATCCAAAAGTGCAAATCAAAATTAAGGTCGAGTAGCGTGCCATCCATATCTAACAGGATGGTATCGATTTGTGACCAATCGATCTTAGCTCCGACGCCAGCTTGTGCCATTTGCACTGTCCTCTAAGATAACGCCTAATTCGGTTAGTTCATCGCGGATCTGATCGGACAAAGTGAAGTCTTTATTAGCTCTCGCTTCATTACGTTGTTTGATTTTTGCATCAATATCTTCATCGGCTAAGTCGACACCCTGCTTTAAGAAATCATCTGCATCGGTTTGTAAAATACCAACATAACCACCGAGCTTTTGTAAAAGTTGAGCAAGAGCATTGGCTTGGTCGATGTCTTTATTTCGTTCAGAATTAACCAATTTGGCTAATTCAAATAAAATACTCAGCGCAATTGGCGTGTTAAAGTCGTCATCCAGCGCTGCGATAAAGCGTTTCTCAAAATCAAATCGTTGAGATACTTCGTCCATGGCTGCTTTTGATGCGCTTAATCCGCGTATTGCTGTGTATAAACGCGTTAAAGAGGATTTTGCTAAGTTTAAATTATCATCACTAAAATTCAATGGTGAACGGTAATGCGAGCTCATAATAAAATAGCGCAATGTTTCGCCATCATAACTTTCTAATACGCCACGAATAGTAAAAAAGTTATTTAACGATTTGCTCATTTTCTCATCGTTAATATTAACGAATCCAACATGCATCCAAGTATTAACAAACGTGCAATCGTACGCACCTTCAGATTGTGCAATTTCATTTTCATGATGCGGGAAAGTAAGATCCATGCCGCCACCGTGAATATCAAAATGGT
This sequence comes from uncultured Gammaproteobacteria bacterium, assembly GCA_937899995.1. GTDB lineage: Bacteria > Pseudomonadota > Gammaproteobacteria > PS1 > Pseudothioglobaceae > Thioglobus_C. Next base: position 6,095 of record CALCCK010000002.1, read on the forward strand.
TGCCTAAATGGTGCGTTGACATGGCCGAACATTCAATATGCCAGCCCGGGCGTCCATCACCCCAAGGCGATGACCAGCTTGGCTCAGATGGTTTAGCCATCTTCCATAAGACAAAATCTAGCGGATCTTTTTTGTCGGTTTCGATATCAACACGTGCACCTGCCTCAAGTTCATCTAGGTTTTTACCTGAGAGTTTGCCATAGCCTTCAAAGTCACGTACTGAATAATATACATCCCCACTCTTACCTTGATAAGCAATGCCTTTTTCAATCAGCGCCTCAATCATGTAAAACATTTGGTCAATCGCATCGGTGGCACGAGGCTCTACATCGGGTGGCAGTACACCAAGTGCACGCTCATCTTCATGCATGGCATCAATGAATCGATTGGTTAAGCTGTAAATATCTTCTTTATTTTCAACAGCACGTTTGATAATTTTGTCATCAATGTCAGTGATATTGCGCACGTATTCTACCTTGGGAAAATGACGTCTGAGATGGCGAGTAATCACATCAAACATCACCAGTACTCGAGCATGTCCCATGTGACAAAAGTCATACACGGTCATACCACAAACGTACATTCCAACCTTGTTAGGATCGATAGGATGAAAGACTTCTTTTTGTTTGCTAAGCGTGTTGTAAATTTTAAGCATGGCGTTATTTTACGTTAAAGTGTTGAAATATGCTCAATTACAACAAACCCTTAATTTTTATAGGATAAAAATAAATAACTAATTGTATAATAAACTGTTTTTTATTATAAATTTGGAGAAATATATGAGCGTTTTAGTAACACAACAAGCACCCGATTTTACAGCTGCAGCTGTTTTAGCCAATGGCTCTATTGTTGATGATTTCCAATTATCAAGCCTAAAAGGTAAAAAGATTATGTTGTTCTTTTATCCGTTAGACTTTACTTTTGTTTGCCCATCTGAGATTTTGGCGCACCATCATAGAATGGCAAAGTTCAGTGACAAAGGTGTTGAAGTGGTTGGTGTTTCGGTAGATTCACAGTTTACACATAATGCATGGCGTAATACAGCACCAGAAGATGGCGGCTTAGGCGCAATCGATTTTCCATTAGTAGCTGATACAGATCATTCAATTATGGAAGCTTACGGTATTGTGCATCCAGCAGGTATTGCACTACGTGCTTCATTCTTAATTGATGAGAACTTCGATGTACGCCATCAAGTGGTGAACGATCTTCCATTAGGCCGTAATGTTGATGAAATGTTACGTATGATTGATGCATTAGATTTCCACACAACGCATGGTGAAGTTTGTCCTGCGGGCTGGAATAAAGGTGATGAAGGTATGAAAGATACGCCGGAAGGTGTGGCTGATTATTTAGCTAAGAATGCCGACAAGCTATAATTAGTCATTAATTCAATCAAGGGGAGTTAATGACTCCCCTTTTTTTATTTAGGAGAAAAGATAATGAAGTTTAAGAAATATAGATGTCGTGTTTGTGACTGGGTCTATGATGAGTACTTAGGTTCACCAAAAGAGGGTATTGAGCCTAAAACAAAATGGGAAGATGTGCCTGAAGATTGGGTATGTCCTGATTGTGGTGCGGCTAAGGATCAATTTGATATGATCGAAATCTAAGCACGATTATCTTTTCCATAAAGGCTCCTCTAGTAAAATACGAAACTAAATTTAAAATAAATAAAAACACATGTCAAAAGTATTAATACTGCCAGGTGATGGCATCGGCAAAGAAATTGTTGCCCAAGCACTCAAGGTCATCGATCATCTAAATCAAAATGCTGATTTAGGTATGGCATTGGTGCACGGCCTAGTTGGCGGTACAGCCTTTGATGAAACCGGTTCGCCATTGCCACAAGCAACCCTAGATGCTGCGCAAGAATGCGACTCTATTTTGTTAGGTGCTGTCGGTGGTTACCAGTGGGAGTCATTAGAGCGTGACCTTCGCCCTGAACGCGGTCTTTTAGGCTTGCGTGCTGAGATGGATTTATTCTCAAATCTTCGTCCTGCCATTCTTTATCCGCAATTAGCCAGTGCTTCAACGTTGAAAGAAGACGTTGTTTCAGGATTAGATTTGATGATCGTTCGCGAGCTAGTATCAGGCATTTATTTTGGTCAGCCTCGTGGTATTGAGATAAGGGATGGTGAACGTTTTGGCTTTAATAGTGCTACGTATTATGAATCAGAAATTCGTCGTATCGGCCATTCAGCATTCAAAATTGCACAAAAACGTGATAAACGCGTTTGTTCAGTTGATAAAGCTAATGTGTTAGAAGTATGCGAGTTATGGCGTGATGTTATGGAAGAAGTAGCCAAAGATTACCCAGATGTTGAGCTTTCTCATATGTATGTAGACAATGCTGCCATGCAATTGGTTAAAGCACCAAAGCAATTTGACGTTATGGTGACTTCAAACTTATTTGGTGATGTGTTGTCTGATTGTGCAGCCATGCTCACAGGCTCAATTGGTATGTTACCTTCTGCATCACTTAATAAGGATGGCTTTGGTATGTATGAGCCAATTCATGGTTCTGCGCCAGATATTGCCGGCCAAGATGTGGCTAATCCACTAGCTACGATTTTGTCTGTATCGATGATGTTGCGTTATTCATTAAACCAAGTAGCATTAGCTGACAAAATTGATGTAGCAGTAAATAGGGTATTAGATCAAGGTTACCGTACACAAGACATAGCCAGTGAAGGTGATACGGTTATCGGCACTAATGAAATGGGTGACTTAGTAGTCCAAGCACTAGAAGGTTAAGATGGATATTGTCGTTTACTCAACTAATACTTGTCCTATTTGTGTTAAAACCAAAGAGCTTTTAACCAAGTGGAACCTACCATTCGAGCAAAAATATATCGATGAAGATCGTGCACTGATGGTTGAATTTTCAAAAGTGACTAATGGTGCCAGAATGGTGCCACAAATTATTATTGATGGCAAACACATTGGTGGCTTTAGTGATTTGACTGAACTGCATATGGATGGTTTTTTCGATTAGTATTGTAAATAGTAAAAGTTAGAAATTTTCATTATCGATAATAACAACTGGGATTTGCGTTACAATCTTTCTATATGAAAGACATTGTTGCAAATAACAAACATCTAAGAAAACTAATGGAAGGCAACAAACGTTATGTTGCTTCACACCTTATCCATCCAGACCAATCTAGCGAGCGCCGTTTTGAACTTAAACACGGCCAACATCCATTTGCGATTATTTTAGGTTGTTCAGATTCTCGTGTACCACCTGAGGTCATCTTCGATCAGGGTCTAGGTGACTTGTACGTGGTACGTGTAGCAGGCAATGTATTAGATCAGATGATTGTGGCGAGTATTGAATATGCAGTACTTCATGTGGGCGTTTCACTAGTGATGGTAATGGGGCATTCACAATGTGGTGCTGTTGCTGCGACATGTAATCATGAGCAACTTGAAGGGCATTTGCCCAGTTTAACTTTTGCACTGAATTCGGCCTTTAATCAAGCAAAAGATCGGCCTGGAAATTTGGTCGAAAATGTAACTTTAGCAAATGTTAAAAACGTCACCGAGGAGCTTAAACAAACGGGTGCACATTTTCCTGAAATGGTAGATGAAGGTAAATTAACTATCGTGCCAGCTTATTATGATATTGACACTGGCAAGGTTGAATTGTTAGAAGTCTAACGCCTCAACTTCTAGTAGCATTTTATTAATGTGTCTACCTAAGTTATTATCAAAACCATGCCAGTCTTTGTATGCAGTTAGCCTTTTCACGATGCTTGGTCTAATTTCATAATCAGCCAAATCTTCTTCATAACCTTTTTTCGCTTCATCTTGGAGAATGAGTAAGTAACCTAAATATGGTTTAACCGCATGCTCCGCATCTCCTGACGGCCCGTGGCCTGGTACGTAGTGACTTAGTTTAAGATTGGTCGCATAATTTAATACTTTGATATTGCTATGCATATCAGACGTACTGCCAAATCCGCCTAAACGATGATTCAAATCATTGTCACCCAAAAATAAAGTTTTACTACCCACGTGTTCAATCATAATATCGGTGGTTGTATGAGCTTTAGTAGTTGGATTGTGAATTTTAAATTGTTCTGATCCTGCATTGATAATTTGAAGGTGTGAAGTTGCATCGGTAGGATAAGTTGCTACTGTACCTTTTGATGAGCCCTCAGTCATGCGCTCAATCAGGTCAATCCAAAACTCAGCTTCACTTTCTTTTGCTTGTGCAATCATTTGTGGGTGTGCATAAATTTTAGCATTTGGGTATTGCTCTATAATCGCTTGATTACCCAGCCAGTGGTCACCATGTACGTGGGTATTGAACACCGCTACAATTGGTTTATCAGTAATCTTTTTAACTTCACTAACAACTTTTTTACCTGTTTGGTAGCTACCACCTGGGTCAATGACAATCACACCATCAGCACCAATTATCATGCCAGGATTATTCATAAAACCCTTGTTTCCAGCACTTGGCTCATCCAATGGCCCATGTATGACATAAACACTATCAGTAATTGCCTCAAATTTATAGTCACCATAGCCATCAATTGTCCAGGCATGGCTTAGTGTTGAGATTGATAATGTTAATAATAGCGCTAACTTTTTCATGAGTCACTTCCTTGGTATAAAGGTATTATTGTACCTTTATAGTCTTTAACACAATGTACTTATGCGTAAAAAACCGAAGATATTAAAGATTGAAACCCTTGCTACCACACGTATTTTTAATATTGAGCGCTTCGATTTGGAATTTTCCAATGGTGAAAGACGTCAGTATGAGCGTTTAAAACCCCATGGAAATGGTGCTGTTTTGGTAATCCCCATGTTAGATGATGACACAGTGGTGATGATTTATGAATATTCTGGCGGTACAGATCGCTATGAATTGACGCTGACTAAAGGCAAGATTGACGCAGGGGAAGCGCCACTTGAAGCAGCCAATCGTGAGTTGATAGAGGAAATTGGTTACGGATCAAACAAATTGACATTTTTAAAAACCATGACACTTGCCCCCGGGTATCAATCTAACATTACCCACATTATTCTAGCGCAGGAATTATATGAAGCAAGCGCCGAAGGTGATGAGCCCGAGCCCTTAGAAGTGGTTGAACATAAGCTATCTAATTTAGAAGAGTTGGTTTATAACGAAGATCTGACCGAAGCTAGAACCATTGCAGCACTGTATATGGCTAAAGGGGTTATAAACAAGCAAAATACGTGATCAATATTCCAGAAGCATTTATTCTTCACTCATCAGCTATTCCATTTCCTGACGTTGAGTTAGCCTTAAATGAGCCGAATGGCTTAATTGCCATTGGTGGTGATCTATCAACTGAGCGTTTATTAAGTGCTTATCGGCAAGGTATTTTCCCTTGGTATAGCGAAGGTGAGCCCGTGTTATGGTATAGCCCAAACCCTAGGATGGTGATTACCAAAGACACACTACATATTTCAAAAAGTTTAGAAAAAGTGCTTCGTAATGATCGTTTTGAAGTTCGTATGGATACTCATTTTGAGCAAGTGATTCAGCAGTGTAAAAACATCAAGCGCAAGGAGCAAGATAGTACTTGGATTGATAATGACATGGTGCAAGCCTATATACAATTACATCATCAAGGTTATGCGCACTCTATTGAAGTATACGAGAATGGTCAATTGGCAGGTGGTTTGTATGGTGTGGCGATTGGCAAAGTGTTTTTTGGCGAGTCAATGTTTTCTTGTGCAAGCAATGCTTCAAAAGTAGCCTTGGTACACCTGTTAAAAAATACTGATTATCAATTGATTGATTGCCAAGTAGAAAATCCTCATTTGAAAAGCTTAGGCGCCTTTAATATAGAGCGATCTGCGTTCATGCAACAGCTTGAGAATTTGCTGTAAAATGAAGACTAATCTTTTATACAATTATGGTGATAATATGAATACAACCATTAAATTCTCGGCATTAATTTTAGTCATTATCGGCTTATCTTCTTGTGGAAAAATGGGTGAATTAGAGCCGGTCAAAGCCGAGGTAGTTGCCATGAAAATCAGCACGGTAGCTCAAGCTGATATTGTTTAAGTTTAAAAATATCCACTGTTTACGATCTTGAGTTTTTCTTACAAAAATCAAATATTACATGCTGAATCTGTTCCGATAACAGATTTAATAGCGACTTATGGCTCGCCACTTTATGTTTATTCTCAAACAGATATTGAGAATAACTGGCGTGAGTTTGACCAAGCATTTGGCAGTCATCCGCATTTAATTTGTTATGCTGTTAAGGCCAATTCAAATTTAGCGGTGCTCAATACATTGGCTAAAATTGGCTCAGGCTTTGATATCGTATCTGAAGGTGAATTAGAGCGTGTATTGGCAGCTGGCGGACAAGCAAATCGTTGCGTATTTTCAGGTGTGGCTAAAACAGCTCGTGAGATTAAACGTGCATTAGAAGTGGGGGTACGTTGTTTTAATGTTGAATCAGCTTCTGAGCTAGACAGGATTGAATCAGTAGCGCAATCGTTAAATACGCAAGCGCCAATCTCTATTCGCGTTAATCCAAATGTTGATGCAAAGACACATCCTTATATTTCTACCGGCTTAAAGGAAAATAAATTTGGTGTCGATATTGATGATGCCATTAATTTGTATCAGCAGGCAAATAATTCTGAGTATTTGAATATACAAGGTCTTGATTGCCATATTGGTTCACAACTCACTGAAGTATCTCCTTTTTTAGATGCATTAGACAAGGTGTTAGAACTAGTTGATCAACTCAATCAGCAAGGTATTACAATTGCACACTTAGATTTAGGGGGCGGTGTAGGTATTCAGTATAATGACGAACAGACTATCAATATCAAGAGCTATATTGAGGCAATGATTGCTAAAGTGGGTAATATTGAGATAATTTTAGAGCCTGGAAGGGCAATTGTGGGAAATTCAGGCATATTTATTACCAAAGTTGAATTCTTAAAACAAAATTCTAAGCATTCATTTGCCATTATTGATGGTGCAATGAATGATCTTTTACGTCCTAGTTTTTACGATGCCTATCATCATGTTTTACCTGTTGATGAAAATGCTAATGGCGTTCAGGCCAGTTGGGATTTGGTTGGACCGATTTGTGAAACAGGTGATTTCTTAGCTAAAGGCAGGGAATTAAGCTTATCACAAGGTGATTATTTGGCGCTTATGTCAGCTGGCGCTTATGGCTTCACCATGAGTTCAAACTACAATTCCCGTCCACGAGTGGCCGAAGTAATGGTTTCAGAGAATCAACACAACTTAGTGCGTGAGCGTGAAACCATCCAAGATTTATTTGATAAAGAGAGCATTATTAATGACTAAGTTAACAAACAATCAGAAGAAATTTTTAAGGTCAATGGGTCATGCTCTAAAGCCTGTGGTAATGGTAGGTCAACATGGTTTAAGTGAGTCAGTTTTAGCAGAGCTAGAATCAACCATGAGTAAACATGAATTACTGAAAATTAAAATCCGTGCAGAAGGCCGTGATGAAAAACAACAAATGATTAATCAGATTGTTGAAGTATCACATTCACATTTGGTTCAGGTTATTGGAAATGTTATGGTGATTTACCGCGCATTTGATGAAGAACCACAAATAATCCTGCCACGTAAGTAAGGCAACTCCTAGTATGAAAATCGGTATTAGCGCAGCAGAAACTTCAGGTGACTTGCTTGGTGCTAAGCTAATTGAATCACTTAAAAAACAAAACTCAGATATTAGTATTGAAGGCTTAGCAGGCGAAAAAATGGTCGTTTGTGGTTGTCAACAATTGTGGGATCAGAAATTGGTCAATGTTATGGGTTTTAGTGAAGTGTTAAAAAAACTACCTTCTTTGTTGCGATTAAGAAAAACCATTATTGAGCATTTTTCTACTCAAAAACCGGCTGTGTTTATTGGCGTGGATGCACCTGATTTTAATTTTGTAATTGAAAAAAAATTAAAATCTCAAGGCATTAAAACAGTACATTTTATTTCCCCTTCAGTGTGGGCATGGCGTCAAAGTCGTATTAAAAAAATCAAACAATCAACCGATTTGGTATTGTGTGTTTTTCCATTCGAAGTAGATTTTTATCAAAAAAACCAACAAAAAGCCTTATTTGTAGGTCATCCACTGGCTCAAACTTTGAGCCCAAGGCAAAATCATGTGCCAGGCAAAAATATTGTCTTAATGCCAGGCTCGAGAGAAGGGGAAGTTAAGCGCTTATTGCCAGAAATGATAGTAGCATCTAAATTAATGGCTGAGCAAGATCCTGAGTTAACTTTTCATTTAGTGTTGGCTAATGATGACCTGCGTCGTTGGGCAGAGCAACAAACTCAGGGTATAAAAGTAACATTCTCATTGGGTGATGCACACCAGCGTATAGCGCAGGCGGATTTAGTCCTAGTAGCTTCAGGTACTGCAACCTTAGAAGTGGCGTTAATTGGTGTGCCCATGGTTGTGGTTTATAAATTATCAGCCATCAGTTATTTTATTGCTTCGCGTTTATTAAAAAGTCCTTATGTATCTTTACCCAATGTAATTGCCAATAAGTCATTAGTGCCAGAGTTGATCCAAAAGAATGCGAATGGGGTAAATATCGCCCAACATGCAATGCAAATCTTAAGCAGTGACAACCAAATTCTAGTTGAAGAGTTCAAGGCCATTCATGCACAGTTAAAACATGATGTTGATGACGAAGCAGCCAAAGCGATATTGGATTTGATTGGTGATTTACAGCAGCCCTCTAGGAGGGTTCATGAGTGATCAAGTGTTAAAAATAGTTCAGCAAGCATTGAATGAAGATATTGGATCAGGCGATGTCTCAGCCAGTTTGCTGCCTAATATTCAAGTTGAAGCGCATATCATTGCCAGAGAGGCAGCCATTATTTGCGGTATTGACTATGCACAATATGCATTTTTATTGATTGATGATTCAATTCAAATCGACTGGCAGATTGTCGATGGTGATCAGGTTGTTGAAAATCAAATCCTATGCACGCTGAGTGGTTTAGCCAGTGCTATTGTTTCAGCAGAGCGAGTGGCGCTTAATTTTTTACAGACTTTGAGTGCCACTGCTACACAAACACAGTATCTAGTGGCCAAAATTGCACACACTAAGGCGCAACTGCTAGATACCCGTAAAACCTTGCCTGGGCTTCGATTAGCACAGAAAAATGCAGTTAAATGTGGCGGCGGTGTGAATCATAGAATGGGTTTATATGATTGCATCATACTTAAAGAAAATCATATTACTGCAGCTGGCTCTATTAAACACGCAGTACAAACAGCAATTGATCAATACCCAGAACTGCCTTTGATTGTCGAAGTAGAGAGTTTAGAGCAATTACAACAAGTACTGGAGCTTGATCATATCACTCGAGTATTGTGTGATAATTTTTCACTCAACGATCTATCTAACGCCGTTAAATTAGCTAAAGGTAAGTTGCCATTAGAAGCATCTGGTAATATTGATGAGAATAATATTAGTGACGTTGCTGATACAGGTGTTGATTATATTTCCACTGGTAGTATTACAAAAAATATTAATGCGATTGATTTGTCATTAAGGTTTGGCTGAAGCAAAGAAGATTGGCGAGGTTAGATCATCTCTGATGTTGTATTTAAGCGCTTTACCTTGTTCATCTACTACACTACCTCCCGCCCCTTGCAATATATATGATCCAGCTGCTGTGTCCCATTCAGAGCAAGGTCCGAACCTTGGGTAATAGTCATAACAACCCTCAGCGATTTGACAAAATTTTAAAGCACTGCCCAATCGACTAATTTGGTAATCTGATTGTTGTTTTAAATGTTCTTTCAACTGATCATTGTAAGAAGAATGATGTCCAATCACCACTTTGAGTGGGGTGGATGGTGGTTGTGTGATCAAGATTTGCTCTACCTTGTTTTGAAGTTTGAAGCTTTGGCCATTTAAAGTGTAATAATGGGTTTTATTGATTGGTGCATAAATCATACCAAATACTGGTGTATGTGCTTTAATATAGGCGATACAAATACAAAATTCACCTGTGTGCTCTAAAAAATCTCGCGTTCCATCAAGTGGGTCAATCAACCAATATTCGTCCCATTTTGAGCGCTCATCAAAAGCAATAGCGTCAGATTCCTCTGAGAGAATGGGTGTATTTGGTGTGAGTTTTTCTAACTTGTCAACAATGAGCTGGTGTGCTGTTTGATCAGCAATCGTGAGTGGGGTTTTATCAGACTTAATTCCAATACTTATGTCGCTTTTGTAAAAAGACATAATTGCTTCACCAACTTCAATAGTTAGTTTAATTAGCGGCGGTATCAGTGCGTCAAACATATGGCGTTATCATACCTTTTTTTCTTTCATCAAGTAACGCGGTAAATGACAAGTAATTTACCTTTTTACAAGGCGGATTACTAAACATTCGATTGAGTATAGATAATTCTATATGATTGAGAATGTTTAGTAATCCAACGCCGAAAAAAAAGACGCTATAAGATGGTGGGCCTACTTGGACTTGAACCAAGGACCAATCGATTATGAGTCGATTGCTCTAACCAGCTGAGCTATAGGCCCGTAAGGGTTTTACTCCAAAAAGCTTTGTAGTTTGTGCGCACGAGAAGGGTGTCTTAGTTTGCGCAAAGCTTTGGCTTCAATTTGACGAATACGTTCACGTGTTACATCAAACTGACGGCCAACTTCTTCAAGCGTGTGGTCGGTATTCATATCAATACCAAAACGCATTTTTAACACTTTTGCTTCACGAGGTGAAAGGTTAGATAATAGCTCACTTGTCGTTTCTTTTAAGCTTTCTCTGGTTGTAATTTCCACTGGAGAAGATAAGTTGGTGTCTTCAATAAAATCACCAATATTTGAATCTTCATCATCACCTACTGGTGTTTCCATGGATAAAGGCTCTTTGGCAATTTTTAAAATTTTAATGATTTTGTATTCTGGTAATTCCATATCTACCGCTAATTCTTCAGGTGTGGCTTCACGGCCAAATTTTTGTAATAATTGGCGACGAACACGGTTGAGCTTGTTGATGGTTTCAATCATGTGTACTGGAATACGGATAGTACGCGCCTGGTCAGCAATTGAACGAGTAATAGCCTGACGAATCCACCAGGTTGCATAAGTTGAAAATTTATAACCACGACGATATTCAAATTTATCAACTGCTTTCATTAAACCTACATTACCTTCTTGGATCAAGTCTAAGAATTGCAGACCACGGTTAGCGTATTTTTTAGCAATGGAGATAACCAAACGTAAGTTTGCCTCAATCATTTGAGATTTGGCTTTCTTAGCGCGACGATCACCACGACGGTATAGTTTGTTCAGTGCTTTCAATTCTGGTACAGTGAGTTGCATCTCTTCTTCATATTCAAGAAGATTCTTTTGTGCGTAGTAGATTTCATCTTTGCTGATCTTTAATGCATCGGCTACTTTTTTATCTAATTTAGCGCCTTTTAACCAATCAAAATTGGTTTCATTGTCGGTAAATAATTTAAAGAATTGTTCTCTCTCCATACCGGCATAAAGACAAGCATTTTGGATGGTTTTTTCTTGTTTCTTCATCAAGGCAACGTGGTCGCAAATAACTACCATCATCGTGCTTACTAATTTTGGTGCAAGACGCAAATCAGATAAACCAACTGATAATTGCTCACGAGCAGTAACGGTTTTCTTGTGGCGGAAGCCATGTTTTTCGTTAATTTTTTGATAATTACCAGAACATTTTAAGATGGTTTCAAAACGAGTATGCACCTTGTCCTCATCTGGGCCAGTATATTCCATCTCTTCCATGTCTTCGTATTCTTCATCATCATCGAACTCGCCCGCATCAAATGCGGCTTTTTTTGCTGCAAAGTCTTCAGCATCACCTTGGTAACCAATAATCACATCAGTCATCTTACATTTTCCCTCTTCAAGACGTTTATGCGCTTTAAAGAAGAAATTAGTAATGGATGGGTAAAGTGTAATAGCCTTCATAATCTCAAATACACCGGCTTCAATTTCTTTGGCAATGCGAACTTCATCTGACTGTTCTAATAAGTCGACCACGCCCATTTCACGCATGTACATTCTGACAGGGTCTGTGGTTCTGCCAAATTCTGAATCAAGTGCAGCAAGTGCAGCAATAGCTGCTTCAGCAGAAGTAGATTGTGCTTTAGCGCCTGTCTCTACAACCAAGATGTCAGCATCAGGAACGGTTTCAGATACAACAATATCCAATTCTTCCAAAATAGTAACAATTGGCTCGATTTGTTCTTGTGTAAGCAAATCTTTTGGTAATAAATCATTCAGTTCGGCATAGGTTAAGTAACCTTTATCCTTACCAATCATGATGAGTTTTTGCAGTGCTTGTTTTTGTTCTTTAGTTGTGGATTTCATAAACCTGTGTTTTTGAGTTAAGTATGTGACGGACCAAAGGAAAGATTATACATAAAATTTTTACTCAAAAATCATAGCCTTGAGTCCTTTTAGGCTAGTTATTGAGTATCGGCAAAGATTGTGCTAATAGATTCTTCTTCACTGATGCGTTTAATCACCTCTGCCAAGGTTGGTGCAATAGACAGTTGCCTTATTTTGTTGCAGCTAACTGCGTCTTTAGATAAAGGAATAGTGTTGGTTGTGACCAATTCATTGAGTTCAGAATTGTTGATGTTGTCAATGGCATTGCCAGAAAGTACCGCATGGGTTGCATAAGCCACTACATTTTTTGCGCCTTTTTCTTTTAAAATTCCGGCGGCTTGACATAATGTACCAGCCGTATCAACCATGTCGTCAATAATAATACAAGTACGGCCTTCAACATTACCAATCACGTTCATGACCTTCACCATGTTTGGTGCTGGTCGACGTTTATCAATAATCACAAGATCTGCATCGTTAATACGTTTTGCAGCAGCACGAGCACGCACCACACCACCTACATCAGGTGAGACAACCACAACATCCTCGTAACCCTTGGATAATATGTCTGCTATCAATACTGGCTGAGCATAAATATTATCAATTGGAATATCGAAAAACCCTTGAATTTGGTCTGCGTGTAAATCAATCGTTAGGATGCGATCGACGCCTGCAGCTTCTAGCATTTTAGCGGCTAATTTTGCAGTAATTGGCACACGGGTTAAACGGGAACGACGGTCTTGCCTTGAATAACCAAAGTAAGGAACAACGGCAGTAATACGAGAGGCTGACGAACGTTTTAATGCGTCAACCATGACTAAGAGTTCCATTAATGTCTCAGCAGGTGAAGGCCCGCAAGTTGGTTGGATAATAAACACATCACAACCACGCACATTTTCTAAAATTTCAACTTGTGATTCGCCATCGCTAAATCGTCCAACTAGGGCTTTACCTTGTACAATGTTAAGATGAGAAAAAATTTCAGCAGAAAGCTGCGGGTTAGCGTTACCGCTAAAAATTTTAATTTTGTCGAGTGACATAAAGTAAGCCAGTGGTGATTTAGTGGCTAATTATACGCCCAAAAAAAGTCAAATTAGTAAGCAAAAAACTGACATTTTATTTGCCTAGTTATTGTTTGACTTTATGAGTATTTTTTTTGTCTGTCCTGAATGTAGGTGTGAAAATAGTCGATAAAAAATCGTGCTAATTTTAGTGCTAAAGAATCCGTAAACCTAGGGGTATCAGGGAGTAAGGTTTTTACGGAAAAATCCATAAATATTATTCAAGTCATTGATATTTAAGGAAAAAATATGGCTGGGCTGGCAGGATTTGAACCTGCGCATGACGGGATCAAAACCCGTTGCCTTACCGCTTGGCGACAGCCCAATTATAGTTATTTAACCTAATGGTCAAATATTGGTGAGGTATTGAGCGCTTGCGCTACAAAGCCTGACCAATGTTTTGGTAGATTGTCGAGTGCTACCAAAGCATCTTTCTCATGTTTAAATTCCACAAAAACACAGTTTCCTGTGCCAGTCATTCTTGGCTGGTATAGATAGTTTTCAGATGATTTTAGGTGCGTTAACGCATCTAAAATTTCGCCTTCTAAGTCTATGGCCGCCTCAAGACAATCATTGTGTGGATTGATTAACTCTGAGAAGTCGGACATTTTCCCTATCTGTTGGGTCATTGTCAATGCTTTGTGTAAGAAAATTTCTCTAGTTGAAATATGTTTGTTGATTGAAACAACCAAAAAGTAGTGTTTTGGCAGCTGCATTGGCGTGAGTACTTCCCCTACGCCTTCAGCCCAAGAACTATGTCCAGCAATAAATATAGGCACATCAGCACCCAATGTTAAGCCAATTTCTGATAGTTGTTGTTTTGAATATTGCGTGTTCCATAATTGGTTAAGTGCAATCAGTGTAGTGGCGGCATTAGAACTACCACCACCGAGTCCACCACCGGCAGGAATATTTTTAATCACAGAGATATCAACGCCGAGGTTTGTGCATGTTGCTTGTTGTAGTGCGTTGGCTGCCTTGATAATAAGGTCTTGATCTTGGGGTATGTTTTCATTACCATTGGTGCGCGATATCATGCCATCTTGCCTGATATTAAAACTTAACTCATCGTAATAATCCAACAGTTGGAAGATGCTTTGTAGATTGTGGTAACCGTCTTTTCGTTTAGAATTAATGTGCAAAAATAGGTTAATTTTCGCAGGTGAGAGCCAAGTATTAGGCATTAATAAAGACATCTCGATAATATTTTAACTCTTTAATCGAATCGTGAGTATCTGATAACGCCAAGTGAGCAGATTCTCCTTCTCGTACTATTTTTAGTTCGGGTTTCCAGCGCACGACCAACTCTTTAAGTGTAGTGACATCAATATGTCGATAATGAAAGAATTGCTCTAGTTTGGGCATGTAGTTGTATAAAAAACGTCTATCTTGACAAATACTATTGCCACACATGGGCGAAACGCCTGGGTTGACATATTTTTGTAAAAAATTAAGGGTTTGGGTTTCAGCTTGTTTGGTAGAAATTTCACTGTCTTTAACGCGTCTAACCAGTCCAGAGTTTCCATGATGTTCAGTATTCCATTCATCCATGCCAGCTAGAATTGTACTGCTTTGATGGATAGCCAATGCTGGGCCTTCGGCCAATACGTTAAGATCTTTGTCAGTAACAATGGTTGCGATTTCAATAATGACGTCTTTTTCTGGTAATAGGCCGGTCATTTCTAAATCGATCCAAATTAGGTTAGTATCTTTATCCATTTTAATAACTCCTTAACAGCCGGTTGATTCACGAACGAAGTCGTCTAATTTTTGGTGGGCAGAGCCACCATTTAAAATTCCAAGTGCCGTATTGATTCCGGCTTTTAAAGATTTGGCCATGCCAGATACGTAGATGGCAGCGCCTGAATTCAATGCAATAATATTTTTAGCAGCACCGTCTTCACCATCGAGTGCTTGTTGAATAAGTACCAAAGAGCTGTCTGCATCATCAGCTTTAATGTCATTCAAATTACCTAAAGGTAAACCAAATTCTGCAGGGTTGATGGTGTAAGTAGTTATCACATTGTTTTTTAATTCTGCAACATAGGTGTCATCTGCAATGGAGATTTCATCTAAGCCGTCTTTAGAGTGCACCACCATTACGTGCTTAGAACCAAGGCTTTTAAGTACATTAGCAATAGGCTCGACTAAATTTTTGTCATACACGCCCATCACTTGATGTGGTGCTTTTGCCGGATTGGTCAATGGGCCCAACACATTAAAAATAGTGCGTACCGCCAAGTCTTTGCGTGCGCCAATTGCATGCTTCATAGCTGAATGGTGTGCCGGTGCAAACATAAAACCAACGCCAATTTTTTCAACACATTTACTGATTTTCTCGGGGCTCATGTTTAAGTTTACGCCTGCCGCTTCTAAAACATCAGCACTGCCTGATTTAGAAGAGATAGAACGGTTACCATGCTTAGCAACTTGACCACCAGCTGCCGCAACAACAAAAGCACAAGCAGTTGAAATATTAAACAAACCTAAGCCGTCACCACCAGTACCACAAGTATCGACCAAATATTTTGGATGGTGAATTTGCACGCCAGTTGCTAATGATCGCATAACTTTTGCTGCAGCGGTAATTTCATCAACCGTTTCTCCTTTCATAGACAAACCCACTAAAAAACCACCAATTTGTGCATCGGTGGTTTTCCCCGTCATGATGTCGCTCATTACTGCGTGCATTTCATCTTCAGTTAGATCTTGTTTTGCAATGACTGCTTTTATTGCTTGCTGTATGTTCATTTTTCTCTCATTAATGATTCTATGTCGTCAATTTCTTTAACCAATGCGCCGGTTAATACTTTGTTTCCAATATTAGTGATTAAAACATCATCTTCAATTCTGATACCAATGCCCCAATAAATTGGATTGATTTTATCATCCTTGCGAATATAAATGCCTGGTTCGACAGTGGTGACCATGCCTGGCTCATAGTGGCGATGTTGATCATTTTTTTGGTAGGCGCCTACATCGTGCACATCAAGCCCAAGATAGTGCCCTGTGCCATGCATATAGAACTGTGATAAGTCACCATCAGCTTGTAAGATACCCAAACTAATCAATCCTTGTTGAATGACGTGAGTGGCAATTTGGTGAGGTTTAACCACCATCACGCCTGGCTTAATGCTCTCAATGGCAGCCAATTGAGCATCGAGTACAATTTGGTATATTTGACGTTGTGCGTCGCTAAATGTGCCGTTAACTGGGAAGGTGCGAGTAATATCTGAGGCGTAGCCTTCAACCTCACAACCGGCGTCAATCAGTAGTAAGTCGCCGTCATTTAAAATTTTGTTGTTTTCAATATAGTGCAACACACAGGCATTTTCACCACCAGCGACAATAGGTGTGTAAGCATGCTCTGTATTGTTTTTTCTAAACTCGGCGTCGAAGACACTCGCCACTTCAAATTCAAACAAACCTGCGTGTGTTTGCTGCATGGCTAATTGATGTGCGTTGACAGAAATATCGGCTGCTCTTTGCATGAGCTCGATTTCTTCACCACCTTTAATCAAACGCATTTTATGTACGTAAGATGCTAAAGATTGGTATTGGGTTTTGGCTAGATGGGTGATGATTTCATCGTCCAAAGTACAAGGTTTAAAATCGTAATATAGGCCAGTAGCATTGGCGATTAATTTTGGTAATTGTGTTTTTAATTCATCAACAGAATAAGCCTTATCTGCTTTTAATGTATGTGGTGCATCCGATACCCCTAGGCGTTTTCCATCCCAAATTTCACGCGCTAAATCTTTGTCTCGTAAGAAAATAGTGTAAGTGTCTTTTGAAAAAACTGCGACCGCTTGTGGTTCGGTAAAACCAGTTAAATACCAAAAATCACTGTGTGGACGAAAAGGATAATGCACATCGCCATTACGCAGTTGTTCTGGATTGGTACTGATAATAACCAAGGCGCCCTCATTGAGCTGGCTTAGTAATTCTTTTCTTCTGTTTTGATGTATCATTTTTGTAAACTATTTGTAGCGCACAAAGATACCATGAAACATGTTCGTTTGTACCAAAATACCCTTCTGAATATCGGCGAAGAATTGACGCTAGATGAAGACGCTTCACATCACTTACTTAAGGTGTTACGTTTTCCTCAAGGGCAAAGTATTACTTTATTTAATGGTGGTGGGTTTAATTACAGCGCCGAGGTGCTTGAGACTAATAAACACTGCATGGTCAAACTCTTAAGTAAAGATGCTATCCATCTGAATCAAAGCTTAATCTTACTTTAGCGCAAGGGGTGGCTAAAGGCGAGAAAATGGATTTTTTAATGCAAAAAACAGTTGAACTCGGTGTGAATAAGATCATCCCTATTATGACTGAACGTTGCGTGGTTAAACTTAGTGGTGATAAGCTGATTAAGCGCACAAAACATTGGCAAAAAATTGCCATCGGTGCTTGCGAGCAATTGGGTCGTTCGGTTATTCCAGAGGTGGTCAGTCCGATTGATTTAGATGAATTTTTGCAGCAGCCCACTGTCAATGGTTTTGTCCTACATCATCGATCAGAACAAACACTACTGGATGTAGCAGTAGTGAATAAGGCTACGATTCTAATTGGTCCAGAAGGTGGTTTGGGTGAGGCAGAAATTGCCCAAGCTACTAAATCTGTCTATCAGTCGTTGTTATTAGGTTCACGCGTACTTAGAACAGAAACGGCATCTTTGGTAGCCATTGCAAATATGCAACTATTATGGGGTAGTTAGGAGTTTTAAAGCATCTTGAATTGGGCTGAGTACATTATCTAGTTTTTTACGAATGGCTGATCCAGCCAAACTGTGAGCAGAAATTGTACTCACGGCTAATCGCTCGTTAACGCCAGCAAGCAGTAATCTAGCCTTAATTTTTTCATCATTTAAGCCTAATTTTTCTAGTACTAATTGTGCTTGATTTTGTAAGCCCTCAATTTGATCTAGAGGTTGAATCATTGGGTGTGATAAGTAAGTACCTAACACTTCTAATGTGCGGTATAAAACATGCTCCTGATTGATTTTTTTTAAGATGTGTGTAATGGTCTTTAGCATGATTTGTCCTTGCTCAGTACTAACGCATTCTAGTTCTTTAATGCTTTTATCTAACGCAATTGTGCCGCTCTTATTCGGTAAGTTGTCTTTCATTCTCTCAATAAAGCCTACTAGAAATGCGGTTTTTCTTTGGCCTTGTTTCCACAACCTATCTTTAGCCTCTTGAGAGATTAGCTCATCTTGTAATAACAAGTTAGTGGTGTCAATCAACTGCGTTGTATCATCAGTAAAGGGTAAAAACTCTAATAAATAATTAGCAATTTGTTTGCCGACAGCATGCTTCACCACAAAATCTCGTGTGAGTAAAAATCGCCCAATTTCTGCTTGTTGATCGGTGTTAGTGGCACACCACCAAACCAAATCTAGCACTTTATCATCTAAATTTTGAGAGTTAGAAACTGCGACCACTGCCTCAATATTGCCAATTTTTAATAACGATCCTAGATTGCTTGAACTCACTTGACCCATTCGTGACCAACGCTTTAAGTACGATGGATAGCCGCCCATACTGCCCAGCACCTGGTTGACTAAAAGTTTTTGTACTGCTTGGATATATTTGCTACTATCGATATCCGGGTTAAGTGTAATAGTTTGTTCTTTTTTGTCTGCTGTGAGGCCAACTACCACCAGTTTATAAACATCAACTCGAATCGCCACAGAAGTTGAAATCAGAACATTGAGTCTAAGTATGTCTTCAGGTGTTAGCATTAAGATATCGGTTAAGTTGTGAGAGCGACTGAGAATCTATGGTATCTTTAAAGATTACGATCGATTCTTTTCCGGCCTCAATTATCGCCAAAAATCGAGATTGATATGCCGGATAAAACCAAGGGTATTTCCCAGCAGGCTGGTTGTTTCTTTCTATTGCAATCTGTTTTTTATTCAGTGTAATTTTGGTAATTGAATCGGGTTGTGTGAGTAGTGCATTTTTGGGTAAGAAATTAGCCAACCATACAGATAAGGTAAAGCTAATACTCAAACTTAACCAAATATTGTAAAAGTAATACCAAGCACTAAAAAGGCTTAATAAGTAAACACCAATGCTAATCGCTAAATATATTTTTGATATTTTTATTTGGACAACCAACCCATTAGATTCACTAGTCAACATTGCCTAATTCAACGCCCATTTCTCTGGCACGATCAAATGCGGCTCGCATTGCATGTGAGACTAACATTTCAAAGTTTTGATCTTGAAATGACTCAATTGCTGCTTGTGTAGTGCCGTTTGGTGAGGTAACTTTGGTACGTAGCTCATGTACAGAATCTTCGCTGTTACTAGCCATCATGCTAGCACCAAGTGCTGTTTGGATACTTAATTGTTCAGCAGTTTTTTCATCTAATCCTAATGCAACTCCTGCTTTGGTCATCGACTCAATCATTAAAAAGAAATAAGCGGGGCCACTGCCTGAGAGCGCAGTGACGACATCTAGCATTTTTTCATCTTCTACCCACAGACATTCACTGACTGCACCGAGTATGCGCTCGGCTAATGCCTTTTGCTCATTGCTCACAGCTTCGTTAGCCATCATACCAGTTGCGCCC
>CALCCK010000003.1 GCA_937899995.1 uncultured Gammaproteobacteria bacterium
GTCGGTTGTGGGAACGGGGCGGTTGGAAGTTGTTTGTTTTTTTTTTTTTGTTGTTTGTTTTTTTGTTTTTTCAAGCAGAAGACGGCATACGAGGTAGGCTTGTGACTGGAGTTCAGACGTGTGCTCTTCCGATCTACGCTGATTCAAACCATTAATACTAATTTTGACACTGAACAGGGAAAACAAGTACTTAATCAGATTATTAACGGACTGCCATTATCTGAATCAATTAAGGCTACTGCAGGCGCTGCAATCAGCAATAATCTTGAAGGATTTTTAATCAGTATTAAAGATTTCTCAGTGGTGATTTTAAAGAGCATTGTGTCGCTGTCTTCTTACTTTATCTTCTTCTTAATTGTGACTGTCTTCTCGCTCTACTACTTCTATATCGATGGCAAGGATACAGTGAAACGACTTAAAGATTTATCACCGCTAGAAAACCATTTGAATGATATCTTATTAAATCAATTTTCAAACTTATCCGTTACCTTAGTAGGTAGTGTTTTTATTATTGCGCTATTACAGGGTGTAGTGTTTTCTATAGGTGTGATGATAGTTGGCCTGCCTGTGCTGTACTTTGGTATCGCTATGGCTTTGGCTAGTTTCATCCCAGTACTCGGTGGTCTAATTATTTGGCTACCTTTGAGCCTGTATCTGTACGCACAAGGGCAAACCACCGATGCGATGATTATTGTACTGTTTGGTGCGATATTAATCGGTACAGTCATTGATCATTTTGTACGTCCAATGATTATTCAAAAATTCTCAAAAAATTCAAATCAATCTAGTGCACTGGATCACACATTAATCACTGTATTGTCTACCTTGGCTGGCATTATGCAGTTTGGTATTTTAGGGTTATTCATTGGTCCAATCATTGCTGCGATGGCGATCAGTATTTTTGATGTGTACGCCATTAAATACTCAGATTCACTCGACCGGTCTTAAAATTCGCTAATCGGGTATAATGCTGTCTTTTTCTTAAAAGGCAGTGCTATGCTAAAAAAACTGGTTAAATTCTTAGAAAACAATCATCCAGATTCTAATCTCAATGATTACCTAGATGCGAAATACTTACAACTAACTGGACCGCAACTTAAGCAAATTGCTGATGCATTAAGCTCTGGTGAATTGAAAATTAAACCGGCTTCGAGCTGTAGTGCAGATAAATTTATTTTTCATTTTGGCAACACAATCATCCTGGTGCAAAAAGACGACACCGACTCATCGGCCACTTACCAAGCTGAACTTTCATGGGAAACTGACTTTCTAGCGATCCACTCAACCAGAAGCAAAGGTAAAGGTTTTTATTTTATTGCTTTTGAATTTGATGACGACTACCAAGTCACACTTAAAGAAACAGATAAGCTTTTAGAAGATCAGGTTAGGAATGAAGAGCAAAATCAAGAGTTAATCGACAAATCTATGCCAGTACTTAAAGGCTTTATGAACGCTATTTCAGAATAAATAAATTAACTATCATTGCTTGATAGTATAAGAAAATTCACCACCCTATCACTTGTACCCCTTGTGGGGTGTGAGCGCTATTTAGAATAAACTTAAACGCCCAACTGGGTTGCTTTTTTAAGTTTTGGCCCTGCTTTAAAGGTAACCACTTTTCTGGCTGAAATTATGACTTGCTCGCCTGTCTTAGGGTTTCTACCAGGTCTGGCTGACTTCTCTCTGACAATAAAGTTACCAAAACTAGATAACTTCACCGATTCACCTTTGGCTAGCGATTTTTTAATCGCGTCAAAAAAATCGTTAGTAATAGATAAGGCCTGATTATGCGTCACACCAATTTTTTCAACCAATAAATCTGCAATATCTTTCTTAGTAACTGACATTATCTTTGGGTTGCTGAAAATTTTGTTTGCATCAGCGCTAGCACTTCTGACACTTGGGCGTTAACTTGATCATCGCTAAGAGTTTCCTCAACCGATTGATAGCTCAAATTAAGTGCAACACTCTTCTTGCCAGATTCGATATTCTCACCGGCATACACATCAAACAAATTAACATCAACCAAATAAGTTTGATTGAGTGAGCGAATACTACTAATTAGATCATTTGCTGGGATATTTTCATCAATAACCAGTGCGATATCTCGCGCTGCCTTTTGATAGGCAGAATATGCATGGTACTTAGCAACCTTGCCTTGTTGTATGCTGGCTAAATCTAATTCAAACAAATAGCATTTTGATAAAGACAATTTCTTTTGCGCATGTGGTGCTAATGTACCCACCCAACCCACAGCGTTGTCGTTTAATAAGATTTGCGCTGTCTGCCCCTTCTGAAGGGCAGGATGCTCGGCAGCTTTAAAGGTAAATGTATTAGTCGTTAATGACAGTAATGACTCAACGTCAGATTTAATATCATAAAAATCAAGCGCTTGTGTATCATTCGACCACTGATCATCAAAACGATTGCCAGTAATTACACCTGCAATTTTTTGTGATTGCTCCTCGGCCTTAATGCCCTCAAAACACAATCCTATCTCAAAAAATCTAGCATTGGTATGGCCACGCCTTTGATTTGATTCAACTGTTTGTAATAACCCCGCCCAAAGCGATGAGCGCATGGTCGACATATCGGCTGATATTGGATTACTCAAGGTAATTTTTTTTGCACTTGGATCGATCAAATCTTGGTACTGCTCTGAGACAAAACTATAAGTAATTACCTCTTGATAGCCGCGATTGACCAAACCTTGAGCGATATCATATTTATCAATCACTGATTCTGAGATGGTATTAATATTGGCATCTAAAGAGAGTTTTTGTACTGGTAACTTATCGTAACCATAGAGTCTTGCCAGCTCTTCAATCAAATCTGCAGGTATACGAATATCAAAACGGAAACTTGGCGGGATGATCGTCCATGATTCGTTGTCTTTTCTGCTGATTTCAAAATCAAGGCTGGTAAATTTTTCTTCAATCCAGTCAGCCTCAAGCTCAAAGCCAAGAATCTTCTGAATTTTGGCTTTAGTGATTGTAATCGGGCTAAGTGCTGGCAATGTAGAGTCATCAATGCATTCGCTAATATCACCAGCCTGACCGCCACAAATTTCAATGACTAGTTGGGTGGCGCGTTGCATTGCTGTGTGCGTCATGTTGAAATCAACACCACGCTCAAAACGCAATGAAGACTCGGTATGTAAGCCGTAATTTCTAGCCTTTCCAGCAATAGACACCGGCTCAAAAAACGCACTCTCTAATAAAATATCTGTTGTGTTGGTCTGTGTAGCACTATACATACCACCCATAACGCCAGCAATTGCTAAGGCGTTAGCATCGTCTGCAATAACCAAAGTATCGGCTTTAAGCGCTATCGTTTGCTCGTTTAATAGTTCGATTTTTTCACCATCATTGGCCATTCTAACGTTGATATCGCCACTGATTTTCGATAAATCAAAAGCATGCATTGGCTGGCCTAACTCAAGCAATACAAAGTTAGTAATATCAACCACTGGAGAATGTAGCGCTTGACCAGAACGTGTTAATTTTTTAGCCATCCACTGTGGTGTTGCCACTGTGTTATCAATACCTTTTACAACTCTAGTTAAGTATTTAGGGCAGGCCTGTGTGTTGCTAACCCTGGCATTTATTGTTTCGTTAATTGTTGAAGCTACCTCAAAGGTTGGTATCTCAAGTGATAGGTTGTAATTAGCACAAACCTCGCGCGCTACACCCAATACAGAAAAACAATCACCACGATTTGGGGTGATATCCAGCTTAATAATGTTGTCATCTAAATCAAGATACTCTCTAATGCTTTGACCAATAGGCGCGTCATCATCTAGCTCGGTAATGTCGTCTGAAGATTCTGACATGCCGAGTTCTGAATCTGAACAAATCATACCGAATGATTCAACGCCACGCAATTTAGCTTTTTTAATTTCTAAGCCACCGGGCAATTTAGCACCAACGGTTGCAACAATCACTTTTAGATCGGCACGAATATTGCTAGCACCACAAATAATTTGCAAGGTGTCGCTCTCACCTACATCAACTTGACATAGGTTCAATTTATCAGCATCTGGGTGTTTTTCACAACTAACAACCTGACCAACAACTACCTTACTAAAAGCAGGGGCGACGCTCTCAATGCCATCCACTTCTAAACCAGCCATGGTTAAGCTCTCAGCAAGCTCATTATCGCCTACCTTAGGGTTTGCCCATTCTCTCAACCAAGATGATAATACGTTCATATTCTGCGCTTATTTGAATTGTTTCAAGAAACGAATGTCGTTCTCAAAGAAAAGTCTAAGATCATTCACGCCATATCTAAGCATTGCTAAGCGCTCCACACCCATACCGAAGGCAAGGCCGGTGAATTCTTCTGCATCAACATCAACTGAATTTAAAACATTGGGGTGTACAACACCACAGCCCAGCACCTCTAACCAGCCCGTTTTTTTACAAACACGGCAGCCTTCACCACTACAGATAACACATTCGATATCGGCTTCTGCTGAAGGTTCAGTAAAAGGGAAGTAAGAAGGACGAAAGCGCACTTGAAGATCTTCTTTTTCAAAATAAGCACGTAAGAAATCAATCAACAAGCCTTTAAGCTGTGCAAAATTGGCATCTTTGTCGACTATTAAGCCTTCGACCTGGTGGAACATTGGTGTATGTGTGATATCAGAATCACAGCGATAAACTCGACCCGGTGCAATAATACGCAGTGGCGGTTTTTTATTTTCCATGGTGCGAATTTGCACTGGGGAAGTATGCGTTCTTAAGACCGTGCTTTCATCAAAATAAAAGGTGTCGTGCATGGCACGCGCCGGATGATGCTCGGGGATATTAAGCGCAGTAAAATTATGAAAATCGTCTTCAATCTCAGGGCCTACTTCTACTTCAAAGCCATTTTTTGCAAATAAGGACTGAATACGATTTAAAGTAATGGTGATTGGGTGTAAACCACCCATCTCAACATTTCTACCTGGAAGAGAAACGTCGATCTTTTCTTTCAAAAGACGTTTTTCTAATTCTAGGGTTTCTAAATGATTTTTTCTATCAGTTAATAGGTTCTGTAGATTAACTTTAGCCTGATTAATGGCTTCACCCATTTTAGGTCGCTCTTCTTTTGATAGCTTGCCCAAGCCTTTCAAAAGAATAGTAAGTTCACCTTTTTTACCTAAAAACTTGACTCGTAAATCGTCAAGCTCTTTTAAACTTTCTGCTGCAGCAATGGATGCCTTAGCTTGATCAAGAATCGTGTTAATCATTTTGGAATTAAATTTGGTAAAAGGCTATAGGAAAATCTATAACCTTTTTATATAATTTACTTAGCGGCTGCTGCAATTGCAGCCTTAGCTTGGTCTGCAATCTGTGCAAAAGCTGCTTTATCAAAAATCGCAATATCTGATAATACTTTACGATCGATTTCAATGCCTGCTTTGTTTAAGCCGTCAATCATTCTTGAGTAGCTTAAACCATTATTACGTGCTTCAGCGTTAATACGAACAATCCAAAGTCTACGGAACTGACGACGTCTTTGACGGCGGTCACGATACGCATATTGGCCTGCTTTGATTACTGCTTGCTTAGCAACACGGTAGACTTTTGATCTTGCGCCGTAATAACCTTTAGCTTTCTTTAAAATTTTCTTATGTTTAGCGTGCGCTTGCACACCTCTTGATACTCTTGCCATTTTCTATACTCCTATTAACTATACGGTAACATTTTACGAACCATTGGTACGTCAACTTTCTCGACGCTATCCGGTGAACGTAAACTACGTTTTCTAGAAGTACTCTTCTTTGTCAAAATATGACGCAAGTGAGAGTGTTTACACTTGTAACCGCCACTGGCAGTTTTCTTGAAGCGCTTTGCAGCACCTCGGTTGGTTTTCATCTTCGGCATAATTTACTCCTTGCCCTATCAGGCTTTGTACCCTTTTACAGGGGTGTTATTTCAAAATAAGTCTAGCTTATTTTTTCTTCGATTTGGGTGCCAGCATCATGCCTAGCTGGCGACCCTCCATCTTTGCCTTTTGTTCTACATTGGCAAATTCTTCTGTGTCTTTCTCAATTCTATCTAGTATTTCCATGCCTAGTTCTCTGTGTTGCATTTCGCGTCCACGGAACCAAATACTTACTTTAACCTTGTCACCATTGTCTAAAAATTTGACTAAATTTCTAAATTTAATTTGGTAATCACCTTCTTCGGTACCTGGGCGATATTTAATGGTTTTAACAGTGTTTTTCTTTTGTTTTCTTTTCTGATCACTCAGTTGCTTTTTTTGTTCATATAGAAACTTACCAAAATCCATAATTTTGCAAACAGGAGGTTCCGCGTTAGGAGATACCTCAACTAAGTCCATACCGGCATCTTTAGCCATCTCTATTGCTTTACTTGTGCTTAAAACACCAGCTTGATCGCCATTAGCATCAATTAATCGAACTTCTGAAACTCTAATATTATCATTGATTCGAGTTTTTACTTTATATGGTTTTTTAATAATTATTCCTCTTTAACTAATTTAATAAACGCTTCTATCGACATAGAACCTAAGTCCTCACCGCCACGTTTACGTACTGAAACCTCTTCATTTTCCATTTCTCTACCACCTACTACCAAAATATACGGATAACGTTGCATAGAGTGCTCGCGTATTTTAAAGCCTATCTTCTCATTTCGCAAGTCCGAAATGACTCTTAGCCCTTGTTTTTTTAATTTTTTATTAATATCGATAACAAAATCATGCTGTTTTTCAGAAATATTCAGAATAACTGCTTGAATTGGTGCCAGCCAAGATGGGAATGCACCTTCGTAATGCTCGATCAAAATACCGACAAATCTTTCCAATGAACCCAAAATAGCACGGTGCAACATTACCGGAGTTTGCTTGGTGTTATCTTCAGCAATATAATGCGCATCTAGACGCTCAGGCATTGAAAAGTCAACCTGTAAAGTGCCACATTGCCATTCACGATCTAAACAATCTTTGAGTACAAACTCGATCTTAGGGCCGTAGAAAGCGCCTTCGCCTTCTTGTAACTCCCACTGTATGCCTTTGGCATCCAATGCTTCTACTAATGCAGACTCCGCACGATCCCATACTTCATCAGAGCCCACACGATTTTCAGGGCGTGTAGACAGCTTAATATCTACATTTTCAAAACCAAAATGCTTATAAACATCAAAGGTTAAATCAATGAAAGTGGATACCTCGTCTTGAATTTGATCAGCCGTACAAAAAATATGTCCATCATCTTGTACAAAGTTACGCACACGCATAATGCCGTGTAATGTGCCTGATGGCTCGTTACGATGGCATGAGCCAAACTCAGCTAAACGTAGTGGTAAATCACGATAAGACTTAAGGCCTTGATTATAAATTTGAATGTGCGCCGGGCAATTCATTGGCTTTATTGCGTAGTCACGATTCTCACTACTGGTAGTAAACATAGCATCGCCAAATTTGTCCCAATGACCTGATTTTTCCCAAAGGCTTCGGTCAATCAATTGTGGTGTGTGTACCTCTTTGTAATCATTATCTCTAAAAACACCACGCATGTATTGTTCAACTATTTGATACAGCGTCCAACCTTTTTCATGCCAAAACACCATACCAGGTGCTTCTTCTTGCATGTGAAATAAATCTTGTGTTTTGCCAATCTTACGATGATCACGTTTTTCAGCTTCTTCTAGGCGATATAGATAATCTTTAAGATCGTCTTTGTTCGCCCAAGCCGTACCATACACACGCTGTAGCATTTCATTGTTGCTATCACCACGCCAATATGCACCGGCTAATTTCATCAATTTAAAGGCTTTTAATTTGGCTGTAGATGGAACATGGGGGCCACGACATAAATCAATAAAGTCGCCTTGTTGGTACAAAGACAGTGTTTGATCGGCTGGAATAGACTCAATAATTTCAGCCTTGTAATACTCACCTTTGTCTTTAAAAAATTGTACTGCTTCATCGCGACCCATTTCAGAGCGCTCAATCTTAAGATTTTGTTTGATAAGGTGATTCATGTTTTTTTCAATCTTGGCTAAATCACCTTCTGAAAAACCATCTTTGTAAGCAAAGTCGTAATAAAAACCGTTGTCAATCACCGGACCAATGGTTACTTGTGCATCAGGGTAAAGCATTTGTGTGGCCTGTGCTAAAAGGTGCGCTGTAGAGTGACGAATCACTTCAAGGCCTTCATCATCTTTAGCGGTAATGATCGAAACACTGCTGTCTGCGTCAATCATATGAGAGGCATCTACCAACTCTCCATTGACTTTACCTGCCAATGTAGCCTTGGCAAGACCAGAGCCAATCGACTTGGCTACATCAAATACGCTGAGCGCCTGATCAAAAGATTTTTCAGTTCCGTCTGGAAGTGTGATTACCGGCATTGCAAACAACTAAAATTAAAAGGCTGTATTTTACCTTGACAAGGCCTATTCTGAGGCGCTAATTTGCTCAACCATCAGTTGTAAATTACTTGCACCTCTCCAAGTGTTGATTGATAATTTATAAGCAACTGTCACTTGTTTAGAATTAAGCGGTGCTTGGAAAAAAGCAATAGCATCATGGATGTGAGCATCACCATTAAGTTTGAGTCGACATTTTAGGTGTTTTTCACCAACTACTTTTTGTTCAACTATCTCAAAATTTCCATAAAAGATTGGTTCTTCAAAGCCTTGACCCCAAGGAGCCGCATCAGTCAATAATTGTGCATTATCTAATGAAATATCAAAGGCTTCTAGCTCACCATCAGTCAGTAGCTCTACGGTAGGAATTTGTGC
Source organism: uncultured Gammaproteobacteria bacterium (assembly GCA_937899995.1). Classification (GTDB taxonomy): domain Bacteria; phylum Pseudomonadota; class Gammaproteobacteria; order PS1; family Pseudothioglobaceae; genus Thioglobus_C. Next base: position 8,757 of record CALCCK010000003.1, read on the forward strand.
ATCTAGGTGTTGTTTAATGGCTTCTGAAAAAGCGCGTTTAAAACTCCAGAAATTTTCCGGCTTAATACTTAATCCTGCTGCCATTGCATGACCGCCAAACTTCAAAATCAAGCCTGGATTTTGTCGATCGACTAAGTCCAAGAGATCTTTGATATGCACACTAGGAATTGAACGAATAGAGCCTTTAAGAAAATCGCCTGATTTAGCAAACACGGCACAAGGGCAATGATACATTTCCTTGAGCTTACCTGCCACAATACCAACAATGCCCTCATGCCAAGAGGGATCAAACAAGCTAAGGGCAAACTTACCCTCAATCACTTCTTGGGTTTTGACAATAGCCTCTGCCTCAAGTTGAATACGTTCTTGCTCAATTCTACGTTTTTTATTAAACGCTTCTAGCTCTTTGGCGTAGCGCCTTGCATCGTTCATATCATCAGTGAGCAAGCAACGAATACCACGGGAAATATCACTCAAACGCCCAGCTGCATTTAGCCTTGGTGCAACAGAAAATCCTAAATCAGAAGCCTGTAAGGTTTCTGCTTGACGGTTGGAAATTTCAAGTAATGCCAATATACCGGGTGCACATTGTTTGGCACGAATACGTTTGATTCCTTCTGAAATTAATATTCGATTATTTTGATCGAGCTTGACCACGTCAGCTACAGTGCCAAGCGCAACTAAATCGAGCACCTTACGTAAATCTGGCAAAGGAATATTATTATTAGTAAAGTAATCATTCTTTTGAAGATGGCTTTTTAAAGATGAAAACAAGTAAAAACACACGCCAACACCGGCTAAATTTTTACTCGGAAAATCACAACCTTTAAGATTAGGATTTATAATTGCATCCGCTTTTGGCAGTGTATCACTTGGTAAGTGATGATCCGTAATAATAACGTTAATGCCAGCATCTTTGGCTAGCTCAACACCATCAAAACTAGAAATACCATTGTCAACTGTGATAATTAAATCAGGCTGCTTTTCTTTAATGGCTAGATTGACAATTTCCGGGCTAAGACCATAACCATGCTCAAAGCGATTCGGCACTAAAAAATCAACCTGCTTGGCGCCCATCATTCTTAATGATTTCATTGCCACTACACTGGCTGTTGCACCATCAGCATCAAAATCACCAATAATTAAAATACGTTTTTGCTCAGTTAATGCCAGCTCTAAGAGTGATAATGCCTTGTCTAATTCAGAAAAATTAGGCCTCAGAAGATCCGAAAGTGTTAATGATAATTGCGATTCTGACAAACCTCTAGCAGCATAAATTTTCTTTAAAAAAACTGGAATGTCTTCTGAATAAGATGCAAGTAAAGTTTGGTCTATTGTCCTACTTAGCATCTCTTACAGCGCGAATATAAGAATCAAAAGACTTGCCACTACCATAGGTACCACCATAAAAAAATGGCACATCAACCGCGGTATTAATATCGACTTCATGACTTGTTGAGGTCCAGTATAGTTTTGAACGAGTATTTGGGAAATAATGAGTATTGATTAGTGGGTTGTTGTTAAAAACCAATAATGATCTTAGTTCGTGGGTATTTGGCAAACGCCAATCAGCAGTCTGACATAAACGACTTTTATTCAGTGCTTTAATAAAATCTTGTGTATTACACCCCTTTCCCCGATGGCAGTTACGACTATATTCACCATTTTCTACGCCAGAAGCACCATCAAACCAGGTGTAGGTATTTTGCCTATCTTGCAGGCCTTTTGCGTTGTGCTTTACTTCCCACATTAAATTAGTTTCATTATCTAAAACACAATCCCACTGCTTAGCACTATCTACAAGTGAATTACCTGCAGTTGAGATTTTGATTAACTGCGCGTTTACCAAAGCACTAAAGCATAAACTAATTAAAAATAAACTAAGTGTTTTCATTGACTAATTGTGTAATTTTATCAGCGCTGGCTGGCGCCATATTAAGCCCGTTACGAAAGTGCCCCGTATTAATAAACAAATTATCGTACTTCTCACTTTTTTTTAATACAACTTTTCCAGATCGACTTGCCGGCCTAAAACCAGACCAGTGATGTTCAATTTCAGCACAAAATAGTACTGGAAATCGTTCAGTCGCAAACCCATATAAAGACATCTTAGTTGTCTCATCTAATGAACGATCAAAACCAACATTTTCCATGGTTGATCCAACCAGTATTCTACCATCAGCCCTAGGAATAATATAACGACCCTGATCAAGAATAATATGCTCAACATCGCCAATTTTCGCTTTAAGCAGAATCATCTGTCCTTTGATTGGAAATACATCATCCTTAATATCTAATAACTGCCCACTCCAAGCGCCTGCACAAACCACAATATTATCGGCAAAAAAATCTGCCTTTGTGGTGTTTACACCCAGCACTTTGTTGTTGTTTATTATGAGTTTATCAACTGGTGTATTTTCAACAATCGTCACACCTTTGTTAATGATATCGACTTGCAATGCTTGTAAAAGTTTTGGGTTTCTAACGCTTGCTACATAGGTAAATAAAGCACCATTTACATGACCTTCATAACTAACTTGATAGCGTTTCATCCACGCTTGCGCCTCTACTGTTTCAAACTCATCCATCATCAATAAACCAGATTTTTGATACTGAGGGTCAATACCACTAGAATGATACAAATCATCACATAGCCCTTCATAAACAGCCTGAGACTCAAAGCTCAAGTCGTTAGTCAAGTCATCATAATGCCATGGATACAAAGGACTGATAATGCCACCACCTGCCCATGAAGACTCTTTTCCACATTCTCGTTGATCGATAAGTGTTACTTTGGCACCTGAGATTGCCAACATGCGTGCACTCATCATGCCAATCACACCGCCGCCAATAACCAAACAATCACTCATGCTTTTTAATATCAGAAAAAATTAATAACACCACGCCTAGGCTAATTAGAATGTCTGCCACATTGAACACTGGCCAATAAAAATCTTGATAATGCAGATCAATAAAATCAATCACGAAGCCAAGCAGAAAGCGGTCAATTAAATTACCTATAGCGCCAGCCAATAATAAAGACAAGGCGAATAATTTTAATAATCGACCTGCGTCTGTACGTCGCATCCAAATAATAATAGCAACACTAGCAACTAGCGAAACTCCTGATAAAAAATGGCGTTGCCAACCTGATTGATCGGCTAAAAAACTAAAAGCAGCGCCATAATTATGCACATGCGACAAAGAAAGAAAATCATTAATAACAATTGAATCATTTGGTTTAATAAAACCATAAATCAACAATTTAGTTATTTGATCAAAGACTATCAACAATAAAGTAAATAGGAAGTAATAGTTGGTTCTAATTATTTTCATGAGCGCCTAAAACGATAAACAATACCAATAAATATCAAACCCAAAATAATCATTGGCCACCAGACTACTTGATTATTCTTTTGACGGAAATCCTCTCTTAACTGAGGGTTGACACGTAAATATTTGAGTGTATTTCTTGCCATCGCATGGGGTTTTGAATTAGTCAACCATTGATGATAAAGGCCGTATGATTTAGGAATAAAACCCCAAACCCACGGCGCATCTTCACGCAATATAGCTACCATTTTATCAATGACTACTTGTCGTTCATCAGAATTTGGCATATTTTTCATTTTTTCAAATAACTTATCATATTCAGCATTTTGATAATTGGCGCTATTTTCTCCGCCAGTTTCAACTTTCGAATTTTTACCATACAATAAAAACAAGAAATTTTCTGGATCAGGATAATCTGCATTCCAGCCCAATTCAAACAATTGAGTTTGGCCTTTGCTTATTTTGTCTTGTAGTCGATTATAACTACTCGATCTAATTACTAACTGAATACCAATCTTCTTAAATTGTTTTCTAATCCAATCTAATCTTGGCTGGTCTTCTGCACCGCTGGCAGTTGTATCAAAGTACAATACCAAAGGCTGACTAGTAACTGGATCAACACCCTTGGCATAGCCCGCCTGCGTCATTAAGTCTTTCGCTTTAGAAATATCCTTACGCTTATCTAAAGAATCATAAACGAATGGATTATAATCCTCGGTTGCGCCAAAAATACCATCAGGAATCGGCCCATGTGCAGCACTACCTCGGCCGTTTCTAAAAATAGAAATATATTCTTCTTCATTAATGGCAATTGAAATGGCTTGTCTTAATTTTTGAGCAGATAATGTATAACCACCAACTATTGTATCCAACATATTAAATGCAGTGTAATAAATACTAGTGCTATTACTGGTGAGCAAGCGAATATTTTTATCACTCATTATTGGCGCTAAAACAGTTTGACCTTTAGACTTAACTTCAATAGCTTGATCAAAATTATCACTAGAGATACCCGACTGATCATAATACCCTTGTAAAAATTTATTCCAATAAGGGGCTGTTTCTTTTTCTAATAAAAAATGCACCTTATTTAAAAATGGCAATTTCTTATTTTGATCAACCAGCAAGTGGTTTTCCTTGTCGCTATCTTCGCCTATACTTGGATAATATTCATCATGGAAATTAAGGTTTCTCTGAAGAATCATTTCTTTGTTCGGATTATTCACGATTAACTGAAAAGGCCCTGTACCGACAGGGTACCAATCCAATACAATGTTTTTATCAATCAACCCTTGCTGTGCATAAAATGCATCTGCTTCTGGTGGCACAGCGGTAAAAAATGGCATGGCTAACCAATATAAAAATTGCTCTTGTATGCCATACACTTTTATAGAATAACGATATTTATCTAACACCTTGACGCCAGATATTTGATGCTGGGTTAAGTTTAGCGCACCCTTTACATTCTTAAGCTCAACATTTAAATCATCAAGACCAACAATCATCTCACTCATTAAGCTTAATATCGGAGAGTGTAATTTCGGATTAGCCAAACGCTTGATTTGATGTACAAAATCACTGGCAACCAACTCTCTTGTCGCGGTTTTAGAAAAATCACTTAAATAGCTAATATTGCCAAGTTCATCATCATTTAATGTAAGATTTTGCTTAACAAAGGCAGGATGGTTTTGATACATTATTCCTGGTTTAATTTGCAAAATATAACGTGAAAAAGCCGCTGACTGTCGATCGCTAGCTGTGATTTCATCACCTGCATTATTGTAATAATGTACTTTTGGCATATGTGCTAATACACCAGGTATTAATGTGTAAGGTCGTTTCAAATAATGATATTGTAGTGGTGTCTCATACACAGACTGAATAAAAGTCCACTCATTTGAAGAATACGAACGTGCCGGATCTAAATGTTTTGGACGTGCAGAAAAAGAGCTGTAAAGCGTATTGTCTAGTCTTTGTGTGTCGAGATACGGATTGTTCCAAGGCTCAGTACAGGCGCCTAATAGAGGTAAAACAACCCATATCAAAAGCTTTATATGTTTATAATTCAACATCGTATCAATTATAAATACTTAAGGAGTCTTATGGGTTTTTTAACAGGGAAAAAAGCACTAATTGTTGGTGTTGCATCTAAGCGATCTATTGCATGGGGTATTGCCGAATCTATGGCCAAACAAGGCTGTGAAATTGCACTGACTTACCAAAACGAAAAATTAAAAAAACGGGTTGATAAATGTGCCTTAGTTTGTAATTCTAATATTGTTATTCCTTGTGATGTTGGTACTGATGAGAGTATCGATGCCACCTTCGCAGAGCTTAAAAATCATTGGGATAACTTTGATATTTTAGTGCACTCTGTTGCCTTTGCTCCGCGTGAAGCATTAGATGGTAATTATATTGAAGCCACCACACGTGAAAATTTTGCCACAGCACACGACATTAGCTCTTACAGCTTTACTGCTTTAGCAAAAAGCGCAAACTCAATGCTTAATGATAATGGTGCCTTATTAACGGTAAGTTACTTAGGATCTATTCGCGCCATCCCTAACTATAATGTCATGGGTGTTGCTAAGGCTTCACTAGAGGCCAATGTACGCTATATGGCAGCTGCAATGGGTCCTGAAAAAGGTATTCGTGTTAATGCTGTATCAGCCGGACCAATCAAAACCTTGGCGTCCAGTGGTATTAAAGACTTTGGTAAATTATTAGATTATGCTGCTGATAGCTCTGCGCTTAAGCGTAATGTCACCATAGAAGAAGTGGGTAACGCTGCTGCCTTCTTATGTTCAGACTTAGCATCAGGCATTACCGGTGAAATTACTTACATTGATTCAGGTTATAACTTCTACGACAAGGGTCCTGATTGATAATCAATAATTCTTATCCAAAAAAGACCTGCTAAATTTGCAGGTCTTTTTTTATTTTAAGATTGGCTAGTTTTATAAACGTTCTGCAAAAATTTCTAAATCTGCATTTTTCCTTAAAGTTGTCAAAATACCATTAAACATTGCATCAGACTCAAAGTTCAATAAAGAGCGTTCTAAAGCCTTAGTTGATATGTCATCATCAGTTTTAACTGTTGATAATGCAATCACAATAGATTGGCGCTTATTTAAACTCTGTGCGCTATAAGTTGTAGCATTGGTTGGCTTAGGCAAAGCAAACACTTGGTTAACAATCACAATGTCAACCTTATCAGAATCGCGATTAATCCAGCCCACTTCTTTCCATTTAAGTTGGTTTTTATCAATCAATACCTGGGCCGCTTTATTGTCGCCCTTTGCTAATAGGTCTGTAATTTGCTTGGCAATATTATCTATAAAATTCTTTGATAGTAGTGTGGTTAGGCGCGTGTTGATTTCGCCTTTCACTTCATCAAATAATTTTTGTCTCTGGGCTAATTTATCCTTAACTCTCAGTACTACAAACTTATCTTTAGATAGTTCAATTAACTCAGAGTTTTCACCTTTATTTAAAACTAAATCACCATAAGCTGCAGACACAAACTTTGGTTCAAATTCAGTTGAATTTTGAGCAAAAAACTCAGAAGTATTAAGTTTTAAATTCATTTGATCAGAAGCCTCTTCTAAACTGGCTTCATAAGCTAGGTTAGTCAGCTGTTCAGTTAAGTCATAAAGTGATTTTTGCGCGGCACGTTGTGTGTAAAGTTTGCTCAATTCAACACGAATTTCATCAAAAGGTTTAACTGTGCCTATTTGAATATTATTTAACTTAATCACATGATAGCCAAACTCAGTTTTTACTGGTGAGCTCACTTCGCCTACCTTCATACTAAACACTTTATCTTCAAATTCAGACATCATTACGCCCAAAGTAAAGAAGCCTAAGTCACCACCAGCATCTTTTGAACCTGTGTCTAAGGAATGTGTTTCAGCTAATTTAGCAAAATCAGCACCTGAGTTTAATTGGGTAATAATCTGCTCGGCTTGTTGTTCCGACTCAACCAAGATGTGTTGAGCTTGGCGTTCTTCCTCAGTAGTAAAACGTTCTTTTTCATCCTCGTAAAAATTAAACAAATCATCGTCATTAACATTTATATTTTTGGCAATATCACTCAATGATAATTCAATAAAGTCAACTTTAATTTTTTGCGGCTCAAAAAATGATTCCGTTTGTTTGTCATAATACTCTTTAATACTATTTATATCGACTCTGACCTTGCCTTTATATTGATCAGCGCTTAATTTAATATAGCTAAATTTACGCTGCTGGTTGTTTAACTTACTTAAGTTTTGTAATGCATAAGGTGTTACAAAAGCAGAGTTTAATAAATTATATTTAATCTGGCCTTGAGTTAATTCTGTTGATTTCACTGTTTCATATTGGGTATCGCTATAACCATTCAATCTCAACATTTGTTTGTATTTTTCTAAAGAAAACTTACCATCAATTTTAAAAACATTGTTAGAGCGAATTAATGCCTGCAACTCCCTACCTGTTGTTGCATAACCCAACTCACTAGCAAGTTGATTTAACAAGCGTCGATTAATCATTGACTCAAGTGTTGACTGTTTGAGTGCATTATCAAATTCAGCTGTATATTTCTCAGCTAATTCTTGCTGCAAACGTCGTTTTTTAGCATTAAATTCTGATCGAAAATCATCCTGAGAAATCTCATCGTCATTCACAATGGCAACAACATTAGATGAGCCACTAAAGTCAATACCATAGAGTGCAGTTATAATAAAAGTAAGTGAAATTAAGCCGACAATCACATAAGTAACTACGCCTTTAGAATTTTCCTTGATTGATTTCAATAACATAATATATTTTTAGATGGTGTCTTGCTTGCGCACTAAAACCATTTGACTATTAAAAAATAAGAATTATAAACGAAAAACCCTGTAAGCTCGAATGGCTTTATGCGATAAACTCAACTAAATAAAAGTAAAAACTGTTATTAAAATTGGGATGATTATAGACCTGTTATGTCCGAAATATCAGTTTGTATGCCCCCTGCCCCGACTTGTGACTGTTTGGGTAAATAAATCAGGATTTTTTGTGTAAAGTTTAGTTTTTACCCCTTAAAAATCATCCATAATAATTGAGCAGACATTAAAAAACCCGCATCACTGCAGGCTTTTTAGAATATGGCGATCCGGAAGGGATTTGAACCCTCGACATCCTGCGTGACAGGCAGGCACTCTAACCAGCTGAGCTACCGGACCGAAATGTTTTTTTGGTGGGCGATACTGGACTTGAACCAGTGACCCATGCCTTGTAAGGGCATTGCTCTCCCAACTGAGCTAATCGCCCAAAAAAACTATGCCCGACACTTGATCTAAGCACCGGGCATATTATACTCAAGTAAATTATTTATTTACTGATTCTTTAAGTAATTTACCTGCTTTAAATGCTGGTACTTTAGATGCTTTAATTTGAATCGCTTCACCTGTTTGCGGGTTACGACCAGTGCGTGCTGCACGATCTCTTACTAAAAAGCTACCGAAGCCTGTAATTGCTACGTTATCACCACCTGCTAATGCGCCAGTGATTGCAACTGTTGTTGCGTCTAATGCACGAGCTGCGTCTGCTTTTGTTAAGCCTGAATTCTCTGCAATCGCTGCTACTAAATCTGATTTATTCATATTAATCTCCTGTGAAGTAAATACTATTCTTTATATTAAAAATAAACAAGCTCTTCTAATTAAGCTCCAGGTGAATTATCCAGCAAAAACCCTTGCTGTCAATAGCTTATAGAAAAAAATATAGAAAAAAATAATTACTAAAGTTCCTTATGTTTCTAATTTTTCTAATTTTTCTAATTTTTCAATTAATGGTAATATTTCACTTTGCCATATATTAGGTGTAATCTCACCAATGTGCTTAAAACGGATCACGCCTTGCTGATCAACAATAAAAGTCTCTGGTGTTGCATACACTCCCAATTCTAAGCCTAGCTTACCTTGTTGGTCAAAAATAATAAATTTAAATGGGTTGCCCAATATATCTAAAAAGCGCTTACCTTCTTTCTTAGTGTCTTTGTAATTAATACCAACCATGTGTAAATCACTTGTTGCTGCAATGTCATTTAACATTTTATGCTCGGCACGGCAAGTTACACACCAAGATGCCCAAACATTCACCAAAGATACTTTGTCTTTTAATTTATCTTGAGTTAAATACCTCTCTCCCGTATCAAAATCTACCACTTCAAGATTAGGGAAATTTTTACCAATTAAAGGTGAAGGTAGTTTTTTAGTGTCCTTCCCTAAACCCTCTAATAAAAACCAGGCTAATATAATAAATAAAGCTAATGGTAAAAATTTACCCATGATTATTTCTTAGATTCTTCTGTCTTTTTCAAAGCATTTTTAGATTCTTCTGTCTTTTTCAAAGCATCAGCCACCTCGGGTGGCATATAATTTTCATCATGCTTGGCAAGTACTTCTGTTGCCACAAATGTGCCATTCACTAACGAACCAGTGGTGATAATACCCTGACCTTCTCTAAATAAATCTGGCAGGATGCCAGTATATTCAATGTTAAATTTATTTTTATTATCCGTAACATCAAAATTAACAGTCATGTCTTTGCGCTTCACACTGTCTTTAGCAACTAAACCACCTAAACGAAAACTTTTACCAACAGGGGCTTTACCTTCTACTACTTCAGTCGGTGAATAAAAATAATTAGTGTTACTGCCCAATGCTTGAAATAACAATGTCATTGCTATTACTGCACCTGTAATCAATAGTGCCACAAACACCATTCTATTTTGTCTTTTAGTCATTTATTTACCTCTTGAATACTTAACTCGTAACTGAGTAATTACATTTTTATGAATAAACCGGGTTCTAATAAAAAGAATAGCAATAATAGCAAACGTTAAAAAATATGAAAACCAAATGTAATAGGCATACTTATCAAACGACAATAATTCCATTATTCCTTACCTCCTGTAATGATCGCTTTAACCCAGCGTGAATTTTGCTCTCGGACTAATACTTCATCTCTAGCACGCATTAATACCAAGGCGCCATATAAAAACTTAAAGGCAAAACTAATCAACAATAAAGCATAAAACATATCTATTTGCATAGAGACTTTAGTTACGCTCACAGATGAACCTTGGTGCAAACTATTCCACCATTCTACTGAATAATAAATAATTGGAATGTTTACCAAACCTACAATCGCTAAAACTGATGAAGCTTTAGCTGCAGTTTTAGGGTTATCAAATGCATTATTGAGCGACATATAAGCTAAATACAAAAACAATAGAATTAACTCAGAAGTTAAGCGCGCATCCCATACCCACCAAGTGCCCCACATTGGCTTACCCCATACTGCGCCGGTGACTAAGGCTAAAAAAGTAAAGGCCGCACCAATCGGTGCTGAAACTGAAGCTACCACATTGGCAATCTTAATTTGCCAAATGAGGCCAATCGCGCCTGCAATTGCCATCACCACATAAATAAATAAGCTCATCCACGCAGCAGGTACATGTACATACATAATACGCACACTTTCGCCTTGCTGATAGTCAGGTGGCGATACAATTAACGCCCAATACAATCCCACTAAAATTAGAGCGATAAACGGATATAAAAACCAAGGAATGAGTTTTTTGCTAATCCGGTAAAAATTTTGTGGTGAGGCAAATGCCTGAATCCATTTCCACATAGTTAATAATTAATATTGTAAGAATTGAGAATTATTTTAATGATTTTTGCGCTACATTATTACGTAAATAAGTCGGTAGTGGTAATTCATTATCATATGTACTTTTTTGATCTAAATATAAATCAATCAAATTTTCAGCCTTTGGGTAGAAGTTTGAAACATAATGCTTAATACCTGTTTGCTCAGAAAGTTCAGCATCATACGCGCCCCAGCCCGTACCCACACCGATAAATCCTTGATCTAGTATGTCGACCTCATTTGGATTTTTAAGGCTTTCATTAGATAACTTTTGATCTTGATACACCCCCCAATACACTTCTCCCATACGCGCATCAAGTGCCACAGCCACTTTATCAGACTTGTATTTTTTAGCCGCGCCAAAACCTACAAGCTCCAAAGTAGAAAATCCCATGGTAGGAATATCATGTGCTAATGACATGCCCTGCACCACACCAATACACATACGCACACCAGTAAATGCACCAGGACCTTTGGCATAAACAATACCATCCAAATCAGCCACAGTGATGTCGGCCTGAAAAAACACTTCATCACACAAAGGCAAAATAAGTCCCGAACTTTTTACTATATCTTTAACAAATCGGCTGATTTTTATACCGTTAGTGTAAAGACTGACTGAGCAAACCTCAGTACAAGTATCAATGGCAAGAATGTTTTTCATAGGCTTATTTTACAATTTTCTCGAACTTATGATAGATAGATAAAACCAATTGCCTACGTTTGACTAACCTTTTCGCGTGTTTGATTGGATGATAATAACTCGGCCCTTTCACTAAAGCCACCAATGTTGCCATTTTCTCGACTGATAAAGCCTTAATAGATTGATTAAAATAAAATTGTGCACCCTTTTCAAACCCATAGATTGCTGTATTACCTTGTTGTGCAAGATACACCGTATTCACATAACGATTAAGAATAAAGTCTTTGTCAAAAGCCGCTTCAAGCAATAATGCCATCAGCACCTCATTGAATTTACGACTGATGGTTTGCTCCTTAGTGAGTAATGTATTTTTGATCAGCTGTTGAGTCAGCGTACTTGCACCTCGAATGGGTTTGTCATGCAACCAATAATCACGCAACACCCTAGCAATTTCTTTAAAATCCACACCCGGATGCTCAAAGAAAGATTGATCCTCTACCAGTAACAACATATTTAACAATGGCTTAGGGTGTTGTTCTAATGACAATGTAGAATGAATCGATGTGAGAGGTTTTGAAAACTCCACCCTTACCAAATTATTTAAATAATTCAAATACACAGCAAACAACAAAATACAAAGTAGTATTAAGCGTTTTAGCCATTTAATAATGATTAATTTTAAGTCCAAAAAAGCCAATATCTTAGTCAATAATTAAGTTGATTTTAACAAAATCCACCCATTAAAGGTTTTTTCATGCTATCTGCTTTCTTAATGATTGTGAAAATTGTCTAACTAGTATAAAATACCCACTCCCTTGCTTGATCACATGGTGTGGCAAGCTATTTTATAATAACCATAAGGAGAAAGACTCATGAGACACTATGAGATTACACTTATTGTACACCCTGACCAATCAGCTCAGGTAGGTACAATGATGGACAAATACAAAGAAATGATTACTACTGACGGTGGTAATATTCACCGCGAAGAAGACTGGGGCCGTAAACACCTAGCTTATCCAATTGATAAAATTTACAAAGCGCATTACTTAATGATGAACATCGAGTGTGGTCAAGAAACGCTTGACAAACTAAACTACAATTTCCGTTTTAACGACGCCGTTTTAAGAAATTTAATTATTTCTAAAAAAGAAGCGATCACTGGGCCTTCAATTATGATGACTGCTAAAGACGAAGATAAAAAACAGGTTAGAAGATAGGAGATTATTATGGCTAAGCAACAAAAAAGAAAACGCAGACCTCAAATTAAAATCAACGATTTTTGTCGTTTCACGGCAGCTGGTGTTAAAGAAATTGACTACAAAGAAATAGATGTTTTGTTAAAAAACATTGACGAAGGTGGCAAGATTACACCATCAAGAATGACCGGTACAAGTGCTAAGTTTCAACGTCAATTAACCACTGCAATCAAAAGAGCTAGATTTTTAGCATTGATTCCTTACACTGACAAACATAAGAAATAGGAGTTAATCATGCAAGTAATTTTATTAGAAAAAATTGGTAAATTAGGTAACTTAGGTGATTTGGCTAACGTTAAATCAGGTTATGCTCGTAACTTCTTAATTCCACAAGGTGTGGCTAAACCAGCCACAGCAGCTAACTTAGCTGAATTTGAAACAATTAAAGCTGACTTACAAGCAAAAGAAGCGGCAGCGTCTAAAGATGCTCAGGCTAAAGCAGACACTATGTCAGGTGTTGTTTGTACGATTAAGGCTAATGCTGGCGATGAAGGCAAGTTATTTGGCTCTATCGGTACAGCTGATATTGTTGCAAATCTAGCAGCTAGTGGTCATGAAGTTGAAAAACGTGATGTTAATATGCCAGAAGCAATTCGTTATGTTGGTGAGTATGATATTAGCGTGACTTTATACACTGATATCAATGTTGATATTAAGGTGATAGTTAAAGCTTCAGAAGATGAAGAATAACTAACCTTTTAACTCAAAAATTGCGTTAAAATTAAAACCCTCGAAAGAGGGTTTTTTTTTATTTAAACAACGCATATGGACATCGAAAACGTTAATATACCGCCAAATTCACTTGAATCAGAGCAATCTGTACTTGGTGGATTATTGCTGCATAATGAAGCTTGGGATAGAGTCGCCGACCTCTTAGTTGAAAATGATTTTTACAACGCCTCTCATCGACTAATTTTTAATGCCATTGCATTATTATTAGAGCACACTCAGCCGGCTGATATCCTCACTGTTAAAGAGCAGCTCAAAAAAAATAATAATGAAGAAACTATTGGTGGTTTTGCCTACCTAGCACAAATTGCTGAAAATACCCCTAGCATTTCCAATATTGAAGCCTACGCAAAACACGTACGCGAACTTTCGGTTTATCGTCAACTGATTAGCGTCAGTCACGAAATTGCAGATACAGCTTATCACCCTAAAGACATGGAAGTGCAAGAATTAATTGATATTTCTGAGAAGAAAATATTTGAAATTGCCGAACAAGTCACCCGAGGAAAGCAAGATGTGGTCAATGTTAAAGACATCATTAAAGATGTGGTTAACCGTGTTCATGAAATGCAAGAAACAACTGGTATCACAGGCTTAGAAACAGGATTTAGCGAGTTTGATAAACTGACTTCTGGTCTGCAAAATGGTGATTTGATCATCATTGCAGGGCGTCCATCCATGGGTAAAACTGCATTTTCAATGAATATTATTGAACATGTTGCCATTAGTAGTCCAAAACCAAAGCCTGTGGTTGTGTTTAGTTTGGAGATGCCGACTGAGCAATTAGTATTGCGCATGATTTCTTCGTTCGGACATATTAGCGGCTCAAAATTACGCGATGGTTCAATGACTGAAACTGACTGGAATAGCTTCAATCATGCTGTTAGGGCGCTTGAAGAAAATGTGATTTTGATTGATGAAACTCCTTCTATCACACCAACTGAAATACGAGCTAAATGTCGTCGACTTAAACGAAAACACCCTGAATTGGCTTTAATCATGGTGGATTATCTACAATTAATGACGGTACATGGAAAGAGTGAAAATAGAGTACAGGAAATATCTGAGATTTCTCGCTCACTCAAAGCGCTGGCTAAAGAAATCAATGTACCTGTTATTGCCTTATCTCAGCTTAACCGTGGTGTTGAATCTCGACCTAAAGCAGGTAAAGGGCGTATGCCACAAATGTCAGATTTACGTGAATCTGGCTCTATTGAGCAAGATGCAGATATCATTGCTTTTATTTATCGTGATGAGCAATACCATGATGACACTTACTCTAATCCAGAAGAAGTGGGTAAGGCTGATTTAAAAATTGCCAAGCATAGAAATGGCCCAACAGGATCAGTCAAACTCGCCTTTGTTGGTGAGTATGCACGCTTTGAAGATCTGGCTATTGACGATCAACTCCAAGGCATTCCTGACGAACAAATCAATGCCGCTTATTTAAATAACATGGCTAATTTTGATAAAGAGCCGTTTTAACCTCACATAGGCAACCTATGCACGTTATTGCCTCTATCTCACAATCAGCATTAACTCATAACTTGTCTGTTGTTAAGCAATTAACATCCGGCGCCAAAGTAGTGTCGATGATTAAAGCTAACGCCTATGGTCATCATCTAGATTGCATCCACCCATTGATCGATGGCTCAGACAGGCTGGCCGTTAGTGAATTATCAGAAGCCGAAAAATTACGAGCCATTACTCAGCGTCCAATCTTATTGTTGTCAGGCGTATATTCAGAAAGTGAATTACAACGCGCTATTAGTCTAGACTGTCATATTGTTGTGCATCATACATCACAAATAGCTATCATTAATAACACCCAACAGGTGGTTAATGTTTGGCTTAAGATTGATACCGGTATGCATCGATTAGGTTTATCTGCTTCTGAGTACAAAGAGTGTTTGTCTTTGTTTGAGACTAATCCTTTGGTGGAGATCGCCTGTGTTATGAGTCACTTTGCTTGTGCTGATGAAATTGACCACCCTATGAATAAAACTCAGCTTAAGCTTTTTAAAGAATTAACAACTAAAACGAATAATCGATCCATGGCTAACTCTGCTGCAATTTTATCTCAAGCAGAAACAACCTTTGATTTTGTACGTCCTGGGATCATGCTGTATGGTGCTTCTCCATTCAACACACCGAACAATCAGCTCAAGCCAGTCATGACATTATCTGCACCCATACTCTCAATTAAGACTCTGCAAGCAGGTGAGTCAGTTGGTTATGGTGCCACTTGGATAGCGGATAAAGACACCACATTGGCTGTGATTGGCATTGGTTATGGGGATGGCTACCCTAGACATGCCAAAAATGGCACACCTGTATTGATCAATGGCATCTTATGCCCTCTGGTTGGTCGTGTGTCAATGGATCTAATTTGTGTCGATATCAGCTCAACAAAAGCTAGTATTGGCGATAACGCTGTTTTATGGGGAGATGAAAAACTTCGGGTTGAAGTTGTTGCCAATAACAGTGACACCATCAGCTATGAATTACTCACCGGATTGAGTAATCGCGTTAGCTTTATATCAGCGCCGTGAATCAAGCTTACAACTTAATCCAAATCAGTGATTGCCATATTGATGACCAAGTAGAATCAATGGGGGTGGATACCCACACTAATTTAGCTTTAGTTGTTAAAGCTGTTACTAAGCTAAACTGTGACACTTTACTCATTACAGGTGATCTCACTCATAATGGCATGCTCAATTCTTACCAAGTGTTACAACGCATACTTAAGCCAATCAAATCTAGGATTGTGGTGTTGAGTGGTAATCATGACCAAATTGAGAATCTGAATCAAGTTTTCTCTGAGCAGTTGATCTCTAAATTCAGCTTAGGTAATTGGGAAATTATCACCATTGACTCCACTCAGCTTTCAAAAACCAGTGGCTATGTCACCAAACAAGCACTGGACCAGCTTAATCAAGACTTGCAAAATAGCGTGGCCAAATATAACATTATAGCCCTGCACCATCCAATCGTTTCTATGCAATCAGATTGGGATGATTCACTCTCATTAGAAAATGCAGACGAACTGTTCAATGTAATGAATAAATACCCTAAAATAAAGGCAGTTTTATGGGGACATGCTCACCAAGCTAGTGAATTTAATAACAATGATGTTGTGCTTATCTCATGCCCATCGACTGCGCTACAATTTGACAATGAAACCAGGATTGGCTTTAACCATTACATACTACACGATGATGGAAAGTTAGAATACAATACGCAATGGATTTAGAAACAATACTCATTAGAGGCTTATATAATCAGCAAAAACCAAAGAGCTATGCTCAAGTTTCTGATTTATTTGAAGTCAATTTTAAAAAAATATCACGACTTATTCCCTTGTTGCCAATCATTTCTCATCACAGTATTGCCAAACAATCAGGTGAAAACGAAGATCGGAAGAGCGTCGTGTAGGGAAAGAGTGTAGATCTCGGTGGTCGCCGTATCATTAAAAAAAAAAAACAAAAAAAACAACAAAAACAAAAAAAAAAAAAAGAAACTACGACCATCACACACCAACACAACTCTCACTCGCTCCATCCTCGCTC
>CALCCK010000004.1 GCA_937899995.1 uncultured Gammaproteobacteria bacterium
TTTTCAAGCAGAAGACGGCATACGAGATAGGCTTGTGACTGGAGTTCAGACGTGTGCTCTTCCGATCTGGGGCGATCGAATCCATTAAAGATCAGCCACAAGGAAGGATTCAATACGCTGCACCTTATCTAAAAATCAATTCACAAAATAATGACAATGAACAATTAGAGTCTTCTTTAAAACAGCTAATGCCATGGCGTAAAGGCCCCTATCAGATAGGTGATTTGCAGCTAGACAGCGAATGGCGTGGTGATATGAAATGGGATAGAGTCATCCCTCATATTAAGCCACTAAAAGAAAAAACTGTACTTGATGTTGGCTCCGGCAATGGTTATTTTACTTATCTTATGGCGTTGTCTGGCGCTGAAATAGTGCTTGGTATTGAGCCATTCTTATTGTTTAATTATCAATTTCAGGCAATACGCTCACTAATTAGTAACCCGCCACATGCCTTTGTATTGCCATTAAAGTTAGAACAAATGCCTAATGAAGCTGTATTTGATACTGTATTTTCTATGGGCGTACTCTATCACCAAAAAGACCATATGCTACATTTACAACAACTTAAAAATGTGATGACAATAGATGGTGAACTTATTTTAGAAACCCTTGTTATTGACGGAATCCATGGTGAGCAAATTATTCCGGAAGATCGCTACGCCAGAATGCGCAATGTCTGGTGTTTACCATCAACAGATACATTGAACACTTGGTTAGAGCAAACTGGCTTTAAAAACATTAAATTAGTTGACGTTACCAAAACCACCCCTGAAGAACAACGAGCCACACATTGGATTGGTGACAATACTCAATCCCTTCAAGATTTCCTTGACCCTAATAATGATAACTTAACCATTGAAGGCCTACCTGCACCAAAGCGAGCAATTTTTGTCTGTCAAAAGTAAGTGATGCTACGGGTATAATCACCCACATGATTTTTCGCCTGATCTTTATTACCTTACTGTTTATCACCAATGCTTTTGCTAGTCCGAATATCGTGGTCAGCATTAAGCCAATTCATTCTATTGTTAGTCATCTAACTCAAGGCGTTACCACACCTACTCTATTATTAGAAAATCAGCAATCTGCTCACCACTTCCACCTCAAGCCTTCACAACTGTCTTTATTAGATAAAGCAGATTTGGTTGTTTCTATACACCCTAATTTTGAAACAGGATTAAGCAAGGCTTTAAATAGTATTGATACCAGTAAACAATTCATTGTTAATAGGCAAGTTAGCAACCATCACAGTTGGTTGGATATTAGCCATATGCAAAACTTTGCAAAATTACTAACTGATAAATTGATCAAAATTGATAATAGTAACTCAGCCACTTATCAAAACAATTTGACTCAAGTTGATCAAAAATTAGAGCAACTTAAGCGCAATATTGATCAACAACTATCTAAAGTTAAAACAACGCCAATCGCCACGTTTTCAAATACGTTAGAATACTTTATTGAATCCAATCATCTGCAAAAATCAACCACGGTTACTCGCTCACACGGGGATAGACTCAGTATTCAAAAAATACTCAAAGCCAAACAAGCCATGCAGGCTAAAAAAACAAAATGCCTACTCAGTAGTATCGAAATACCCGCTAAGCGTATCAATGTATTGACCGAAGGTTTAGATGTCAACACAGCCAGTATCGACATCATGGGATATCAGATAGATAAAGGCGCTGTTCATTATTTTGATTTAATGCAAAACATCACCAACAAGGTTGAGCAATGTCTTCAGTAAGATCAGCTTTTAATAAGGCATCAGGACAATATGATGCGCATGCCCTATTACAAAAAGAAATTGCTATTCGTCTCGATGCAAAATTGGATGTTATTGCGGGTAGCTCTAAAGTCATTGTTGATCTCGGTGCAGGCACGGGGCTACTTAGTCAGCAACTGTCTAAGCGTTTTCCAAATTCACAACTCGTTTGCCTAGACTTTGCATATCAATCGCTAGAGCGCAATCTTGCAAACAACAAAATCTGCGCAGATGCTAATCATTTACCCTTGGCTGACAATAGTGTTGATATGGTTATTTCTAGTTTAATGATGCAATGGTGTCCTAATCTAAAACAACTATTCTCAGAAATCCATAGAGTGCTTAAAAACGATGGATTAATCTTATTCTCTACCTTTGGTCCAGATACACTTAAAGAGCTGAAAAAGAGCTGGTCAGTGGCTGATAACGAAACACATGTTAATACTTTTACAGATATGCATGATATTGGCGATCAAATGCTTGGATGTGGCTTTCAGTCACCCGTCATGGAAATGGAAAAACTCACCCTTACCTATCAAACAGTCACGGACTTATTAAGAGACATTAAAGCCATTGGTGCGCAAACTGTTGACACTCGATCAAAATCCTTAATGGGTAAGGATAAGTTCCAACTAATGATTAAAATGTATGAATCTTATCGCGCTGATGGTAAATTACCTGCCACTTATGAAGTGATTTACGGACATGCCTGGAAGAGGGTTAATAAGTTAGGTGGTATTGCTATTAGCAATCAATAAAAAAAATATTAGAAGTTTTAATATTAACTTAAATTCTCATAAAGGATGACCTTGGCCTGCTCTAGAACACACTAACACAGCTATTTTTAAACAAAAAAACCCTGATTTAGATCTCTAAATCAGGGTTTTATAGAGTTGTTTATAAAATTTAGGATATTTTACAAACGATCTCTTTAGAACAATGAAAGTGAAAGTCTCATCCAGAAATCTGGGAATAAACCAACCACTAAAATCAAAATTGCATTAATTGATAAAACAAGCTTCATGTCCATTGGTGCAGTAATGGTTAATTCTTGTTCAGCATCATTAAAGTACATAGACTTAATGATTTGTAAATAGTAGTATGCACTAATCACGGCAAATACCACGGCAATGATGGCAACTGTCACAAAGCCAGCAGAAATAACTTGCTGCAAGATAAAGAATTTTGAATAAAAACCAATAAATGGTGGTACACCTGCCATTGACAGCATCACCACCAACATCATTAAAGCAAACCAAGGCGAATGTTTGCTTAGACCTTTATAGTCTGAAATTTGATCTGCTTCAAAGCCTTTTTTATTAAGCAAGATAATTACACCGAACGCTGCCAAACTCATCAACACATAAGCCAAAATGTAGAATGTAGCTGCACCATAACCAGTCACTACACCAGTAACAAAACCCAGCATTACAAAACCTACGTGTGAAATGGTTGAATACGCAAACATGCGTTTGATATTGGTTTGCATGAGTGCCACAACTGAACCAAGCGCAATCGATAATAACGCTATGATCATAAACAGATCTGACCAGTAAGCATGCATTGAGCCTAACCCATCAACCAATATACGCACCAACATGGCAACAGCAGCAATCTTTGGTACGGTTGATATAAACATCGTAACAGATGTTGGTGAGCCTTCATATACATCTGGTACCCACATATGGAATGGTACAGCGCCGAGTTTAAAGGCAATACCAATAACTAGGAACACTAGGCCAAAGTTAATGATTAATGTTTCTCTTGAACCAAGATTTGAATCAGATGCAAATGCAGCGATATCGATAATATTAATGCTGCCACTAATGCCGTAAATCATACTCATACCATAAAGCAATAAGCCTGATGCAATTGCACCCAGTACAAAGTATTTAAGTGCCGCTTCAATTGCGCTTGATCTTTTACGTGCAATAGCAATCAAGGTATAAAGTGATAATGACAAAATTTCAAGCCCTAGATACAACGTCAGTAAGCTATAGCCTGATACCATAACCATCATGCCTAAAATTGATAACAATACTAAGACGAAATATTCGCCTGTAAACAAAGAATGCTGGGTTAAGTAGTGACGAGAATACACCATGGCTACCATCGCAGCACCCATCATAAAGACTTTGAATACCGAGGCCATATCATCCAATATAAATGAATTACCAAAGATAAGCGTCTCTGGCTGTCCAATTAGACTGTATGACAAAATACCTGTTATTAGTAAGCTTGCTTGGGTTAAGTAATAAGTAACTTGCTTAAATCCTTTGGTTAAGAAAAGATCCAACAACAGTATTACTACAATCGAGCTTAATAAAAAGATTTCTGGCAAAGCTACCAGTAACGACGCTGTATCAAATTGGAAAGTATTCATCATAATTTAGACGTTAATGCTTGATTTAATAAGTGTTCAATTGAGCTATGTATAGCTTCAATTACTGGCTGTGGATATAGGCCCATAATTAATACCGCTAGTGCCAAGATTGTCAAGACAAAGAACTCGCGCCCATTAATATCATTTAATGTTTCTACTGCAGGATTGGTGACTGGGCCCCAGAATACACGCTTGACCATCCACAAAGTGTAAGCTGCACCAACAATTAGTGTTGTCGCTGCTAATACTGCGTACCAAATATTGGCCTGAAGAGCGCCTAAAATCACCATGAATTCACCAACAAAGCCGGAGGTGCCTGGCAAGCCAGCATTGGCCATCGCAAACAGTACGGCGAAGCCAGTGAACTTCGGCATCGAGTTAATCACACCACCATAAGTGGAAATTTCTCTTGAATGCAGACGGTCGTACAATACACCTACCACCAAGAACATTGCAGCTGAAATAAATCCATGTGAAATCATCTGTACCATAGCACCTTCAAGCCCTAATAGCGCACCCTCAACACTACCGCCATTGATTGATATAATATTTCCATCTGCGCCCATTTTTAAAATAAAGAACAAGGCAAACACACCCAAGGTAACAAAACCCATGTGTGAAATCGAAGAATAAGCGATTAGCTTTTTCATGTCTCTTTGTACTAAGGCAACAAATCCAATATAAACAATGGCAATGAGAGACAGGGCAATCACTACATCTGCAAACTGTAATGACGCATCTGGTGTAATAGGTAATGAAAAACGAAAGAAGCCATAACCACCCATTTTTAACATGATGGCTGCTAGAATCACCGAGCCGCCAGTAGGTGCTTGTACGTGTGCGTCTGGTAACCAAGTATGCACTGGGAACATTGGAACTTTTACAGCGAAAGCTACAAAGAATGCCCAGAATATCCACGCCTGCTCTGCTGCTGTTAAGCTTAAATTATGCATATCTAGAATTGAAAACGAACCACCTTTGGTATACATATAGATTAACGACACCAATAACATTACTGAACCTAAGAATGTATATAGGAAGAACTTAATAGCAGCATACACACGATTATCGCCACCCCATATACCAATGATTAAAAGCATTGGAATCAATGATGCTTCCCAGAAAGTATAGAAAAGAATTGCATCAAGTGATGAGAATACGCCAATAATCAAACCTTCCATTATTAAGAACGCAGCCATATAATGTGCAGTTCTACGAGTAATAACTTCCCAGCCAGCAATAATGACTAGAATGGTTGAGAACGTTGTTAAGATAATGAGTGGCATCGAGATACCATCAACACCAATATGATAGTTGATATCAAAATAAGAAATCCATGATGCTTTCTCTTCAAATTGCATCAGATGGGTTGTGCTATCAAAATCTGTATAAAGACTTAACGACATCACAAATATAACAACAGAGATTGCTACACTTAACCACTTAGCTGTATCAGCGCGATCATTACCTATCAAGATAACCAATGCGCCACCTAAGATTGGTAGCCAAATTAATAAACTCAATAATTCCATAGTTAAAACTCGATAGATAGTAATGGGTTATCGCCTGCAAACAGCACCCAAGTTAAAATAATTAATAAACTGAAAATCATGAAGAATGCATAATGATAAACATAACCTGTTTGAATCGGTCGGACCACAGAACCAATAAAGCCAACCAGTCTCGCACTACCATTAACCGCAATCTTATCAATCAGCCCCATGTCTGAAACCCTCCACAATAAATTACCCAATTTCTTGATGCCATTAACAAAGACGATTTCATTAAAACGATCAAACCCGTATAAAGACTCTAAGGCATAGTTAGTGCGATGGAAGGTTTTCTGTATCCAGTCAGCCCACTGTGTGCGATATAGTGAAAGTATCCAGGCTGCTACAATACCGCCAACCATCATCCAGAATGGAACGGTGAACACTGCATGAGAAATCATCGCAGCTGCACCATGGAACATCTTTGACAGCTCAGTCATTGACGCATGTTTAGCTGCATCGATAATAATAGCATTGTCTAACCAGCCATTAAATAACATTGGGTCGATGGTGAAATAACCAATCACCGCTGAAGGAATTGCTAAGGCGATTAATGGAAAAGTTATCGATGGCGTAGATTCATGCAAATGCTCCTCAGTATGATGATCAACACGTGATTTGCCATGGAACACCAAGAAGAACATTCTAAATGAATAGAATGCAGTAATAAAGACACCAGCAATTACTGCGTAGTAAACCCAATCTGCATACGGCAATGATGAGAAGTGTACAGCTTCAATAATCATGTCTTTTGAATAGAAGCCTGCAAAACCTGGGAAGCCAATCAAAGCAAGTGTGCCGATCAAAGCTGTCCAATAAGTGATCGGCATTTTTTTACGCAAACCACCCATTTTACGAATGTCTTGCTGGTGATGCATGGCCACAATCACCGAGCCCGCAGCTAAGAATAATAACGCTTTAAAAAAGGCGTGTGTCATCAGGTGGAAAATTGCCACCGAATAAGCACTCACACCTAAGGCAACGGTCATATAGCCTAACTGCGACAACGTAGAATAAGCCACTACTTTTTTAATGTCGTTTTGTACAATACCGAGTAAGCCCATAAATAAGGCGGTAATCGCACCCACTACCATCACTACAGTTAGTGCTACATCACTAAGCTCAAACATTGGCGACATGCGTGATACCATAAAAATACCAGCTGTTACCATGGTCGCTGCGTGAATAAGTGCTGAAATTGGTGTTGGACCTTCCATCGAGCCTGGCAGCCAAACGTGTAACGGCACTTGTGCTGATTTACCCATTGCACCAACGAATAACAATAGACAAATAACTGTAATTAAGTCTGCGCCCCATAGTGATTGACCTACAACCTTGTCTAAACTTGTGAATACTTCCATATAATCAAGCGAGCCGCTAAAACTTAAAACCAGCCCAATGCCTAATAAGAAACCAAAGTCACCAACTCGGTTAACTATGAAAGCTTTTAAGTTGGCTTCAACTGCTGATTCTTTATGATGCCAAAAACCAATCAATAAGTATGAAACAAGGCCTACTGCTTCCCACCCAAAGAACAATTGCATGAAATTATTACTCATGACCAGCATGAACATTGAGAAGGTGAACAATGAGATATAACTAAAAAACTTGGTGTAACCATCATCGTCATGCATATAGCCAACGGTGTAAATATGCACCATCAATGAAACAAATGAAACCACCACTAACATCACTGAGGTTAAGTTATCAACTAAGAAACCAATACTGACATTCAAGTTGCCAATTTGCATCCAGGTATACAGGTTTTGATTAAAGACCGCGCCTTGTTCTAAAACATGGTGATTAAAGACGACCAATGCCAATACGGTTGAAACCAACACACCTAAAATTGTAATAGTATGTGTGGCCGTACGACCCAACATGGAGCCGAAAAATCCAGCGATAATGGCGCCTAAAAGTGGGGCAAGTGCAATTGTTAAATAAATATTTTCCATCATCAGTTTCGTATCTATCCCTTCAGACTGTTGGTTACATCAACGTTAATAGTGCCTTTATTTCTAAACAATAACGTTAGAATGGCTAGTCCAATCGCAACTTCTGCCGCTGCCACTGTTAAAATAAAGAAGACAAAAATTTGCCCTGCTTCATTGCCTAAAAAATATGAAAAAGCGATAAAGTTAGTATTAACCGCTACTAAAATTAATTCAACACACATCAATAAGATGATGATATTAGTACGATTAACAAAAATACCGACTAGACCAATGCAAAAAATTATCGCACTTAGAATTAAATAATCACTCAAACTAACCATTATTTATTCTCCTTTTTAGGCGATGTAATTGAAACAAGACGCACTCTGTCTTTGGCTTGAACACTCACTTGCTCTGAAATTGATTGCTTCTTACGACTGACATCATTACGGTGCACTAAAGTAATCGCTGCAATAATCGCAAGTAACAACAGCACTGCTGCCAATTCAAACGGATAAACATAAGTAGTATAGAGTTGCATCGCCAATACGGTGATATTACTGTAATCTGCGGCATGTCTTGCCGGTGCAGATACTACATCTAGGCCAAACTGATTGCCACCCAAGACCAAAGTCATCTCAGCAATAATAATCACCGCCACAATCAAACCTAACGGTAGATAACCAGTAAACTTTGCACGTAGCGTTGACTTATCAATGTTAAGCATCTTAATAACGAATAAGAACAGTACCATTACAGCACCGACATAAACCAAAATCAGGATAATGGCTAAAAATTCAGCTTCTAGCAGGATCCAAATACTGGCAGCAGAAAAGAACGATAGAATTAAGAATAAAACTGCTTTTGCCGCATTGCGCGAAAAAATCATCGCTAATGAACTGGCAACAAACCAAAATGAAAATACATAAAATAATATTTGATCAAATGTCATAATTAGCCTTTATTTATACTTCGAATCTTCTAACCTAGTTTGGTCAATCATCTTTTCATTCTTATCGCCCACTTCTAATAATTGATCTTTGGTAATAATGCTACCAAATTGTCCTTTTGTATTATCATTTCCATCTCTTGAACCTACGAAAGCGTATTCAAAAATCTGAGTTTCAACAATAGCATCAACTGGGCAAGCTTCCTCGCAAAAGCCACAGAAAATACACTTAAACAAATCAATATCGTATTGCGTGGTACGGCGTGTGCCATCATCTCGTACTTCTGATTCAATAGTAATTGCATTGGCCGGACAAACTGCTTCACAGAGTTTACAAGCAATACAACGCTCTTCACCATTTGGATAACGACGTAAGGCATGTAAGCCCCTGAAACGTGGTGAAATTGGGGTCTTCTCCTCTGGATACTGAACCGTAATTTTTTTATTAAACAGCTCTTTCGCGGTGATTTTCATACCGCCACGCAATTCACTTAAAGTGAAATCTTTTACTAATTTTTTAATGCTATTAATCATGAATTAACTCCCAATATCAGTACTAAAACCAAGGCCCTATTTTTAATTGTGTCATCAACGCGACCACAAAAATCCAAACAATGGTCCATGGTAAAAACACCTTCCATGATAAACGCATGATTTGATCATATCGAAAACGTGGGAAAGTTGCACGTATCCACAAATACAAAAACATAAAGAAGGTTGTTTTTGCTAATAACCAGAAAATGCCTGGCACCCACGTAAACATTGATTCCATATATGGAACCCCTTCAAATGGAGAATGCCAACCACCAAAAAACAGTATCACTGCTAATACTGCCATGAGAATCATGTTGGCGTACTCTGCTAAGAAAAATACCGCAAATGTCATGCCTGAGTACTCTACGTGGGTACCACCTACAATTTCTGATTCACCTTCCACTACATCAAATGGTGCACGGTTAGTCTCAACCAAAGCGGAAATAAAGAAGATGATCATCATTGGGAATAACGGAATCCAGTACCAATGCCAAAAACCACCTTTTTGCGCCATCACAATATCATTCAGATTAACACTACCTGAAATCATCACCACGGTTACTACAGCAAAGCCAATCACAATTTCATAAGAGACTAAAAGTGATGCGCTACGCAATGCGCCTAATAATGGATACTTAGAGTTAGATGCCCAACCCGCTAAAATAATGCCATACACACCAATCGAACCAATTGCTAGAACATACAATAAACTAATATCTAGATTAGCCACGTAGATACCTTCGTCAAAAGGAATAACTGCCCAAACTGCAATTGCAGGCGCAATCGCCAATATTGGTGCTAACAGGAATAAGTAAATATTAGCCTTGGTTGGAAAAATGATTTCCTTAGTCATAAGCTTTAAAGCATCTGCAATCGGTTGCAGCCAGCCTTTCGGACCAACACGGTTAGGGCCAATACGTAACTGCATATAACCAATTACTTTACGCTCAGCATAAGTGAAGTAAGCTACCACCAACATCAGTGGCATCACCAAGGCCATAGCTTTAATTAAAATAATCAAAATCGTTGCAATAGAGCCATCAAACCATGGAATTAGCTCGTGCATTAATTCAACAAATGATTGCCACAATGCCATCATGACTGCGCTTCTGTTGAATGATTTGCATTAACAAACACACAGTTGTTAGACACTGCCTCGTTAATGTCCACTGGTACGCCTAGATACTCATCATTTTGTGCAACTTCTAACTTTTTAGCTGTGGCTTTGTTCATTGAAGCGCTGTTAATTTGGCCGATCTTAGTTGCTTGCAATGAAGCCGCATGTCTAGATAAAACATCAACAGCATAAGGAGATTTTTGCCAAATAATATTAACATCTCTTTTAACTTTTACATCAATACTTTCATCATGTGTATGCTGCTTGTGACTCTGATGCATGACTTCACTAGTAACTTGCGCTGAATCCGCATAATGGAAGCCTGGCAACTCTAACAAATCAGCCAATACTTTTAGCACTTTCCAAGCTGGTTTTGCATCGCTTGGCGCATTCACCGCTGCTGCGAATGATTGAATCTTACCCTCGATATTCACATGTGAACCTGATGTTTCGTAAAAACTGGCAATCGGCAATAGAACGTCTGAATACTCTGAAACTATATCATCTTTAAAGCTATTTAAAGAGATTACAAAAGTATCGTCATTACTCAACGCCTCAACGGCTTGAATAGAATGATGGAAATCGTATTGCGGATAAACATCTAACAAAATATAAGCCTTTAAGTCGGCTGTCAACATAGCATTTACATCTAAACCGTCTTTACCTGGTACAAAGCCCGCCATGTTAGCCGCCATAGAGTTGGCAGTGGCGCTGACATTAAGCGTTGTAGAATTAGAATATTGTGCAATCTCACCCACTAAATTAGCAATACTAGATGCTTGTGGGTTATTAATAATGTGCTCACCTAAGACAATTACTGAATTATCTGATTGAGATAATTTTTCTGCTAATTGCGTTGTAATATCACTCACTTCAATTTGAGCTAAATAGTCTGGAACTTCAATGTTTGTATTTTGTAAAACCGACTTTAATACACCTGCTAACGTTGCCGCTGTTTGGCTTGGTGAAATAATATTTTCACTATTAAGACGGTAATTAAAATCAAATGCCATTGCATTAATCACATCAATACTAGCGCCTGATAAATTAGCTTTACGCAAACGATGGCTAATCATTGGTTGCTCTAATCGTAGATTCGAGCCAATCACAAGCGCATGGTCAATACCTTCTAAACCTGCTAATTTAATGTTTGATTCAAGTGAAATTGCATGGTCCAAATCTTTCACATTTAGACGGTGATCAATATTTTCAGAACCAACTTCTCTTAAAATCTTTTGTAACAAGTAGAACTCTTCAAGTGTTGCTGTATTTGAAGCTAGTGCGCCCAATTTATCTGATTGATGGGTGTTAAACACATTGTTTGCTAAGCCTCGAATGGCAAAATCTAGTGCGACATTCCATTCAACTTCTTTCCATGTGCCTTCAACCTTAATCTGTGGTGTTAGCAGTCTGTTCACATGGGAAAGACCTTCGTATGAAAAACGGTCTCTGTCTGAAATCCAAGTTTCATTAACACTGTCGTTATCTTTAGCAACAATACGCTTAACCTTGCCTTTATAAGTTTGTGTGTAAATATTCGAACCGACTAAATCATGTCGAGCAATATTAGAAACAGCGTTCATTTGCCAAGATCTAAGCTCATAACGGAAAGGCTTAGAGGTTAATGCGCCCACTGGACAAACATCAATCATATTACCTGAAAGCTCTGATTGAATACCTTCGCTCAAGAATGGCTCAATCTTCATGTCTTCACCACGACCTGTACCTCCCATTTCCATAATACCGGCTATTTCAACACCAAATCTAACACAACGTGTGCAGTGAATACAGCGGGTCATGTCTGTTTGGATCAATGCGCCAATATCACTATCAACCACAATACGTTTACCTTCAGTAAAGCGCGAAACATCTGAACCGTAATCCATAGCCACGTCTTGTAATTCACACTCACCACCTTGATCACAAATTGGGCAATCAAGCGGGTGGTTAATGAGTAAAAATTCCATCACCGCTTTTTGAGAAGCTTTGGCCTTCTCATTTTGAGTGTGGATTTTCATGCCATCGGCAATCGGCGTAGAGCACGCTGGTTGTGGTTTTGGTGCTCCTTCAACATCCACCAAGCACATACGGCAGTTAGCCGCTATTGATAATTTTTTGTGATAACAAAATCTCGGCACACTAATGCCTTCTCTGTCAGTAACAGCGATAAGCATTTCACCTGCTTTGGCATTAACTATATTACCGTCAATTTCAATTTCAATATCAGCCATTATCCTTTCACCATACTTTTACCATGCTCGATGTAATATTCGAACTCTTCACGGAAATTCCTCAAGAAACTTTCAACTGGCATTGCCGCAGCATCACCCAACGCACAAATTGTGTTGCCCATAATTTTGTCTTGAACACTCATTAGTAGATCAATATCATCTGCTTTACCATTGCCGTCCATAATACGTTTTAGTACGCGATACAGCCAACCTGTGCCTTCACGACACGGTGTACACTGACCACATGATTCGTCATAATAAAAATGCGCCAATCGCGTCAATGCTTCAACCATACATGTTGAGTCGTCCATTATGATTACTGAGCCCGCACCCAACATAGAGCCTGCTTTCTCAATGCCGTCATAATCCATGGTCATCGCCATAGCCACCTCTGCTGTTAATACCGGGGTTGATGAACCACCTGGAATCACTGCCTTCAAGGTTCTGCCTTCGCGAATACCACCTGCCATTTCTAACAAATCTTTAAAAGATATACCCATTGGCACTTCAAAGTTTGCAGGTTTATTAACATGGCCTGTGACAGAGAATAGTTTACAGCCACCGGAGTTTTCAACACCAATATCAGCAAACCATTGCCCACCTTTTGCAAGAATATCTGGAACAGAAGCAAAGCTTTCTGTGTTGTTAATAGTGGTTGGCTTACCATACAAACCAATGTTTGCTGGAAATGGCGGTTTAAATCTTGGCAGACCTTTTTTGCCTTCAAGTGATTCTAAAAGTGCTGTTTCTTCACCACAAATATAAGCGCCTGCGCCTAAGTGTGTGTATAAATCAAAACTCACTGAGCTGCCATCAATGTTTTCACCGAGTAAGCCCGCATCGTAAGCTTCTTTTAGTGCATCCTCAAAGCGATAAAATGGCTCCATGAATTCACCACGGATATAGTTATAACCCTTAGTGGCATTCATTACAAAACCACCAATTGCCATGCCTTCAATAACTGAATGTGGGTTATATCTTAAAATATCCCTGTCTTTACAAGTGCCAGGTTCTCCCTCATCAGAATTACAAACCACATATTTTTGCATGTCGGCATTACGCGGCATAAAACTCCATTTAAGGCCGGTTGGAAAACCTGCGCCACCACGACCACGTAAGCCAGAAGTTTTTAATTCGTCAATGATTTGTTCAGGGGTAAATTCACCTTTTAGGATCTTTCTCCAAACAGAGTAACCACCATTCGCCTCATAAGTCTTTAACGACCACGGATCTTTTTGTTCTAAGTTTTTAAAACAAACTTCATTCATTTTAGACCATCTACAATTTCGTCAATTTTATCGGCGGTTAAGTTTTCATAATACTGGTCACCAATTTGAAACATTGGTGCACCAACACAGGCGCCCAAACACTCTACTTTTTTAACGTTGATCAGACCGTCTTTCGTTACTTCACCAGTTTTAACGCCTAGCTTGTTTTCTAAATACGTAATCAGCTCGTCTGACCCATTAAGCATGCATGAAATATTATGGCAGAAACGAATGGTATGCTTGCCCACTGGCTTATGATTGTAATTTTCATAAAATGTTGCCACTTCAGCCGCTGCAATACCTGGCATATCTAAATAGTCTGCCACAGCTTGAATGGTATCAGGCGTTAACCTATTGTCGTTCTCAGCTTGGACAAGCTTCAATGCTTCCATCACTGCAGAACTTTGATGTCCTTCTGGATATTTTACTACCCAGGCATCGATTTGTTTTTTTGCTTTATTTGAAATCATCTATCTATCTCACCAAATACAATATCTTGTGTACCAATAATAGTTACCACATCAGACAACATGTGCCCTCTTACCATCTCATCCATGGCTGCTAAATGCGCAAAACCAGGCGCTCTAATCTTAACGCGATATGGCTTGTTTGCGCCATCTGAAATCAAATAAATACCAAACTCGCCCTTAGGGTGTTCGATGGCAGAATACACTTCGCCTGCTGGTAAACAATAGCCTTCTGTAAAGAGTTTAAAGTGATGAATGAGTGATTCCATATCGTCTTTCATCTCAACGCGGCTCGGCGGACAAATTTTGTGATCATCGCTCATAACCGGGCCTGGATTTTGACGCAACCAATCTATACATTGCTCAATAATATGATTAGATTGACGCATTTCTTCCATACGCACCAAGTAACGATCATAACTATCACCAGTAACACCAACTGGAATATCAAACTCTAATTGGTCATAAACCGAATAAGGCTGGTTTTTTCTCAAATCCCAAGCCACACCAGAGCCTCGAAGCATTGGACCAGTAAAACCTAACTGTTTGGCACGATTGGCTGAAACAATACCAATATTAACCAAACGCTGTTTCCAAATACGGTTATCCGTTAGCAAATCATCGTACTGCTTAATACTCTTGGGGAATTCTTTAACAAAATCAGCAATAAAATCTAACAACGAACCTTGACGATTCTCATTCATTGCATCTAGCTCTTTTGCGCTGCGGAAATCTGATTCTAAATACTGAGGCATCTTATCTGGAAGATCACGATAAACGCCACCTGGACGATAATACGTCGCATGCATACGTGAGCCGGACACAGCTTCATAACAGTCAATCAACTTTTCACGCTCGCGGAAAGCGTATAAGAAAATACTCATCGCACCAACATCAAGTCCGTGCGTACCTAACCACATCAAGTGATTTAGAATACGAGTAATCTCATCAAACATCACGCGAATATACTGTGCTCTTTCAGGTACTTCAAGCCCAAGCATGGTTTCAATTGCCATTACATAAGCATGCTCATTACACATCATTGAAACGTAATCTAGGCGATCCATATAACCAATAGATTGGTTATATGGCTTAGACTCTATTAATTTTTCAGTACCACGATGAAGTAAGCCAATATGCGGATCTGCACGCTCAATTACCTCGCCATCAATTTCTAAAATAAGGCGTAAAACACCATGCGCTGCAGGATGTTGAGGGCCAAAGTTAAGGGTATAGTTACGAATTTCAGCCATCTTATTTCCTGATTACTCTAGGTACATTAACATTTGGCTCAATACTCACAGGCTCGTAAACCACACGGCCCAAGTCTTCGTCATAACGCATTTCAACCTCACCAATCATTGGGAAGTCCTTGCGTAATGGATGCCCAACAAAACCATAATCTGTCAAAATACGACGTAAATCTGTATGATTCTCAAACAAAATACCCATTAAATCAAAAGCTTCACGCTCATACCAATCAGCCGATGCCCAAATATCGGTCACCGATTTAATAATTGGCTCTGCCTCGTCAACGTAAGACTTAACTCGTAATCGGTAATTCTTGCTCACTGAGAGTAAATGATAAACCACGGCAAAACGTTGC
Source organism: uncultured Gammaproteobacteria bacterium (assembly GCA_937899995.1). Classification (GTDB taxonomy): domain Bacteria; phylum Pseudomonadota; class Gammaproteobacteria; order PS1; family Pseudothioglobaceae; genus Thioglobus_C. Next base: position 15,805 of record CALCCK010000004.1, read on the forward strand.
TCGTGTCTATCTTCATCGCTTTGTGCTTCACGTGCTCGGCTAAAACCTGAAGAGCTGGCGTCCGCGTCCCAATCAGATTGGCCATAAGTTAAGTAATCAACACCACATAGATCAATCAAAGTATCAAAAAAGAAAAAATCTCTAAGCTTCAAACAAGCCTTAATAATGTCGTCAGAATCAACCGTTAAAGTCAGCTCACCAAAAGCTTCAACCAGATTGTCTTCACCGAATTCTTCGATTAATTGTTCTTTTAAATCTTCCATTAAGTTCTAGCAATCGTATTAGTACGACGAATTTTATCTTGTAGTTGCAAAATACCATAAAGTAGTGCTTCTGCTGTCGGTGGACAGCCTGGTACATACACATCAACTGGTACAATGCGGTCACAACCGCGTACAACAGCATAAGAATAATGGTAATAGCCACCACCATTTGCACAAGACCCCATTGAAATCACCCATCTTGGCTCAGGCATTTGATCGTAAACTTTTCTAAGTGCTGGCGCCATTTTGTTGGTTAGTGTACCTGCTACAATCATTAAGTCTGATTGACGAGGGGTTGGTCTAAATACAATACCGAAACGGTCAAGATCATAACGAGAAGATCCCGCTTCCATCATTTCTACCGCGCAACAAGCCAAACCAAATGTCATTGGCCATAAAGAACCTGTTCTTGCCCAGTTAATTACCTTATCCAATGACGTGGTAACAAAGCCTTCTTTCATTAAACCTTCAATTGCCATACTAAATAATCCTTATTCCCATTCTAGCGCGCCTTTCTTCCATTCGAAAACAAAGCCCACCACCAATAAAAATAAAAAGACGCTCATACTAATAAAGCCAAACCAACCAAGGTCAGATTGAACAACTGCCCAGGGGAAAACGAAAGCGACTTCTAAGTCAAACAAAATAAATAAAATAGCAACTAAGTAATAACGTACATTGAAATACATACGGGAGTCATCAAAAGGGGGGAATCCACACTCGAACTGAGAATTTTTTTCTTCGTCTGGCTTGCTAGGCCCTAATAAATATCCAATTAACATTGGACCAACGCCAAATGCAATGCCTAAGAACATAAAAACCATGATAGGTAGATAATTTTCTAACACCTAGTTCCCTCTACATAATATATAACTAAACCATTATATCTAATTTGAACAAATAACAAAATATATTTAAGGATAAATTGTGATTAATTCACGAAGCAACTTCGGTGCCACCTACCGTCAATTGATCGATCTTCAAACTTGGCTGTCCAACACCAACTGGCACAGACTGTCCATCCTTGCCACACACACCAACGCCTGAGTCTAACTTAAGATCATTTGCCACCATAGATATTTTCTTGAGTACTTCATCACCTGAACCAATCAACGTCGCTCCTTTGACTGGCGTGGTGATTTTTCCATTCTTAATTAAATAAGCTTCATTCGCTGAAAACACAAATTTACCGGAGGTAATATCAACTTGCCCACCATCAAAATTCACTGCATACAGTCCATCATCAACTGAGGCAATAATATCTTCTAAAGAATCTTTACCATTTAGCATGTAAGTATTGGTCATTCTTGGCATTGGGATATGTGCATAAGATTCACGTCTAGCATTACCGGTGGATTTTTCACCCATCAATCCAGCATTTAATTTATCAAATAAATAACCTTTTAAAATACCATTTTCAATCAAGGTTGTTTTTTGCGTTGCTGTGCCTTCATCATCTATGGTTAACGAGCCGCGTCGATTAGCGAGTGTGCCATTATCAACGATCGTACATTTTTCACTAGCCACCTGTTCACCAATTTTCCCGGAAAATACCGAGGTACCTTTACGATTAAAGTCGCCTTCTAAGCCATGCCCAATAGCCTCATGCAGCAACACGCCTGGCCAACCCGGCCCCAGTATCACTGGCATGTTTCCTGCGGGTGCACCTTTAGCCTTCAAGGCTACCAATGCTTGCCGAATGGCTTCATGAGTGTAAATCTCAGCCAAGTTGTGGTCAATAAAATAACGATAATCATAACGACCACCACCACCACTTGAGGCTGACTCAATACGACCATCGTGTTCAACAATCACACTCACACTCACGCGAACCATCGGGCGATAATCTTTTTGATAAATACCATCAGTTGATACAATTAACACTTCAGTATAAGCGCCTGATAAAGATGCACTGACTTGCTTTACTTTCGGTTCTTTTCTGGCAATGGAATCAATCAGCTTGAGTAAATCAACCTTTTCTTCTGAAGTTAAACTGCCTAATGGGTTCAATCCACTATATTTGGCTATTGGTGGCACCGAATGAAAAGTTTGGATTTTTTGCGGTGCTTTATGTTTTGAAATACCTTTGGCAAAATCCACTGCTTGATTAATCGCCTTAGCATTTAAATCATCCGAATAAGCAAAGCCTGTTTGTTCACCTTTGACAGCTCTGGCGCCAACACCATGGCTAATATGATAAGTACCAGATTTAACAATGCCTTCCTCTAAAAACCACGATTCAGCCACCGAATGCTGAAAATACAAATCTGCATAATCTACCCCCTTCACCGCTAGAGAAGATAGAAGTTTAGTAATTTTTTCTTGGTTCAGATGATGGTCATCTAATAATTGTTCGATCATAAGTTATTTTATAATTGGATTATCCCACGATCCGGTAATCTTATACTTAAATTCAACTATCTTATCAACAATAGAATCTAATATTTTTCCTTCAAATAAGACGATATCAGCCAACCAAATACCTAAGCCCGCTAAACCACCACCAGCTAAATAAGTGGCAATTGGTATCGCATCACCAATTGTAGGTCGTACTTTCGCCTTTAAATCATAGGTTTGTTCAACAATATCACTCTGGCCAGTTAATTGTATTTTACTTGAAGTTGAACTAAGTTCAAAATGGTCAATAGTCGCCAATGATTGATCAATAGTCAAACGCACTTTTATATCATCATATACAAAGCCTTTGTCTGTCAAATCACTCACATCCATTCTTAAGCGTTTGGCAATAGACCTAATGTTCATTAATGACAATATTCGACCAAGATTTGGATCTTTGTTGGTAAACACTCCTTCTTTTATATTCATCTCTATTAAGCCTGTAATATTCTTAAAATCCATATTCCAAGGCGCGCATTTACAAAACAAACGCACATCAAATTCAAATTCACCACCTTCAGTTCTTTCGTTGATATTAAGCCTATTCAAGAAATCTGATAACCTTTGACCTTGGGCTGTTGCCTTCAAACTGGTTTTATCACCAGGATACCATGCACCATTAAAATTTAATAATTCTTGATTGACGCCAACACCTTCGAGCTGTAAGTTGTTGATAATTAACACACCATCCTGTGAAGCCAAACGCACTTGTATATCTGGTAATTGATACGCGCCAATCGATATGTTTTGAGATTTTACATACATATCTTTTGGAAAATCCTTTGGACTGATATTCCAATCACCTTCTAGTACTCCAGTTGATAATATTTCCAAATTTAAAATATTAACGATAAACAACTCCTGTTCTTGCGTAATTTCTAATTCACCCTTAATACTACTAGAAACAACATTTACTTGCCAAGGCCTATTTGTATTTTTTTCAATATAAAGATTAAAATCACTTTCTTGATGAATAAATTCCACACTAAATACATCTGCATCTTGATTGTTTGGGTTGATACTGATATTAAAAGGTATCCCCTTAATATAACCCACACCTTGAGATGTGATCTCATTATGATGCAGGCCTAAACTCGAGTTAAAATTTTCAACTACGACAGAACCTTTCAACGTTATCAATTGATTGTCTTGCAATTTTAAATCAATATCCAAAATTGATGCCCTTTCATCTAAGGGTATGACCAACTTTAATTCACCAGTCATATCGCCCGTTAGAGTAAATTGATCCAGTGTTTCATTTATATCATTACTGAGTGGCGCTCGGCGCAGAAACTGAATAAATTTCTCACTTGTGGTGTTAATATTGCCGACAACCTCCACGTCCAATTCAGGCTGACTCATGTCTAAAATTTGCACAGTAATATCATTAAGTTGCATGTCATTAAGCTGGGTACTGTTCACCGTAACCACAATTTTCTTTCCATCAATATTGATCGATGCATCCAAATTTTTAAGGTTACCCCAGTCTGCATTAAATAACAGTTCCGACTCTTTTAATTGTGCATTAAACTGCATTTCTACTGGCACATCTTTCGACAGATTTTTCTTAAATTGTAATTCAATGTCTTGCAAATTTCCTGAAATAAAACCACGCTGAATCCAGGCGTGTGTATCACTACCCAACGACTGCAATGGAATATATTGAGCCACCTCATTGGTTTTTATTTGATTCAACTTACCCGAAAATTCAACCATGTCATTACCTTGCTCAACAAAAAATTTAAGGTTGGCCTCAATCACAGGTAACTTCTGATAATTAATTGAAAGTGGTATATTGATGGACTGATCGGATGATATCTGAGCCAAAGAAAATGTTGCGCTTATGTCTACTTTACTTGGTAAAGCATTTGGAAAATCCAAATTTAAAGGTTGACCTGACACTGTTAACAATATATTTGATTCATTTTTAGTAAACACCATTGGTGCAATTTCAAATACTTGATCATACTTGATCAATGTTTTTTGAATAGACAATGACTGGAAGAAGCCCAACATTCGCAAGTTTTGCGCTGAAGCTAATTGTTTAATATCCTGGATGCTGAATTTATCTTGCTCCTTATTCACACTAGGATAAATCGTTAAAGTATTAAGATTAACATTGCTCGGGCGATATACATCATCTCTAAAATTAAATAAGCTAATTTTCCATCTTAATGAATCAACAGAGGCGATTACCTTCTGTTCGAGTGACGATACTACAATATCATGCACTTTTAAAACAAGGCCATCTTGTTCAAAATCAAATGTAATTTTTGACAGCTCAACGTTTAAGCCACTGGTTTTTGACAATTGATTCTCAAGAGGGGCTTCAAGTAGCGATGGAAAGGTGACAAAGAATGCAGTGATAAGTACAATCAAAAACACAACAAAAACACTAATCCAAGTGCTAAATTTAAGCGCTTTAACGCCGTGAGATAATGTTTTTTGGATCATCGATGTATAATACTGTTTGTAAGCATTATAACCTATGGTTATTAACGAATATTTAAAAGGAGAATAGTATAACAGACAATTCACTATATTTTAAAAACTCAATGATAGTACTTGCAATTATTGCAATTATTGTTTTTTCGGTAAAAACTTTTTTTATTAGTCCATCTTTTTTAAAAAAATTGATAATCCAACACTAGAAGATCGCATTAAACCAATTGGTCAAGTCTATTTAGAAGGGGACATTGATGTCACTACAGTTACCATTGCAAAACCCAAAGCGGTGGTCAAAAAATCTCGTAGTGGAGAGTCTGTTTACACCACCTCTTGTGCGGGTTGTCATAGCATTGGTGTTGCTGGAGCACCAAAATCTAACAATAAATCTGACTGGGCACCAAGACTCAAACGTGGTATGGATGACTTAGTCAAAGTCGCAATCTCAGGTAAGGGTGCGATGCCACCAAAAGGCACTTGTGATACTTGCTCTGCTGATGAATTACGTGCAGCCATTGAACACATGACCAAATAGTAAGGCTATTTTTTTGCTATAAAGCGCTAGGTTTTTTCAAAAATGCCTAGCGCTTTATTTTTTTCCACCTTGTCAAAATCAAATACTTGGCCATTCATGGCAATATAAACGCCATTGGTTTTATTCTGAACAGCGTTTAGTACAACCCCTAAATTAAACAACGCATCAGAATTATTGATCGAATGAGGAATCATTGAACCGAACAAAATAATTACTTTGTTTTTAATTTGATCGCCGAGTAATTTGGCAGTTTGTACCATGGTATCCGTACCATGCGTAACCACAACTCTATCTTCACTACATTCAAGACATTTGGATAAAATTAAGTTTCTATCTTCATCATTCATGTCTAATGAATCTTTTAAAAACAACACTTCTGAGTCAATATCCATGGTTGATCGACTGCGTTCTAACATTTCATCCAAATTAGAAGCGCCAAACGTCAACTCACCTGTGAGCTCGTTATAGACTTTGTCTATGGTACCGCCGGTGATGAGAATCTTAATCTGCATTACATTTTTTCTAATTATTCAATTTTAATATAAGCAAAACCCTGAGATTGCAACTCAGCAATTCTAACAACACCTGATGGTACCGATTCAACCCCCTCAAGTAATTTAGACTTATCGAGCCCAATACCTGCGCGGGTGATATCGCATAATTCTAGCTTCACTTCTTGCACTATGTTCAGTGTTGAAAGTCTTCCATAATTACTTTCACGCCTTTCCGCCATAGCTTTATCTTCAGCAAAAGGTGTTTTTTCTAATTTATCCTCAGTAACAAATCTTATACCATGTGCCACAAAAACAATACGAACATCATAATCAATCATTTCGTTTTGATAGTGCGTTGTCATATTGTTAATACTAGTCAACATTGCGCTAAACCTTCTTGGATCAGCATAGTCTGCATGATAAACCACCTTTCGAACTTCATCTTCTTCAGCACTCACAACTGAAACGCCAAAACCTACAAATAACATTGTAATCAACAACAGTTTAGTTAATATTTTTTTCATCATCCCCTCTCCTTTTATAAAAAAACAATTCTCACAAGGTGATAATATATCAAATAATTGGCCTATCATGTTCGTTTTCCAAAAATATCGGTACCAATGCGCACAAAAGTAGCACCATTTTTAACCGCCAAGTCTAAATCATTACTCATTCCCATAGATAAAGTGTCAAAATTTGGATATTTTTGCAGTATTTCAGCCATTTTTTTAAAACTTTTCTCAGTATTATCGGGACTAGGCATACACATAAAGCCTCTTAACACAATATTTTTAAAATTTTCAAAATAGGGGATAAACCCATCAATTTCATCTTCCAAAATCCCTGACTTGGTCGACTCATTATCAATATTGATTTGCAATAATACATTAAGTTTGTCCATATCCTCTGGGCGTTGATCATTCAGACGTTTGGCAATTTTTAATCGATCCACGCTGTGCACCCAGTCAAAATTCTCAGCAATTTTATTGGTTTTATTGGATTGAATTGGGCCGATAAAATGCCAGATTAAGTCTTGATTTTTAAGTATTTCAATTTTATTTAGTGCTTCTTGTAGATAATTCTCACCAAAATGGCATTGTCCTGCGTCAATCGCTTGCTGAAGATCAGAAGCGGGTTTGGTTTTACTAACGGCAATGAGCGTTACTTGTTGGTTTTTATCAAGCGTATGAATGCGCTCTTGAACTTTTTTTAGATTATCTTGAATCAAAAGACTGTGATTGCATCAAAGATTGGGCCATCAATACAAACGCGTTTCATCGCTGGACCCGTATTAGTTTGCACTTCCACTACGCAACCTGCACAACCACCTATTGCACATGCCATGTATTCTTCAAGTGAGACTTGACAAGGTAAATCGTACTCTTTGGCTAGCTTAGCTACTGCTTCAAGCATTGGGTGTGGACCACAAGAGTAAACTTCAACTTCGGCAAGTTCGTCTATAGATAAGCTGTCTAAATATACTTTGGCTAAATCAGTCACATAGCCCTGATATACACCTTTATAGTCTTGCAAACTGGCTAAACGACATTCAACATCCCAATCTTCTAATAATGGCATGGTGTGTGTTGCGCTTTCATAGTGCTTGTTGTTATTAGCCAACTTTTCATCAAATGGGAATGGCACTTCCGAACCTAAAATTACAAAAGACTGATAATCACTGTCTTTAATGTCTTGCGCAATTGCAATCATTGGTGGCATGCCTACACCACCACCAATCAATAGTGGTCGTTTTTTATCTGTCATCTCAAAGCTATTTCCAATAGGGCCTATAACAGACAACACTTCGCCAATTTTGCGCTCAGCTAATTGACGAGTACCTTCGCCCACCACTTTATAAAGCAAATCGAATGTGCCATTTTCTACATCAACCGACATAATAGAAATCGGTCGGCGCATTGCCAGTGCATCAGAAACGGTGATATGTACAAACTGACCAGGTTTGGTTGCCTTAGCAATTTCTGGTGAGTCGATGGTTAGAATGTACTGACTGCCTTCAAATTGATAATGTGCCAGAATTTGGCAATCAAGAACTTGGATGCTGTCGCGATGTGGTTTATTCATTACAGGTGATTAAAGTACCAACACCACTATCAGTAAAGACTTCTAAAAGCACGGCGTGCGATACACGGCCATCAATAATATGGGTTGATTTAACGCCATTTTTAACCGCTGATAAGGCGCAACCAATCTTCGGTAACATACCCCCATGAATTGTGCCATCATCAATAAGACCATCCACTGTTTTAGCGTCTAAGCCAGTTAATAACTCGTCATTTGCGTCTAACAAACCTTGTGTATTAGTAAGCAAAATTAACTTTTCTGCATTCAAAGCTTCGGCAATAGAACCGGCTACTAAATCAGCGTTAATATTATAAGAGAAGCCATCTTTACCCACGCCAATTGGTGCAATCACCGGGATAAAGTCACCTTTGAGTAATAAGTCAATCACTGAAGTATCAATGGTTTCAACTTCACCCACATGACCCAAATCAATAATCTCAGAAGTCAGATAGATCGGAAGAGCACACGTCTGAACTCCAGTCACAAGCCTACCTCGTATGCCGTCTTCTGCTTGAAAAAAAAAAATAACAACAACAACAACAAAAAAAAAAAACAAAAAGACGCGACATACAA
>CALCCK010000005.1 GCA_937899995.1 uncultured Gammaproteobacteria bacterium
TTAAATCTAGGCTTTTGAGTGTAGCCACGCAAATTGCGGGTGCAATGGCTGTGGTGTAAATGTAAGGGCGCGATTTTTGAATTAAAAATTCAATAAAATCCTCGTTTCCAGCCACAAAAGCACCCATAGTGCCTGCCGCCTTGCCTAAAGTAGCCATATAAATAGAATTTATTGGAATATTGGACTCGAACACGCCAAAACCATGAGCATCATCTTGCATCAAAATTGCATTGGAAAAATTTGCGATCTTTTGCAAATCGTCAATATTTGCTTGATCACCATCCATACTAAATACGGTATCGGTCACAATCATGCCTTGCCCTTCTCGAGGAAGGTGTTTTTCTACTTTCTTTTTAAGTGAGGTAATATCGTTATGTAAATAACGTTGTATTGGTAAATCGATCAGTTGGTTAGCATCAATCAGTGAGGCGTGATTGAGCTTGTCTTGTAATACCCAGTCAAGCTCATCTTTGAGTGCAGAGAAAACACCCAAATTTGCCGTATAGCCAGTTGAAAATAATAGCGCACGTGCTTGCCCTGTGTAATCAGCTAAAGCCACTTCTAAATCATGATGTGCACGAGAATGACCACTGACCAAATGAGATGCACCAGAGCCCACACCGTATTCATTAACCCCTTGTTTAAATGCTTCTTTAATCAAGGGGTGGTTGGCTAATGACAAGTAGTCATTAGAACAAAAATTAATTAATGATTTTCCATTAATAACAATCTGTGTATCTTGCACACTATCAATAGTTTTTCTTGACCGGTAAAGGTGTTGTTGTTTTAAGTCAGATAATTTTTTAGAAAAATTCATAGCTATCATTTTAATGTTTATTGGATTATTTACAATGTCATAGAGTGTTATTCGAACCGAATACACTAAAACAAAAAATTCTGATAATGATATTGGAAGTCTTGCAGTAGTAAATATTTTTCAATTTTAATAGAAAATACTAAACCTTATATCTAACCCAGTTTCCCTCCGCCGACCTAACTTCTATAAGTGGTGGGTGGGGCAATTCTGTCTAAGTAGTTAGTCATATTGAGCTACAATGGCCTATTATGAAACTAAAAACACTACTATTAACTTTATTACTAATCACCACGTCAGGAGGTGTTTTAGCAGAATTCCCTAATGAGCGTATGTCTGACCCTGCTAGAGAGTTACATCAGTCTTGGCATTCTAGAGAGTATTCAGGACCAATAATCGACACTCACTTTCATATCACCCCTGCTGGAGTTGGAGGCAAGGAGAATGCTGAAGAATATATAGAGGAATTGCTTGAATTACTAGATACCAATAATATTATGAATATTATTGAGATGCCGACCCCTAATGATTTGAGGCCTGGAGAAAAATTAGAAAGATATACTAAACATAGAATGTACGCTATAGATTACGTCTATGAAATTGATAGCAGTAATAAATTCTTAGGTTTTTGTGAGCCTACTGGATTGCCACACTTATATATGTCTGAAGCCTTAGAAGATGAAATAAATTCAGCTTTAGATGAGTTGGATAGCGCTTTGAAAAATGATAATTGTATTGGTATTGGAGAGTTTGGTCCATACCATTTTGCAAAAATTCCCAAGCAAAAAAAAAGCGTAATTGTAATGCCATTAACATTTAAACCTTTTCTTAAAATGCTAAGTATGATTGAGGATTCTGGAAAATACTTAGTTTTACATATGGAGCCAATGGACTCTGATGGAGGTCCTTTAGCAGAAGATGCGAATCCTGAATCTTATCACAGTGAAACATTAAAATTATTGGACGAAATATTGAATAATTTTCCTAATTTGAAACTTGTACTTGCGCATACAGCGATGACTAATAGTGGTAATTTAAAGTATTTGTTAGATAAGTACCCTAATTTAATTTCTGGAATAAAAATTCAAGGACATCATATTTCTAAGAGCAATTGGAATTATTTAGAACCTATTATGAAAGGTTTTAAACCTTACAATAATTTATATAAAGATTGGTTTGAATTAATTGAGAATTATTCTAATAGATTTGTTATTGAAACCGATTTTAAGTTTCTACGACTTAAACGGCATTTTAGCGGCTCCCCAGAAAACTATATAAATAAGCACATAAATAAGGTTAGAAAGATATTAGGATTATTCTCTAAAGATACTGCAGAAAAGATAGCTTATAAAAATGCACAAAAGTATTTTTTACAGTAATAATTTTTGTTAAATTAAATGGATTATATAAAGCATAAATAATTAGCTAACTGTAAGCCTATGATTTGTATTGAGAGATTGCTGAGTGCGTATAATCTCTTTTATTGATTCTATTATCCAAACCATCATGAAAAAGACATTCAGCTTCTCACATCCAAAA
>CALCCK010000006.1 GCA_937899995.1 uncultured Gammaproteobacteria bacterium
GGCTCGTCCTTTTTTTTGTTTATTTTTTTTTTTAATGATACGGCGACCACCGAGATCTACACTCTTTCCCTACACGACGCTCTTCCGATCTATTGATAATACCAATGTTGTCGCTATCATGTTGGAGCCTATTCAAGGTGAAAGTGGTGTGATTATTCCAGCTAACGATTACCTTAACCAAGTGCAAACGATTTGCCGAGATAATGATTGGCTGCTAATACTAGATGAAGTGCAAACAGGCATCGGCCGTACTGGCAAGTTATTTGCTCACGAGTATAACAACATTACCCCTGATGTTTTAACCCTAGCCAAAGGCTTGGGTAATGGTATACCTATTAGTGCTTGCCTAGCTAAAGGAAAGGCGGCCACTTTGTTTCAGCCTGGTTCACATGGATCTACCTTTGGTGGTAACCCTTTAGTATGTAAAACTGCACTCACAGTGCTCAATGTTATTGAAAAAGACAACATTCTAAATAACACCATGCAAATGGGTGAATATCTAGTATCTACCTTTAAATCAAAGCTGGCAAACTCAAACAAGGTAGTAGAAATACGTGGCAAAGGCTTGATGTTGGCTATTGAACTTAATCAAGACTGCTCTACCCTGTTAAATGCAGCCTTAGATAAAAAACTATTAATCAACATTACTGGGCGATCAATCCGTTTATTGCCACCACTTATTATTAACAAAGCTGAGGCTGACACGATTATTACTATAGTCTGTGAGCTAATCGATACCGTATAAACTAAGATATTAACATGACAATAAAACACTTTATCAATTTAGATGACTTATCCAACGATGATTTGCAACAAATTATTGATCAAGCCATTACGTTAAAAAAACAGCATAAGGCTGGTGAGATTTGCAATACCTTGAAAAATAAAACCTTAGCCATGATTTTTGACAAATCATCTACTCGCACTCGTGTTTCATTTGAAGCAGGTATGGTGCAACTTGGTGGTCACGCTTTATTTTTATCGAACAAAGATATTCAAATAGGTCGTGGTGAGCCTATCACTGACAGTGCAGTTGTTATTAGCTCAATGGTCGATTGTCTTATGCTGCGTGTTTCATCGCACGAAGACATTAGCACATTTGCCAAATACTCATCGGTACCCATTATTAACGCCCTATCAGATGAATCACACCCATGTCAATTATTGGCTGACATGATGACCTATCAAGAGCAGAACGGATCGATTAAAGACAAAACAGTGGCTTGGATTGGTGATGGTAACAACATGTGTCAAACTTATATGCAAGCAGCTAAAGCTTTTGGATTTACGCTTAATATTGCCACACCTAAAGGTTATGAGCCCGATCAAAGTTTTGTTGATCAATACGCTGATTACATCAACTTATGTAAAGATGCAAATAGCGCTTGCCACGATGCAGATTTAGTAGTGACCGATGTGTGGGCTAGTATGGGTCAAGAAGCTGAAAAGAAAAAACGAGAATTTGACTTTAAAGATTTCCAAGTCGATACAAATTTAATGTCTCAGGCTAAATCAGACGCAGTATTTATGCACTGTTTACCAGCGCATCGTGGCGAAGAAGTGAGCGCTAATGTCATTGATGGCAAGCAAAGCTTGGTATGGAGTGAGGCTGAAAATCGCCTACATTCACAAAAAGCATTGTTGTTATATTTATTAGGCTAAAGCTTAGTCTGAACAGGTAATTTTCCCATGGCTTCTTGGTAGAATTTTACACCGCGTTCAACTTTTTCACGACCTTTAGACACACGCCAACGATTGGTATCACGTAATGAATATACACAACCACAATACTCCTGCTGATAAAACTCTTCTCGCTTAGACAACTCTAGCATACGCGACGAACCACCCTGCTTGCGCCAGTTAAAATCCCAATAACTAATTTCATTAAATGGCTCAGCGGCACGCACACCACAACCATTGATTTGATCCATATCTTTCCAGCGTGAAATACCTAGGGTTGATGAGATAAGATCAAAGCCATGATCTTGCGCATACTGTGCAGTCACTTCAAAACGCATGTCAAAACACGTGGTGCAGCGCTCCCCACGCTCAGGCTCATTCTCTTGACCTTTGGTACGATCAAACCAGTTTTCTTTATCATAATCTGCATCAATAAATGGCATACCGAGTTTTTGCGCAAAACGAATGTTCTCCTCTTTGCGTAATTCGTATTCTTCAGTAGGATGAATGTTCGGATTATAAAAGAATATCGTTGTATCAATTTCTGAGATTACCAATGCTTCCATAATTTCACCAGCACAAGGGGCACAGCACGAATGCATGAGTAATTTCTTTTCGCCATTGGGTGTAGTAAGCTTGGGGCGATCATAGCCTTTTAAAGTGTAATCTACTTTAGACATGCTTTCATCTTTTTCAAGACCTCCCAGGTTTCACGTTTGAGCTGTTCATCCACTAAGATTTTACTTGGATGGTGTGCAATAAAGTGTTGCTCAGAAGATGGTTTCAAATCTTTACTCATTAGCAACACCGTTTTAGCATTATATTGACCAAGTGTTCGACTTAAATCATCAGCATTAATACTGATAAGATTTACATCCTGTTGTTGTAAACCAATAGCAGCTAACATCTTTAATAAAAAATCTTGATATTTTCCAGTCTGGAAAAATGAACATGAATTTTGTGTTTCAATTACCAAACACAGTGTGGTGATTTTTTGCGCATCAATATCTTCGGATTTTTCTTCGGCGTATAAAAACTCAGGCACACCTAAGGCTTCTAAATAACGTGATCTTAGCGCTCCACTCATATCTGAGGATGTGCCCTATCGGTAGCTGCCATAATTTTATTCAAACCATGAATATACGCTTTAGCACTGGCTGTAATAATATCTGTATCAGTACCTTGACCATTAATAATACGCCCATCATGCTCCAGGCGTACGTTAACTTCGCCCAACGAATCAGTGCCTTGGGTTACGTTAGAGACTGAATATAATTGCAGATTTATCTCAAAATCTACCAAGGCACTAATGGCGCTAAAAGTAGCATCTACTGCACCTGAGGTTTTTGCAGTGGCGGTTTGTTCCTTATCATTAATAGACAAAACAACCGTTGCGGTATTTTTTTCACCAGTTTCAGTACAAACTTTTAAAGACACCAGTTTGATTGATTCACTCGCTTCAGTTTGTGTTTCTGTCACCAAAGCTTGTAAATCTTCATCAAAAATTTCGTGCTTTTTATCGGCCAATTCTTTAAACCGTCTGAATGCATCATTCAAGCTTTCTTCAGAATCAAACTCTACGCCGAGCTCGGTTAGTCTCACTTTAAAAGCATTACGGCCTGAGTGCTTACCCATGACCAACTTATTAGCATTCCAACCGACATCCTCTGCACGCATAATTTCATAAGTCTCACGATGTTTTAAAACACCATCTTGATGAATACCTGCCTCATGAGCAAAAGCATTTGCACCGACAATAGCCTTATTTGGTTGCACGATAAAACCAGTCACACTAGAAACTAGACGTGACGCTGTCAAAATATGAGTAGTATCGATATTAGTATCACAATCAAATACATCTTGTCGTGTTCTCACTGCCATCACCAACTCTTCTAATGAAGTATTACCAGCACGCTCTCCTAAACCATTGATTGTACATTCAACTTGTCTAGCGCCATTCAGTACAGCTGACAAAGAATTGGCGACAGCCAGACCTAAATCATTGTGACAATGCGCAGAGAAAACTACCTGATCAGAATTTGGAATTCGTTCAATTAGTGACTTCATAGTAGCGCCAAACTGGTGTGGTATGTTGTAACCCACTGTATCTGGGATATTGATCGTCGTTGCGCCAGCATCAATCGTCGCCTCAATAATACGACAAAGGAAATCTTCGTCGGATCTGCCTGCATCTTCGGGTGAAAATTCCACATTATCAGTATACTTTCTAGCGCGTTTAACAGCGCGAACTGCTTGTTCCACCACTTGATCTGGCGTCATATTTAGCTTCATTTTCATGTGAATATCACTGGTGGCAATAAACGTATGAATACGAGCTGAATTAGCCCCTTTTAAAGCTTCACCTGCACGATCAATGTCTTTATCTAGCGCCCTGGCAAGAGAGCAAATAGTTGAGTCTTGTACGGCATTGGCCACAGCTTGAACCGCTGCAAAATCACCCGGTGATGCGATGGCAAAACCTGCCTCAATCACATCTACTTTCATTTTTTCTAATACTTTGGCAATACGTACTTTTTCATCTTTAGTCATCGATGCGCCTGGTGATTGCTCACCATCACGAAGTGTTGTATCAAAAATAATTAGTTTGTCAGACATTTTTATCTCCTGTATTTATTTGTTTTGTTACTTGTATTTTTAAGATGTGCTGGCCTTTCAGCCATACGAGATGATAGATTACCTTACGGTAATAATCGCAACAAAGACAAGAGACTTTGTTTAAATTGAGAGATGACAACTTGATAACTCATAATGCGCATTATAAAGCAATATTAAGCTTTTTTTGCTTGTTTTTTCATTTGACGTTTTTTCCTTACTTCAATCATAGTCATGATTAAACCCGACAAAGCGTAAGCTAAGAAAAAGACAAATAAAATTACACTAGGCCATAATGTTATTACAATAATAATCAATGTGGTAATCAACAATAATTTAAAGGAAGATCTACCTTTTAAGTTAATATCTTTAAAGCTGTAATAACGAACATTACTCACCATTAGTACGCCGGCCCCCACTAAGATAATCCAGCTTATTAATGTTAGGTACTGATCATAATCAGTTACACCAATGCTTTGCTTGGTCCAAACCATGCCTGCAACCAATGCTGCTGCTGCTGGCGAAGGTAAACCTTGAAAATAACGCTTATCTTCAACACCAATCTGAGTGTTAAATCGAGCCAAACGTAATGCACCAGCAGCGGTATAAACAAATGCACCCAGCCAGCCAATTTTACCCAAGTCAGAAAACTGCCAAAAATACACTAACAAGGCTGGTGCCACACAAAATGAAAGCATATCCGCCATTGAATCATACTGTTCGCCAAATGAGCTCTGAGTATTTGTTAGGCGCGCCACACGACCATCAAGCCCATCAAATAACATAGCAACAAAAATAGCAATTGCGGCATCAGCGTACTGGCCTTTAGTAGCAAGAATAATAGCAAAGAATCCTGCAAACAAACCAAAGGTTGTTAAAACGTTGGGTAATAAGTAGACCCCTCTCTTTTTAGCGCCCCTTTGAGGAGTGCTCTTTGCTTCTTTAACTGTCATCTTGAGATTATAGCGCTATATTGTTCAACCTGGATAAATAAAAACGCCCAACTGAGTTGGGCGTTTAGCGTTTAACAAAGTTTGTTTAGTTTTTACTTTGATCGACAATTTTGTCAATCCAAGGCATCATTGATCTAAGTGATTCACCCACTTGCTCAATTTTGTGCTGACGCTGAACTTCACGACGTGCTGGTAAATCACCAACATTAGCTACAAACTCTTTAGCAAATGAACCGTCTTGGATTTCACCCAAAATTTTCTTCATTTCCGCCTTAGTTTCGCTAGTAATAATACGAGGTCCACGAGTTACATCACCATATTCTGCCGTGTTCGAAATTGAATAACGCATGTTAGCAATACCGCCTTCATACATTAAATCAACAATAAGCTTTAGCTCGTGTAAACACTCAAAATATGCCATCTCTGGCTCATAACCTGCCTCTACCAAAGTTTCAAAACCTGCTTGAACCAGTGCTGTTGTACCACCACATAAAACCGCTTGCTCGCCAAATAAATCTGTTTCTGTTTCTTCTCTAAATGAAGTTTCTAAGATGCCTGTACGACCGCCACCAATTGCTGACGCATAAGATAATGCAATATCTTTTGCTGTACCAGATACATCTTGCTGTACGGCAATTAAGTCAGGAATACCGCCGCCTTTTTTAAACTCTGAACGCACCGTGTGACCTGGCGCCTTAGGTGCAATCATAATCACATTAAGGTCAGCTCTTGGTGTAATCATTTCAAAATGAATATTCAAACCGTGTGCAAAAGCCAATGTTGCGCCCTCTTTAAGATTTGGCTCGATATTATCAGTATAAATTTTAGCCTGGAATTCATCAGGGGCTAAGATCATTACTAAATCTCCCCAAGCGGTTGCCTCTTCAACTGACTTAACAACTAAACCAGCACCTGTTGCTTTTTGCGCACTGGCAGAGCCTGCACGCAAACCAACTACAACTTCTACACCAGAATCTTGTAAGTTATTTGCATGAGCATGACCTTGTGAACCATAACCAATAATTGCAACTTTCATACCTTTAATAATGTTCAAATCTGCATCTTTATCGTAATATCTATTCATTTTTTCCTCTTTATGTTATCAACCTTCTCTCTTCTGACAAACGCCGGTTACGCCTGTTCTTGAAACCTCTAAAATCTTAGATACATCCAGTGAATCTAAAAATTCATTAATTTTTTTACTTTGCCCTGCAACTTCAACCAAATAAGTATCTTCTGATACATCAATAATCTTGCCTGAAAATCGATCAATTTGTCTATCAATGTCTGCTTGTGTGTTTGGATTAACATCGATTTTCACTAATAACAACTCACGTTCAACATGCTCTGTTGCTGTCAAATCTGTCACTTTAACGACGTCAATCAGTTTGTCTAACTGTTTAACAATTTGTTCAATAATGCCATCATCACCCACACTAACAATAGTCATACGCGAAAGTGTCTCATCATTGGTTGCTGCCACAGTTAATGACTCGATATTATAGCCACGTGCCGAAAAAAGCCCTGCAACTCTAGATAGAGCGCCGGCTTCATTTTCTAACATTACTGAAATAATATGTCTCATAGCTATACTAAGTTTAATCCTTCATCATTGGTTGAGGCCATATCATCACGTCCGGCTAATAACATTTCATTGTGTCCCGCACCTGATGGAATCATAGGGAAAACATTTTCATTTGGATCAGTGATAATGTCTAAAAATACTGTACGATCTTTTAGTTTAAAGGCTTCAATTAATGCCGGCTTAAGGTCAGCTTCTTTTTCTACCTTAATACCAATATGGCCATAGCTTTCCGCTAATTTAACAAAATCAGGTAAAGCCTCCATATATGACATGGCATAACGTTTTTCATAGAAAAACTCTTGCCATTGACGCACCATGCCCAAATAGCCATTATTAAGATTAATAATTTTCACCGGCGTGTTGTATTGCAACATGGTTGAAAGTTCTTGTAACATCATCTGAATACTACCCTCACCTGTGACACAGGCTACATCTCGATCAGGGTCTGCTAATTTAGCACCCATAGCTGCTGGTAAACCAAAACCCATCGTACCCAAACCACCAGAATTGATCCAGCGACGTGGCTCATTAAAATGATAATATTGTGCCGCCCACATTTGGTGTTGACCCACATCACTTGTTACAATTGCCTCACCTTTAGTAACTTCGTACAATGTTTCAATTACAGTTTGTGGCTTAATCACGCCTTCTTTAGTTTGGTAGGCTAATGAATCAATACTACGCCACTCATTAATTTGTGACCACCAAGCAGAAATATCAGCTGTTTTTTTGCCTTTCAACGCTTGGATTAAATCTTGTAGTACCGACTTAACCTCGCCCACAAGTGGAACATCAACAGCCACATTCTTGCCAATAGAAGATGGATCAATATCAATATGAATGATTTTTGCTGTTGGGCAGAATTTTGATATATTTGCCGTAATTCTGTCATCAAATCTTGCACCTACTGCAATCACACAATCTGAATCATGCATTGACATGTTAGCTTCATAAGTACCATGCATACCAAGCATGCCAATAAATAACTCATCCTTAGCAGGATAAGCACCTAAGCCCATTAGTGTTAGCGTAATTGGGAAGCCAAGTTCACGAGTAAATTCTCTGAGTTCCTGATCTGCATTACCAATCACACAGCCACCACCTGCATAAATAATCGGCTGCTTTGCCGATAAAATTAATTCTGCTGCTTTGGTAATTTTTTCAGGCTCAGCATCAACCACTGGCTGGTACGAACGCATATTGATTGCATCGGCATACGCGGGCTCATCAATTTGTTCAATGGTGATATCTTTGGGGATATCGATTAGTACGGGGCCAGGACGACCAGTGCTAGCAATATGAAAAGCTTTTTTGATGGTTGAAGAAATTTGATTAATGTCTTTAATCAAGAAATTATGTTTCACACATGAGCGTGTAATACCTACTGCATCCACTTCCTGAAAAGCATCATTACCAATCAACGCTGAAGGTACTTGACCAGAGATAACCACCATTGGAATAGAATCCATATGTGCGGTTGCAATACCTGTGACTGCATTGGTAATACCTGGACCTGAAGTTACTAACACCACACCTGTCTTACCACTAGTTCTTGCATAACCGTCTGCTGCATGAGTAGCACCTTGCTCATGACGTACCAAAATATGCTTAATATCATCTTGTGCATCCAATGCATCATAAATATGTAATACGGCACCACCTGGATATCCAAAGATGAGGTCTACACCTTCGTTTTTTAGGCTTTGTACCAATATTTGAGCACCATTTAACTTCATCACTTATTTAAGAGAATAAAAACCTTTAGATTATACCTAAGGTGTGCTTGATATAACTAGCAGTTTATAAGGATTTTTGCCAGTCTTCAGAGTAGAATTGAATCGGAGAATTTTCTGCTTCGAAAGTCTCAATCGACCATGTCTCTGGCCTAGCTAAGATTTCTGACAGAAGCTGATCATTTAATAAATGGCCAGATTTATAACCTTCATAATGACCAATTAGATTGGAGCCTAATAAATACAAATCGCCCACAATATCTAAGATCTTGTGTTTGACAAATTCATTTTGATAACGCATACCATCTTCATTAAGCACATCGTCATCACTGAGTGCAATGGCGTTATCCATACTTGCACCAAGTGCTAAGTTTTGTCGTTGCATATCTTCCACATCTTTCATATAGCCAAATGTTCTGGCGCGAGAAATTTCTTTTAGATAAGACTGCTGAGCAAAATCAATACTAAGCTTCTGGCCACTTTCCTGTACTTTTTTATGATCAAAATCAATTTCAAGTGTTACTTTAAAGCCTTCATAAGGGGAAACTTGCGCCCACATGTCTTGATTTTCAACTCGAATTGTTTCATGAATCACAAAGAAACGTTTATATTCGTTTTGCTCTTCGATACCGGCAGATTGAACTAGAAAAATAAAAGGCGCTGATGAGCCGTCCATAATTGGTACTTCGAAGGAGTCTAATTCGACCAGAATATTATCAATGCCTAGTGCTGAAAAAGCACTCAAGAGGTGCTCAATTGTTGAAACCTTTACCCCTTGATTTTCAAGGCCGGTTGAAAGCACCACTTCGTTAACAAATGCATTATGCGCCCTAACTAATTTACCACCAACATCCATACGTCGGAACACCACGCCATGACCAATTTCAGCTGGTATTAGTGTCATATTCACAATATGACCACTGTGTATACCAATACCGCGTGCCTTAACAGTTTTTTTAATTGTTCTTTGTTTAATCATAAGATGAAGATTTTATCACTTTAAAACTTAAATAAACTACCTTTGATTTTACTCATAAATCCAACTGTATTATCTGGTTGCAATTGTTCTAAATAAGACTCATCTGGCTCATATAACAATAAACCTAATGCACAGGCGTAAGTAGAATCGGAAATAATCATTTCATTGCCGTCAATTTTTCCGGTATCGACTTGCCCTAGCTTTGACCTTACTCTAAAAGATCGTAAAAATAATTCATCACATCCTTGGATCTTAGACCCGGCACCCGTCAATACATAACCAGATTTGAGTGAGCGATCAAGTTTTTTAGATTTTAAATTTTTCTTAATCAGTGAAAATAGCTCTAAGTATGCTTGCTCAATCACCTCGACCAAACTATAAGAAGATAGATAATAATCTTCAAGCTTTCCTATTTGCTTAAACTCAATCAGCTGATCTTCTCTGAGCGACTTAACTTGGGCATTACCATAATGTATTTTTAATCTCTCTGCTTCATTAAATGATGTATTAAAGGCGTAAGCGATTTCTTCAGTGATTTGATCTCCAGCTGATTTGAAAATCGCACTATGAATGATACCGCCATTAGTAAATACTGATATATTGGTTACACCTGAACCAATATCAACTAAACAAACACCATTGTCTTTCTCATCTTGGCTAAGGTATGGCTCACTACTCGCCATAGAATTTAATACAATCATTGAGGTGCCAAGATTACTTTTTCGAATGCTTTTTTCAATAGACCCTACTGCCTGATTAGATACAATTACAATATGCATATTGGCCTCTAATGTTTTTGCTTCTAGGCCAACCGGTTTATCTACTTCAACGCCTCGATGAGTAATTGGATCCTTATCAATAATAAAGCTGTTTGGTACGCTATTAATAACTTGCTTATTGGTAGATGTTGCAACAGCTTTGGCAGATTTTAATGCTAATTCCACATCTTTCTCAGTAATCACAGAATCAGCAATTAAGACTTGGCCTTTTCGATTGATAATGGTTAGGTGTGGGTCAGAAATATTAACACTCACATTAAAAAATTTAGTATTACAACTACTATATGCTTTTTCAACCACAACATTAATGGCTTGACTAGTTTTTACACTGTCAACAATCAACCCCTTCTTAACACCAGCCGAAGGGCCAATACCATGACCAAATATTTTTAATTGTCCCTCTATCTCTTCAGCAAGTAAAATCACAATTTTGCTACTGCCTATATCTAAACTTACAAAAAAATTATTGTCAGCAGCCATGCTCTCTACCCTTGTGCTCTAGCCACTCATATAAATGGTTTAACTCAACCGTTGGCCCGCTAAGCAAACGTCGAAATTTTTTAGCATTAGGTTGCCCATGATACAAACCTAAAATATGTCGTGTCATTGAACGAATAGGTACTCCTTGGTCGCTTTGATTTTTCATGTACTCAATAAAGTCTAATAATACTTGTTCGCGACTTATTCTTGTTGTATTTTGTTTGTAAATTTTCGCATCAACATCACAAAGCAAATAAGGCTGATGATAAACCACCCTTCCAAGCATGACACTATCTACCTTCTCTAAATGATTGAGTACGCCTTCTAAGTGATTAATGCCACCATTAATGCCAATGGTTAATTTAGGAAAATCTTGCTTAATTTGATATACCCAATCGTAATTAAGTGGTGGCACTGTGCGGTTTTCTTTTGGACTTAAACCTTTTAGCCAGGCTTTACGAGCATGAATAATAAACGTATCGCAGCCTGCCTGCTCAACTGTAGTAACGAAGTTAACCAATTCTTCATAACTTTCCATATCATCAACACCAATACGAGACTTTAGAGTAATGGGTAAATCACTCGCTTGTTTCATGACATCAACACACTGTGCCACTACTTGTGGCGTGTTCATCAAGCAAGCGCCGAAGCTTCCCGATTGCACTCTATCTGATGGGCAACCAGCATTAATATTAACTTCATCATAACCCCAATCTTGGGCAATTTTGGCACATTGTGCCATTTCGCTCGGATCACTGCCACCCAATTGTAATACTAGTGGATGTTCATCTTTATGGTAGTCTAGTAAACGCTTTTTATCACCATGCAATATAGCCTTACAAGTAATCATCTCAGTATAGAGTTGTGCATGTTTAGACATCAATCGATAAAAATATCGACAATGTCTATCGGTCCAATCCATCATTGGCGCAACGCTAAATTTATGCGGATAGTTCATCGACTAAAGTCTGTATAGCAAAATCAACACTACTGGCCACTACGGTTTCTCGATCACCTGAAAAATATTGAGTCTTAACGAAGTGTTTATCTTTAACGCAAAAACCAAAACACACCATACCTACCGGCTTTTCTACTGTGCCGCCTGTTGGGCCAGCAATACCAGTAATCGAGACCGCAACATCACTATGAGAATTTTGAATCACACCATTAACCATCTCAAAAGCTGTTTGTTCGCTCACAGCACCAAACTGCTCTAAAACTTTGGTATCAACATCAAGCATATCTATCTTTGCTCGATCACTATAAGTGATATAACCTCGATCAAAATAAGTGGATGAGCCTGAAACACTAGTTAATAAGGCAGAAAAACTACCACCTGTACAAGACTCTGCTACTGATAGAGTCAATGATTGATCGGTAAGAAGTTGACTTAAAGTTTGTATTTTCATTGCAATAATTTAAGACGAAAGTGCCGCTTGTACAATCTCAAAAATATCATTCGATAAATCATCCGTGGCTAAAATGGTTTCCAGGTGTTGTTTTTGTAATTCACGCAATTCAGGCGTGTAACGCTTCCAATGATTATAAATACTTACCAGTCGTGCCCCAATTTGAGGGTTAGAAGTGTTGAGTTTGATAATCACCTCGGTGAGTAATTCATAGCCTTGTTGATTGTGAAACTGAACAAAATTACTGGTAAAACTACCAATAACACTACGCAATCGATTCGGCGTATTAAATGAAAATAACGCATGCTGCATTAATTGCTTAATCTCATCCACGCCATTTACAGCTGACAATGCTTGAGCAGCAAACCACTTATCCATCACTTGAACATCATGCTGATAAAGTGTGAACATCTGTTGAATCACCTGATTCTGATACGAATTATCAACCGACAATAAAGCACTAAAAGCGCTCAAACGATCACTCATGCAATTGGCTGATTCAAATTGATTATAGGCCAGCTCAAACTCACCCGCTTTAACCAAATAAGACAAACATGTATTCTTTAATGATCGACTGCCTACCGCCTCTGGCGTGAGTTCAAACACATTAGCGGTATTCAGTCGATTGTAAATACTAAGCAAGATAGACTTAAAACGCTGAACGATTTTATTAATAACTGCTTCTCGTTTTTGTCTGGCTTGAGCAATATTAATCTCATCCATTTGCAAATGAATCAATCGCTCTGATGGAAGTGTTAATAATTCGCTTATTAGCGCATTATCGGTTTCTTTAGTCAGAATATTTTCAAAGGCATTAAACAACGCATCTTCGTCAATCTGTTCAGGATTAAGTATTAATGATGACCATAACGCTTGTGCATTATCCCAACGACTAAATGCATCAGTATCATGCTCGCATAAAAAGATCTTTTGCTCAGTTTTAAGGTTTGAAATCAGTTTAATAGGTGCTGAAAAACCACGCAACCAAGAAGGGGTAGGCTCACATTGAATGTCTTTAAATTCAAAGGTTTTTTGGTTTTGGTCTAGTACCAAAACACCTTGTCCCACCTCTTTACCTTGTTGATCCATCAAGCCATAACGAATCGGTAAATAGTAAACATGTTCACCCTTTTGCTTAAAAGTCGCTGTGTAAATTTTTTGCTGAACATTATACTCGGTCTTCACTTCAACTTCAGGTGTGCCTGGCTGTGAATACCAGACCATAAAAGGCTTAAAATCAAAATCATTGGCATCACTCATCGCAGCAACAAAATCATCAATCGTTACCGCTTGACCATCGTGACGCTCAAAATAAAGCTTCATGCCACTTTGAAACCCTGACTCACCCAAGAATGTGTGAATCATACGAATCAGTTCAGCGCCCTTTTCATACACGGTAAAGGTATAAAAATTATTCATCTCTATGTACGACTCTGGTCTTACTGAGTGTTTCATTGGGCCGGCATCTTCGGCAAATTGAAAAGTACGTAAGCCATTCACATCTTCAATACGTTTGATTGATCGAGAATGTAAATCAGAAGTAAACTCTTGGTCTCTAAAAACAGTTAGTCCTTCTTTTAAACTCAGTTGAAACCAATCCTGACAAGTGACTCTATTACCTGTCCAATTATGAAAATATTCATGCCCTATCACCGCCTCAATATTAATAAAATCTTTATCAGTCGCTGTGTCCGGGTTAGCCAATATATAAGTAGAATTAAAGATATTAAGACCTTTATTTTCCATTGCCCCCATGTTGAAATCATCCACGGCAACAATCATATAAATATCTAAATCATACTCAAGGCCGAAACGCTGTTCATCCCATGCAAATGAACGCTTAAGTGAATCCATCGCAAACTGGGTTTTGTCAATATTATGTAATTCAACATAAATTTTTAATGCAACTTCATTGCCACTGATGGTGGTGTAAGTATCTTCTAATACGGCAAAATCACCCGCCACCAAAGCAAATAAATAACAAGGCTTGAGACTAGGGTCATGCCATGTTGCTTCACCTGGTTTTGAGCTAATCAAATTACCATTACTTAATAATATTGGATAACGCTTAGGGTCGGCTTTGATGTGCGTGGTAAACACACTAAGCACATCAGGCCTATCAAGATAATAAGTGATTTGTCTAAATCCGTGCGCCTCACATTGAGTACAAAAATTACCACTAGATTGATACAAACCATTCAGACTGGTGTTTTTTTCTGGGTAAATGCGTGTGGTAATCTCCAGTGTGAACTCGTCTGATAAATCACTAAGCTCTAATCTCTCATCAACTAACTGATAATTGGGTTGTACTCCATCAATCGAAATTGAAATTAATTCTAAATTAACCCCGTTTAAAAATAAGCAACACTCTTTGTTAGTTAAATTCGGATTTTGATAATAATGCACCTTAGATAAAACAATAGTTTCATCTTCAGATAAATCAAAACTCAGCTCTGTGGTGTGTATTAAATACGCACTCGGCTGATAATCCTTTCGATAAATCGCCTGGGGCTCTACAGTATCAATAATATAACTCCTAAAATTAATCGATAAACAACAAAAGGCATCAAGCCAAAACTGTCCAATAATTTAATAAAAAATACGACGGTAAAATAAGCACTAATTGCTGCAATTAAAAAACCCAGTATCAACATAAGCCAATCGACTGATTGTGGTTGTTGATACAAATCAAAAATCATCAACATAGCTGAAAGCATAATCACAGGAATGGATAATAAAAATGAAAATTGAGTGGATACCTGTCTAGATAAACCAATCAATAATCCCGCAGTAATGGTAATACCAGAACGCGATGTGCCTGGAATAAGCGCCAATGCTTGCATACTTCCAATAAAACCAACATCTAGCCAACTAATTGTTTTCCTAACGGAGGCTCTTTTGACATTAACCCAAACACCCAATCCCAGCAATAAACCAAACACCAGTGTTGCGTAGGCAATGACTTCAGTTGAGCGTAGGGTTAGCTCAATAGTATCTTTAAATGCCAAACCTGCTAATCCTACTGGGATTGTGCCAAGTAGGATTCCCCATGCTAATTTCGAATCACCAACTATTTGCACTTTAACAATGGAATAAAAAAAATCAGCGATTAAAGTTTTAATAATCAGTCGATAGTAAAACACAATAGCGCTAAGAGTACCCAAATGCACTACCACATCAAACGCTAAACCTTGGTCAGGCCAATCCGTTATCTTTGGCACCAAAATTAAATGTGCTGACGACGAGATTGGCAGAAACTCACTTAGTCCTTGAACGAGTGCCAATACCATTGTTTGTAATAAATCCATACTGTCTTTGTCGATTTACAATTTATGCGCTAAATCTTGCTCGGTAAATCCCTTTAATTTTACCGATAGTTTTTTCGTCAATGCCAATACCTTAAAACTCTCTCCCATAGCACTGGGTAATACCAACTGCTTAACCTGTTGTGCCAAGGTAATACGCCTATCTTCATCGGTTTCAGCCAATAGGTATTCATCAATCCCCAATGAAATTAAAAACATCGCTTGTGTAGCATAACCAGCAATATTGAATCCACTGTTTTGGGCTTGATCAGCCATATCTGAAAAATTAACCGAAGTAGTAATATCTTGCTCACCCACATGTACAAAAGGGTCATCACTGGCCTTATGCTGATAATAGCATCTAAGTGTGCCTTCGCCACGCTGAGGGTGAAAATACTCATCCCGGCCCATGCCGTAATCAATTAACAACACCAAACCTTGGTCAACAATATCACTCAATGACTCTACCCAAGCCATTGCTCTTAGGTTTATCTCAGTGGTGTAGCCTCGCTCAACTTCATTGGGTAATAACGCTTTATCATCAACATAAGACTGGTCAAACATCTGCCATTGTAATTGATCATCCTTGCAATCTACACCCAGCTCAACAAAGCCTGTTTGTTTTTTAATTAAACGCTTTGCTGGCATTGCATCCAACACTTCATTAGCAATCACTACACCTGAAAAATGCTCAGGAAAAGTATTTAGCCACACGACTTTATCAAGTAATTCTGGCAAAACCTTGTTTATCGTTTCTTTTTGTCGTTGTTTGAGTTCAGCACTAAGCTCAAGAATATAATATTTTTCTGGCAAATTATTAAGTCGGCCTAACTCAAATAAAATTTGAGTCGCTAATATGCCGCTACCCGCGCCAAATTCTAAAATACTGTTATTACCGTCCAGCACCTGTGTGCATTGACGCGCCAAACAAAAGCCAAATAGGTCTGAAGTTTCAGGGGCGGTAATAAAATCCCCTTGCTCGCCAAATTTCTGCGCACCACCACTGTAATAACCTTGTGCAGGGTAATACAACGCCATATCCATAAATTCATCGAAACCTATAGGGCCAGCTTTTTGTATAATAGTGTTTTTGATTATTTCTTCAAGATTCATTGAATCAGTATTTTATATGAAAACAGCATTAATCACCGGCGGTGCACAACGTATTGGCGCACAGATTGCACAAACACTACATAATGATGGTTACAATATCATTATTCACTATCGACATTCAAAAAAAACTGCCGAAATACTGGCTAAAATGCTCAATGCTCAGCGTAGTGATTCAGCTACAATTATTCAAGCAGAATTATCTAACCTTGATGATATTCACACATTAAGTCACAGTATCGAGCAATTGGATGTTTTGGTTAACAATGCCTCTGTTTTTTACCCAACACCTGTTAAAGAAGTTAATCAAGACATTTGGCATAATATTATGGATACCAACGTGATGGCGCCTTTTTTCCTATCACAGTCCTTAACAGCCACTTTAAGAAAAACTTCAGGCTGTATTATCAATATTGTTGATATTCATGCCGAGCGTCCACTAAAAAACCATGCCATTTACAATATTTCTAAGGCTGGTATTGCGATGATGACTAAAACCTTAGCCAAAGAGCTGGCACCTGAAATACGGGTTTGTGGCGTTTCTCCTGGCTCAATTCTTTGGCCAGAAAACGAAGTCTCATTAACCGACAAGCAAAAGAATAAAATGCTAAATAAAATTGCCTTAGGTAAGCAAGGGAGCGCAACTGACATTGCTAACACCGTTTTATTTTTAGCTAACTCTACTTACATCACCGGGCAAATTATCAGTGTTGACGGTGGTCGAACATTAAATCAGTAAATACGCAAAGAAACGTTTTTGTGTTATAATTATGTAGCTTGATGATTAAGCTGCATCAGCAACAAGAATTTTTTTAAACGTTTTTGTACTAGACAAAACACCACAAAAACTACGATAAATATTTTGGGCTTTTTTTGCCACATATAGAGTAACACAATCATTTATTATCCATTATCGGTAATAAAGAGAAGAAGGGTATAAACCCTTTAAGGAATAGGTTTTTGAATCATTTATGAATCAAATAAATCACATTTTAATGTCAATTCAACACATATGTGTTGAACCTCTATACGTGGAAAAAAGTCCATCAACAGGACTAAACCATGAATCATATTTTAATCAATGCAACTCACAAAGAGGAGATCCGAGTTGCTATTGTCAAGAACAAAAAACTCACCGATCTCAATATAGAAACCAGCCTTAATCAAAAAAATAAAGGCAACATTTACAAAGGGAAAATCTCCCGAGTTGAGCAATCTTTAGAAGCTGCCTTCGTTGATTACGGCAAAGAAAGGCAAGGCTTCCTACCTTTCAAAGAAGTTTCAGAAAGCCTCTATAACGGCGCTAAAGCCAAGGGTGATAAACTCACTATTTCCGATGTTCTTAAAGAAGGGCAAGAGATTATTGTTCAAATTGAAAAAGAAGAACGTGGCAACAAAGGTGCCGCCTTAAGTACTTACATCAACCTGGCTGGTGTTTACATGATCCTAACGCCGAACAATCCAAAAAGCCATGGTATTTCGCGCCAAATCACCTCAACGGATAGGCAATTGCTCAAAGAAATTATTCAACAAATTATCATGCCAGATAATTCTGGTTTGATCATCCGTACGGCTGGATCTGGCAAAAGTTTAGAAGAGCTGCAATGGGAAGTTGATTACTTATCAGAGTTATGGAGTTCAATCAATAATGCTGCAGACAAACGCTCAGCACCTTTCTTAATTTACCAAGAAAGTGACATTGTAATTCGCACCCTAAGAGACTACTTACGTGAAGACACTGACAGTGTAGTTATTGATGATTTAGAGACTTTTCAAAACGCCAAAGAATTCGTCAGTTTTGTCTTGCCTCATTATTTAGATCGTATTAAATTCTTTGATGTCTCTGAACACTCTTTATTTAATCACATGGGTGTTGAAAACCAAGTCAGAAGCGTGTTTGATCGTGAAGTATCACTACACACAGGTGCCACCATTGTCTTTGACACAACCGAAGCACTGACAGCAATTGATATTAACTCTGCTCGTGCGACTAGAGGTTCCGATATTGAAGAAACTGCTTATAACACCAATCTAGAGGCCGCTAAAGAAATCGCCATCCAATTGCAACTGCGCGATATTGGCGGCTTAGTGGTTATTGACTTTATTGATATGTCGTCTGAAGAGCATCGTAAATCAATTGAAACAGCCATGGAGGAAGCCACAAATTCAGATCGTGCACGCATCCAGATTGGCTTAATCTCTCAATTTGGTTTGCTCGAAATATCAAGACAGCGCTTAATGAGCTCAGTCACTGAATCGGTCGAAAAATCTTGTCCTCAGTGTCATGGTAGCGGTACCACACCAACAGTACCAAGTTTGGCATTAACCATACTAAGACAATTAGAAGATGGTTGTAACGCTTCTAGTCAAACGCAGCGTTTAAACATTCAATCTAGTGTTGATGTCATCACTTATCTACTTAATGAAAAACGTAATGATATTGCCCGATTAGAAAACAAGCATGAAATTAAAATAACGCTATTGCCTAATCCTTATATGCAATTCCCTAACTTTACTATCACTAAACAAAAAGGCGACAAAAAACAACAACACAAAAGCTACCAAGGTATCTCTAAGCCACAATATAACATAGCTGAAAACGGTTTAACCAACACGATTGAGGGGCCGGTTATTGATATGAATCGTCCAGCTACGCGTGTTCCTAAGAAAAAACAGCTCTCATTATTTGAAAAGATTAAAAAAGCACTGTTTGGTACCAAGAAGAAGAAACCAGACAACAAGAGCGATAATCGTAATAGAAATCGTAATAGAAATCGTAATAGAAATCGTAATAGAAACCAAGGAAACACTAAGAATCAAAAACAGCGACCGCAAAATAAACAGCAGCAAAAACCCAAGTCTCAGGAAAAACCTAAGACTGAAAATGCCTCACAATGATAGATTGTTATGGTGTTTTTGGTAATCCAATAAAACACAGTTTATCACCTATCATTCATACCCAGTTTGCCGAACAAACCGGATTGAACATCCAATACGATAAGATTTTAGCACCTATAGACGATTTTGTACACAGCGCAAAATCTTTTATCGATCAGGGTGCCAAAGGCTTTAATATTACCGTTCCTTTTAAAATAGAGGCTTTTAACTTAGCAACCAAACTTAGTCTTAACGCTAAAACCGCAGGTGCGGTAAATACCATTAAAGTCAATGGCAATGAACTTATTGGTGAAAATACCGATGGTATCGGCTTGGTTAACGACTTAACTAAAAACCTGAGCATTAATCTTAATAACAAAACTATACTGATTCTTGGCGCAGGTGGAGCCACACGTGGCATCTTGTTACCACTATTAAAACAAATACCTAAACGCCTAATGATTGCTAATCGAACAGCATCTAGAGCCGAACAATTGGCGCTTGATTTTTCTAGTCATGGGAAAACTTGTGGTTTTGGTTTGGATAAAATTAAAGACACCCCTGTTGATGTTATTATTAATGCCACTAGCGCCTCACTAGATGGGAAAATGCCAACGATTGCTAATGGCGTGGCTAATGGTGCCATTTGTTATGATTTGATGTATGGCATGCAAACACCGTTTATGGATTGGGCAAAAGCCAATAATGCCAAAATGATTGTCGATGGATTGGGTATGTTGGTCGAGCAAGCGGCGGCGGCTTTTGAATTCTGGACTGGTAAACAACCCAATACTCAGGAAGTTATTAAAAATTTACGGGGCTAAACGCTCTATCATCCAATTGTCGCCTTCTTTTTTATAAACGAATCGATCGTGTAATCGATTTTCTCTACCCTGCCAAAATTCAATGGTATGTGGCACCACGCGATAACCACCCCAAAAATCTGGCAAGGGCACTTCACCTTTGTTAAATTTAGCTTTCATTGATTCAAACTGGGTCAACAACATTTGTCTAGATGACAACTGTGAGGATTGATCAGAAGCCCAAGCACCAAGCTGAGAGTCTTTTGGACGCGAAGAAAAATACTTAATAGAGTCCAGTGTTGATATTTTTTCAACCATACCAGAAATCTTTACTTGCCTTTCTAAGTCAAGCCAAGGAAATAATAACGCTACTTTTGGGTTATCTGTAATTTGCTTTGCTTTTTTAGAGTTGTAATTGGTAAAAAATACAAACCCATGTTCATCAAATGATTTCAACAACACGGTCCTAATACCAATTTCATTACTGTCTGCTGTGGCGAGACTCATAGCATTTGGTAAAGTTAACTCTGCTTGAGTTGCCTGCTCCATCCAGGCCTCAAATTGCACAAATGGATTGCTATTAAGCTCAGAACGCGTTATACCATTACTGGTAAATTCACGTCTTAACTTTATCAAATCAACACTCATGATTTAAAAGGGAAGGAACTTGTTTTTCTTGGCTTCGGTTAAATGATTTGAAATCAAATATTTAATCGGTGGGAAATGTTCTGCAAACTTAAGTACAAATCGCCTCACTTGCTTAATCACTGGTGCATCATTGGTAAACAAAGCCACAATACTATTGGTGCCAAAAAACATCAATCGGGTTAAATTAATGTGCTTTTTTTCAAATAACTTAAGTAATGATGCTGAGCCAATATCTTGCCCATGAGCACAAGCCTCTTTGATTAATGTTGCTAAGATATCCTGCCCTCTCAAGCCTAGATTAAACCCGTGTGCAGTCACCGGATGCATGCCTACTGCCGCATCACCAATAAGCGCAAAACGATCAGCAATAAAGGTTTGCGCATGTACGGCTACTAAAGGGTAAGAGTGGCGCTCACCTGATTGTGTCATTTGCCCTAACTCACCTCTGAAATCTTTTGTTATCTTAGCGTTAAAATCTGCCTCACTCATGTCTAACATAGCTTGAGCTTTATTTGTAGATACGGTCAAAATAACAGAAGAAGCATTGCCCACCATTGGCAATAAGGCTAGGGTTTGTCCATAATCAAAACACTCTAAGGCAATGTTGTTGTGTGTATTTTCGTGCTCCATTTTGGTCACAATCATCACTTTGGAAAAATCTTTCATCAGTGCAGGTATACCTACTTTACGACGAATGTTTGAAAAACGACTGTCAGCTGCAATCACCAACTTAGCATTGATTGTGGTGTCATCAGCAAATAGTACGGCCGAATGATCTTCAAGATATTCCACATTGTCCACCATTGCCTCTGTCATTAAGGTGATATTATCAGCCTGCTGAACGCGTTGATATAACGCTTTTCGAACCTGATAATTTGGTACTAAATAACCCAATGCCTCTATTGAAGAGTCATCACTTTTAAAATTTAATAACGAAGGCGAGTCACCGTCAAAAACTTTTGCCTCTCGCAAAGGTGCGACTTGTGCATGATCGATCAAATCCCAAACACCGAGTTTTTTTAAGATTTTAAGCGACAAATGAGTCAGCGCTATTTCCCTGCCATCGGTTTGAGGATTGGCAATGGCATCAATATTGGATTTTTCCACCACCAAAACCTTTACGTCAGCCTCTATCATCGAACAAGCAAAGCTAAGTCCTGCTGGACCACCACCAATAATGACTATATCGTACGCAGTTTGCATATTTAATTATAAAAAATTTGAGATAATAAGCCTATTATAACTACCAAGAGATTCTTCGATGATTTATGTTATTATTCAATTTGTCTGTATTATCTATCTAATGATTAATGCACAATTCGACCATTTAGATGTATTGAGCACCTTACTCATTGTTCTCTCAGTTATCATTGGATTGCTAGCTGTTGTTAATATGAGACTTAGCAATCTTAGTATTGTGCCTGCATTGAAAGACAGGCACCAGCTAGTAACGCATGGCATTTATCGCATCATTCGTCACCCTATGTACACCAGTGTATTATTATTTAGTTTGGCATTTACTTTAACCAATCCACATAGCTTGTCGCTACTTATTATGTTGGTTTTGTTTATTGATTTAATACTTAAGTCCAGTGTAGAAGAGGCGCTACTCACAGAGCGATTTAACACTTACTATGACTATAAAAATAAAACCGGCCGATTCCTACCTTTTTTGTAATCTTTTTAGCTTAAAGCCTGCCATTTCATTGCCTTGCTTACTGAGCTTCTTTAGCCAATACTTTGCATTTTTAATCGAACGCTTTGTACCAACGCCTTTCTCATACATCAAAGCTACTTTAAGCTGAGATGCTTGATGTCCTTCTCTAGCAGCATGAATATAATGCTCATAAGACTTTTGAGTACTCTTACTAACCCCTTTTCCATGCTCATATAAATAGCCCAATTTATTATAAGCATCTAAATTACCCTCTTCCATCGACATCTGATAATAATGATAAGCAGTTTCATAGTTTGGTTTAACACCTAAACCTACCTCATACAACAACCCCAATCGATAAGAAACGCCTACGTGCCCTAGTTGATGCGCTTTGATATACCAATTCACTGCGCTTACATAATCTTTTGTAATGCCTTTGCCATATTCATATAACCAGCCTAATTTATATTGAGCATCTGCGTGATCTTGTTTAGCGGCTTTCAAATACCAAGTAAATGCATCTTTATAATCACCACTATCCTGATAAGCAATAGCCAAATGATACTGACCATCACTATTGCTTGATTCAGCCGAATCAAGCAGCCATTTATTGGCCAATAATGTATTTTTCTTGGTAGCATCACCTTGTTGATACATCAAAGATAGATTGTATTGGGCATCAGCATAACCCTGATTAGCTGACTGCTTAAACAGCTCGAATGCTTTAGCTAGATCTTCTTCAACGCCAATGCCTCGATAATACAAAATACCTAAATAATACTGCGCTTTATCGTGATTTTTATGAACTGAATAATTTAACAACTCTAAGCCTTTATCGTCATTTTGGGCTATACCCTTGCCCTCGATATACATCATAGCCAGTGCGGTTTGTGCCTCTATACTGCCAATTTTTGCTGAGTACTTAAATGCATTAAACGCTTTTTCATAGTCTTGCTCAACACCTTGACCATAATAATACGCCTTACCTCTTTCATACAGGCTAGCATCAGCCAGCACTAAACCGGTAAAAAACAATAAGAAAATAGAAATAAATCTCATGAATAAGATTATATTAGAAATAAATAGAAAAAATCCAAACTCTGTATAAGCTATTTGAAATTTAATGAAAAGATTATAAAGTTTGCAAAGAATAACTTTACGAACAATTAAAAAGAAAAACACTAATAGACATAACTGCCTATTAGTGTTAATAATTACTCGCTTAGAATGCCAGAACCTAACACAGCACCTACTATAGCGCCATCTTGATGATCAATCTGGTGGCCAATAGCAGCACCTAAAATCGGACCTTTAAGACCTTCTGGTATTGGAAGGATGCCTACTATATCATCAACAATCTTACCAATAGAACCTAATAAACCTTCTAAATTGAATGAGCTTTCAGTTTCAGCTAATGCTGGTTGAGCACTTAATAAAGTCGCAAAAACAGCCGATATAATAATATTTTTTTTCATTTTCCCTTCCTCACGTTTAATTTAACTTGATTTATTATAACTGAATATATCTTATCAAAATGATAGAAGTTCAGCTTTCACTTTCTAAAAGTTGTTTGTTTTTAAATAAATTTAAATGGTAGTCACGGTCAGATTTGAACTGACGACTTCCAGCATGTCATGCTGGCACTCTAACCAACTGAGTTACGCGACTAAAAAGATTATTGTTGAAAGATATGTCAACAACGGACGAAATTATACCCCGCAAGGCAGTGTAAATACTAAAAACAGGTTTTGATAATTTCTTGAATATTGCTGGCTGCTACGTATGGGTCATTCGCATTTTTGATCGGACGACCGACCACAATATAATCTGAGCCTGACTTAAAGGCAGTGGCTACATCAACCACACGCTTTTGGTCATCGTCATTTTCCACTGGGCGAATGCCAGGTGTAACGGCAATAAGCTTGTTATCAACGTACTCTCTTAAAAATGGAACTTCAAGGCCTGATGAAACTACGCCATCACAGCCAGCTTCAAAAGCACGCTTGGCACGAGAAATCACCAAATCTTGCACATCGCACTTAAATCCAAGATCATCAAGGTCACCACGATCAAGACTGGTGAGTGCTGTTACCGCTAAAATCTTAAGATCACCTTTATTCTCTGCAGCCGTCTCCATTAACGCTTGGTTGCCATGAATGGTAGCAAAAGTTGCGCCGTACTGACTTAAGCGAGCAATGGTTCTACCAACAGTTTCTGGCACATCGAAGAATTTAAGATCAACAAAGACTTTTTTGTCTTTAGCAAGCAGCCAGTCCATCAATGGAAAATATTGACCCGTCATTAGCATCTCCATGCCAATTTTATAAAAAGTTACACTATCATCTAATTGATTAACTAAGTCTTTAGCTTGGTCAACTTCTGGCACATCGAGTGCAAAAATAAGCCTATCTTTAAGTTTAATATCTTTCATTGTTATCCTTCATTAAAACACGCTACCACCAGAATAGCCATTTTCATTGGCTTTTCTAATCCAGTGTTTTGATTGTTCTATGTCCTTATTTATGCCTTTGGCTAAAGCATAAAAAATGCCTAAATTATACTGTGCTTTTGCATAATCTTGGTCAGCAGATTTTTGATACCAAATAAAGGCTTGATTAAGGTCTTTGGAAATACCCAAACCTAATTCATACATCAGGCCGAGCTTGTATTGTGCTTTAGAATTACCTTGATTGGCTAGAGAAATAACTTCCTCTGGAGTAGGCGAATCTAGCAAAAATATTATTCTGGAGAAACTTGAACTCGGACCTTAATAGTTTCCGCGCTTGGCTTATATTCAGTAGTATATGAAAAAATTTGCCCATTAAATTCATATTTAACCAAATAGTGCGCTAATCGACTTGAAGTAATACGACGATATTTTGTCTCACAAACCTCTTTCCTAATGATATTGCCTGAATTAGACTGTGAATTCTGAAACATGGACGCACCCAGTAAAGCGCCTAAAATTGCAGCCTTCTTTTTCTTCTTTTTCTTCTTAGATAGGCTGCTTCCGATTAAACCACCTATAATTGCACCACCTAGCGGAGTCATTGCGTTATTGTTTTGGTAGAATTCTTTAATATAACACTCTTGATAAGGCTCTTTTATAAAACGATCTTGATAAATCCTTTCAACAGAAACAATAGGAGCTTCACTAGAATAACTACCAGCAGTAGAGAAAGAGCTGATTAAAAACAATGGTAAAAATAATAAATTAATCTTTTTCATGCGTGCAATATTACCATAAAAAATTACTAATTGGAAATTTTCCCCTTGTAAGCTTCTGGAACAACAACAACCTTAACTTTTACTGAATCAGTATCCGGCTTCTTTTTAGTGGTGTATGTATAGGTATTGCCTTCATAATCATACTCGACCAAATAGTGCATAAAGCGAGATTCATGCTTATTGCGATATTTAGTTTCACAAAACTCTACTGAAGCAATATGACTGTCTTTAGAGGTATTAAAGAAACTTGTAATTAGAGTAGCTTCATTTTGATTTTTGTCATACTTCTTGGTATAACACTCTTGGTAAGATTCACGAGTATTGAAATCTTTTCTAATTTCTTCTACTGAAATAATAGACGCTTCTTCAATATGTTTTCCTTTAGCGCTAATAATTTTGTTTGAAACTTTGGTTGTTTCGGTAGTGACTCCAGTTATTGGGTTAGATGTAGTCATCAGAGAAGTTAAAGAATCTGTAATTGAGGAGACTGTACAACCAGATAATAAAAAACTTAACAATAAAAAAAGAACAGATATATGCCTCATAATCCCCCATAACCTTTGTAACAATATATTTAAAAAACTCCATTATATATCTATACAAAAAATAAAAGCAATATAATCATTACTATCATGCCTCCAGCGACAGAATCAATCTTATATTATATTCATGACCCTATGTGTTCTTGGTGTTGGGGGTTTAATAAGGTCTGGAAAATAGTTAAAAATTCACTGCCAAATTCAATCAACATTCAATACATCCTTGGCGGGTTAGCACCTGATAGCGACGAACCCATGGTGAATGAAACACGTAAATACATTCAAATGAATTGGCGCAAAATCGAACGAACAATTCCAGGTACTAAGTTTAATAATGATTTTTGGAAAAATTGCACGCCTAGACGATCTACCTATCCTTCGTGTCGTGCAGTTATTGCTGTTAAAAATCAAAATCCTGATTTAGAACAAACAATAATAACACTGATTCAAAAAGCTTATTATTTGGAAGCTAAAAATCCCTCAGAAGACTCAATATTAATATCTTTAGCAAAGATTCTTGATTTAAATATAGAACAATTTATCCAAGACCTAAATTCTAAACTTACCCAGCAACAACTATTAGACGATATTACCCTGATGCAATCATTAGGTGCTAGTAGCTTTCCATCATTAATATTAAAAATAGCAGATACGATTAAACCGATTAGCATTGATTACAATGACGCAGATTTCATTATAAATCAAATCATTACTTGAATTTAGCACGCTATCAACCGATAATACCTCACTTGCCTTCGTAGCTCAGCTGGATAGAGCAGCCGCCTCCTAAGCGGCAGGTCGAACGTTCAAATCGTTTCGAGGGCACCATATTACAGACTGCACATCACACAGGTCTTTCACATGAAATTATTAAGTGTAGAATTGAATTATACAAAACATATAGGAGTAACGCATGACTCAGAAACTTAATACAAAGGCAGTGGCATTAGCGCTTGGGCTTATGTGGTCGCTAGGTGTATTGTTCATGTCAATGACTGCATTAGCTTCAGAGAGCTACTTACACAATATGGTAGATTTTATCGCAAGTGTTTACTTAGGGTACTCGCTTAGTTTTGGCGGTATTATTACCGGTATGATTTGGGGATTTTTTGATGCAGCGATTGGTGGCTTTGTGTTTGCCTGGCTTTACAATAAATTTAATTAGATATTTTTTGTATTGTTAAAACAATGACTCGAAAAAACCTAAAAAACCTGGAGATTCTTTAGGTTTTTCTGCGCTGATTTTTTTAGCGTTAGCCTCTTCTTCTTTTTTAAGCGCTTCAAAACTATCTAACGCTATTTTAATTTCAGCTTTAACATGAGCATTAATTTCTCGATTTATTACATCTGTTTCTTTCCTCTCTTTAGCAATAAGAGCGTAGTTTTCAGAATTAAATCGACTTAATACTTTTGATCTGGATTGTTGAGATTTTTGATTCAAAATCTGCTCTTTCTTTTTGTAAGGCGCTTGTAATGTGTTTTTTTGCTTTTCATGCTCTCTTGCATGCTGCGCTTTAAGAGTGGCTAAATCTTTAACACCATCTGATTCAACCTTAATAAGCGATCTTTTATGGCTCTTAATAATAGAGTCAAACTTTGAATTTCTTGCAGAAGATAGCCTGTCACGTGATTTATCTTCATAAGCTTGTTGTTCTTGTTTAATTTGCTGATTAATATCAGTAATATACTGCCTCTTTTTAGACTCTCTACTTACGTCTCTTGCGAGCTTTTCTTTAATATAAGTTGATTCTAAACGTTCTAAAACCTGTCTTTCTTTTATTGATATTTTTTTCTTTACAGTATCAATATACTCTAAAAGTTTAGGTTTTAATTCTGGATACAAACCATCAACAAATATTTGATTTTTTGCTTTTATTTTTTTTCCAACAATCATAGCTTCGGCAATTCTCTGACCCTCTAACTCAGCCAACCTGATGTCAATAATTTTTTTATTAGCAATTCTTAATGATTTAATATCATTCTCAACAACATCGATTTTTTTCTGATATTGCAATTTAACTCTAGCAATAGTAACTTGATATTTTGCTTGCGCCCTTCTAGCTTTATCTTTTAATTGGTAATAATTATCTGGCTCACTGATAAGCATCTTTTTTATCAACTCTTTACCAGTCAAACTCGTTACGCTTAATACTCTGTCTTCAATTCTAGAAATAATCCTATCACTTCTGGAATTTGCTTTCATTCTAACTTCAGCAACCTTTAATGCTGTCTCCGCATCTAGCAAACGAATTTTGTGCTTCAGCTCGCCATTCATCATTTGCGCTAGCTCTTTCTCCTTAATCGGAATATTTTTCTCTAAATTAGCCAAATCAGTTATTAACTGCGTATCAACATCTTCGTTTCTAATTTGATCGCCAATAACATTGTTCTTTTGAGTGGTAATCGTGGCTTCTTTGATGATTTTAATTTTTCCTTGCTTTCCAGCATCAAACTGAAAATCTGTATTTGAAAAGAAATTTTCAAAATCAATCGACTCAAATAAAGAAGTGTTGCCTAATGATGATTTAGTAGTGACAGAGGTAAATGCAGTATCTGACGATTTAGTTTGAACCATATCAGAGAGAAAATTATCAAAATCTATCGGATCACCCCAAGAGCCTAGCTCACCAAAAGAGGCTTCTAAGGGCTTAACTGAAGGAGCACTATCCAATGATGGTGATTTAGTAGTGACAGAGGTAAATGCAGTAGCTGACGATTTAGTTTGAACCGTATTAAAGAAAAAATTATCAAAATCCATCGCCTCGCCTAAAGAAATATTAGGAGCCTGGGTTTGATTTGGATCTAAGAAAAAATTATCAGAAAGCACGTCTTCAGTATTCGCCCCCCAAGAGCCCGCAAATTTCTTTATATCTTGAACTGCTAGAGATGGGGCCTTCTCTATTAGACTCCTTTCAGGTGTTTCAGATTTGACGGCTGGAAAATTAGTAGGTACTGACTCAGAAGAAGGAATTGTATTACTATTATTTACTGGCAAATATTCACAACCAGTTAATAAAACTAAAATGAGTGGCAACGAACTAAATAATACTTTATTCACAATTTATGGTGTCTTTAATATATTTTATATGATCAAGGTAAATCTTTTAATTAAAGTTATCTTTCTTAAAACAACTTAATTAACTAAACTCAATTCGTCCTTATTAATTTCTAACCTTATTTTAACGCCGCATCACTTTTAACTCTAATGTCAGTTTTAGCCTGTTTATTAATCACCTCTATCGCCTTCCTTTCTTTCATAAGCAACTCTCTTTCTCTAATTCTAGCTCTAGAAATGATTGAAGATTTATCTTTCCTTGATTGACTAATTAAACCCTTCTTACTCATCTCATATTCAACCTTAAGATCTGCTTTCTTTTGCTTGTGCTGTTCTTGATTATCTAACTCAAGCTGAGACAAAGAGCCTTTCCTATTTGAATAGATTTTTCTAATTGATGACTCTAGCCTTTCATCAATCGCAGTAATCTTGGCATCTCTTTCAGAAATTAAATTACTACGCATTTTATCGCCTGCAGATTTTTTAGCATTTACAATTTCAGTGTTTAGGCCAACTTTGTACACCTTCTCTTTAGCATCCCTAGCTACTTTATCTTTCTCGTACTTTGAAGCAATCGTGCTTAATGCAACCTTCTCTTGCTTTGCTAATTTTAATTTTGTAGCATTGCTATACTCATCAGCTTCAGCTTTAAACTTGGCAATAAGCTTATCAATCATTGCTTTATTGTTTGCTTTTACTTTTT
Source organism: uncultured Gammaproteobacteria bacterium (assembly GCA_937899995.1). Lineage (GTDB taxonomy): Bacteria > Pseudomonadota > Gammaproteobacteria > PS1 > Pseudothioglobaceae > Thioglobus_C. The sequence continues at coordinate 30,137 of CALCCK010000006.1, forward strand.
TCTCAACTTCAATAGCATCAGCAATACGTTGTCTTTCTAACTCTGACATTCTAATACTTAATAATTCCTGACTAGATTGCTCCATTGCACGAACATTCTGCCTCATTATTGTTAATTGTTTTTTTCTTTCTTTATCAAGTTCAATTTTTGTCACAGACAAATAACTAAGGTATTGGTCTTTAAGTTTTCTCTCATTTTCCTTAAATAGGTAGTACCTATCTAACTCAGTAGCAAGTGCTTTTTTCATTAATCTGCTTTCTACTTCGCTTTGCGTATCTGAAATCTTTCTTTCAACTGAAGTAATTGCATTTATCCTTTGATCTTTTGTATAAGACTTAACCTGAGCTACCTTGTCTTGGATATCTAGATCTAATGTTTTAATCTTTGTTTTTAGCTCGACTTGACTATCCTTAGCAAGATTATTTTCTTCAGACTTTAACTGAGCATTTAAAGCGTTTAGCTCTTCTTTCAGTCTAGATTCAACATCTTCTAATCTGGTTTGCTTGGCAATCTTAGCAACAACTTTGGCATTGATATTACCAACTTTAACCGTTTCAATTCTTCTTTTACGCTCTGCCTCAGCATCGATTTTTATTTTTACAATTATTTCTCGTTGTTTACTGGTTAATTTAGAGTACTTTTTAGCTACCGCTGATTTAATGCCTTTCTTTTTCTCAAGATTTTTCTTGGAATTATCCTTAACATCTTCTTCATCGCCACCAAACCATGAACCAAAGAAACCTGAAGATTCCTCAGTTTCAGAAGTTTTCTCTACGTTAGGGGCTTCATCAACCTCTCCCCCAAACCACGAACCAAAGAAACCTGAAGACTCCTCAGTTTCAGCAATATTAGCCTGCGTGGGTTTCACCTCTTCTTTAACGTTCTCATCTGAAATCGAACAACCGGTCAAAAAAAGAGACCCAACTAACAAAGAACTTAATAAAATTTTATCTGTAATAATACGCATACCACGCCCCTGCATTAAAAATGAATAATTTACTCATTATCACCATTAAACCCGCTCTGTCAAGTGTTTAACCAACACTTGACTTGGGCTAAAAGTAATTATTTGATCTTCATTTTTTATAATGATTATTCTGAACCGCTAAATAACGAACCAAAGTAGTCAGAAATTGAAGAACCAGTAGATGAAACTGAATCTGATACCGCAGAGCCAGTATTTGAAAGTTCAGTGCCAACCTCAGAAGCTGTAGTTTTAATTGAATCAATAACCCCCATATGACCACAACCAGTTAAAAAAAGAAAACTACTAAAAAAAGAACTTAATAAAATTTTGTTATTGAACATGGGTTAACTCCCGTTAATAAATATAATAATGGTTATTATCTCCATTAAAAACTTGATGTCAACAGCTGTTTTGCAATTTATTTAATATAAATATATAGTTTTCGTTTTAGTTTCACAAAATTCATAGTCTTCGTTTTACCTTTGATTCTGTATAATCATTGGCAATATTATTGCTAGGAAAGCACATGTCAGGTAATACTTTTGGAAAATTATTCACAGTAACTACTGCAGGTGAATCACATGGTGAAGCACTGATTGGTATTGTTGATGGTTGCCCTCCTGGTATGGCACTGACTGAGGCTGATCTTCAAGGTGATTTAGATCTTAGAAAACCAGGTACTTCTCGCCACACCACGCAACGCCGTGAAGAAGATTTAGTCAAGATTTTATCAGGTACCTTTGAAGGCAAAACCACGGGTATGCCGATTGCACTGACTATCCAAAACACCGATCAACGCTCTAAAGATTACGGTAATATTGCTAATACTTTTCGCCCTGGTCATGCTGATTACACTTATGATCAAAAATATGGCTTTAGAGATTACCGTGGTGGTGGACGCTCATCGGCCAGAGAAACAGCCATGCGTGTTGCCTGTGGTGGTATTGCCAAGAAGTATTTAAAAGAAAACCTAGGTATTGAGATTAAAGGATATTTGTCGCAACTCGGCCCAATCACTTTCGACAACTTTGATTGGAATGAAGTGCATAATAATCCGTTCTTCTGCCCTGATGCAAACAAAGTTAAAGAATTAGAAGATTATATGGATGCCCTTAGAAAGTCCGGCGATTCAATTGGTGCACGCGTTAACGTAATCGCCACCAATATGCCGGCAGGTTTAGGTGAACCGATTTTTGATCGTTTAGAAGCTGATATTGCTCACGGCATGATGAGTATTAATGCGGTTAAAGGCATTGAAATTGGCGCAGGATTTAACTCGATTACCCAAAAAGGTACTGAGCATCGTGATGCCATTACCATTGATGGTTTTAAATCTAACCATGCGGGTGGCACACTGGGAGGTATTAGTTCAGGGCAAGATGTATTAGTATCTATTGCACTAAAGCCAACTTCAAGCTTGCGTTTACCAATTGAGAGCATTGATAAAGAAGGCAACCCAATTGAAGTGATTACCAAAGGTCGTCACGATCCATGTGTAGGCATTCGCGCCACTCCAATTGCCGAAGCTATGTTGGCCATGACTATTATGGATCATGTCATGCGTCATCGTGCACAAAACGCAGGGGTTAAATCCTCTACACCGGTCGTACCGGCTAAAGCATAACACCGCTAAAAAATAAGGAGAAAATCTATGTTATTTGCACTGATTAACAAGTACGCCCCTATTAATGTCAAAAATGACGTGTTGTCCGGCTTAACTGTTGCACTCGCATTAGTGCCTGAAGCGGTTGCCTTTGCCTTACTCGCCGGTGTATCACCATTAGTTGGCCTATACGCTGCCTTTACTATTGGCTTGGTTACCTCTATTATTGGTGGTCGCCCAGGCATGATCTCAGGTGCTACTGGTGCAATTGCAGTAGTGATTGGCACCTTAGTTGCCGTTCACGGTGTAGAGTATTTATTTGCTGCTGTGGTGCTCACTGGTTTTATTCAAATAGCTTTTGGTGTGCTTAAGCTCGGTAAGTTTATCCGTTTAGTGCCACACCCAGTTTTCCTAGGTTTTGTGAATGGTATTGCCATGGTTATTTTTATCGGCCAGATTAAGCAATTTAAAGTAGGTGAGTATTGGATTACTGGCGAACCACTGATGATTATGCTGGTCATCATTGCTATAACAATGGCGATTATTCATTTCTTACCAAGACTTACCAAAGTCGTGCCATCGATATTGGTTGCTGTTGTTGTGGGAAGTTTAGCTGTTATTATGCTTAACATTGACACACGTACCGTAGGTGATGTTGCCTCCATTAAAGGTGGATTACCTATCTTTCATATTCCAGATGTGGGTGGTATTAGCTGGGACATGCTGGTTATTATTTTCCCTTATGCATTGACCATGGCCTTAGTCGGATTGATCGAGAGCTTACTAACGCTTAATTTGGTTGACGACCTAACAGAGACTACAGGCAAGCCTAATCAAGAATGTATCGGCCAAGGTATAGCTAATACGGTAACCGGTCTGTTTGGTGGTATGGGTGGTTGTGCCATGGTGGGTCAAAGCATTATTAATATCAAGTCTGGTGGTCGTGGCCGCTTATCCGGCATTGTCGCTTCTGTTACCTTGTTATTATTCATTCTATTTTTATCCGAATACATTGAAATGATTCCAATAGCCGTATTAGTGGGTGTGATGTTCATGGTAGTTATTGGCACCTTTGAATGGTGTACCGTGCGTTTGTTTGGCAAGGTGCCAACCTTGGACATTATTACTGGTATTTCTGTTGCTGTAATCACCGTACTAACTGACAACTTAGCCCTGGCAGTGATTGTTGGTGTAATTCTATCAGCCTTATCTTTTGCTTGGGAATCAGCCAGCAAGATTTTTGTTAAACAAACTCAAAACGAACAAGGCAACAATGTCTATGAAATCCATGGCACCTTATTCTTTGCCTCTAAAGATCGTTTTCAAGAGTTATTCAACCCTACAGAAGACACTAATGACGTTTATATTGATTTTGGCAACTCTAGAGTGCTAGACCACTCAGCCATTCAAGCTATTGATAAACTGGCTGTACGCTATAAAAGAGTAGGAAAAACACTACATTTACAACACCTCAGTGGTGAGTGCCGACTACTTCTAAAAACAGCTAAAGGCTTGGTTGAGGTTAATGTATTAGAAGATCCAACTTATCATGTAGCGGATGACAAGCTCGCCTAATACAGCTTGAAAATCTATCCTAATATTTGTACAATATAACTATATTGATAAATATTGGAGATAGCATATGAATAAGATCCTACCAATCGCTGTACTTTTGGCATCAGCCTTAGTGAATGCTCACGGGCCTTTTCAATCAGGTTTTTTCAATCAAGGATTTAATAATGGCTTCTGGCATGATTTTGATCAACAATTCCAACGATTGGATTATGAAATGAATCGCTTTAACTCCCAATCTAAACAATACTTTGATAAAGACAGTAACAGCTACGTGGTGGAAGTAAGGCTTTCAGGCCTAAGTAAAAAGGATATCGATATTTCAACTCATCAAAATACGTTGGTTATTAAAGGTTCGCGTAATAGTGAAAGAACATCAAATAATCAAAATACTAAATCATCAACTAATTTTTCTCATACAATGTCTATCCCGCGTGATGGAGACAAAGACAATATCAGTGCAAACTTTAAAGATGGTGTATTAACGGTGTCTATTCCAAAATTAGACAAACCAAAGCCAAAAGTACAAAAGATAACCATTAATTAATTATCTGCCGGGCTCGTCGCCCCAGAGTAATTTATGCATTTGCATTTGCATGCGCACATTCAGTTGTTTGTCTAAAATCCAGTCAGCCAATTGTGTGGGAGTAACTGCTTCAAACACCGGTGAGAACAGTACGCCGGCTTCCGCTGGATATTGATTCATTGTCTCAACACTCCAATCAAAATCTTTTTTAGAACCAATCACAAACTTCAGTTGATCCTTAAGCTTGAGCTTAGCAATATTGTCATATTTGTTGTGCTTGGATTCATTTGATGATGGGGTTTTAATATCCATCACAATTGACACACCCGGATTGACAGCACCAATATCAATACTACCACTGGTTTCTAATGACACTTGATAATCATCCTTAATCAGCGCATCTAATAAAACATGGCAATCAATTTGAGCGAGCGGCTCACCACCAGTGACGCAGACATAGTGTGTATTGTATTTTTTAACCTCAGCCAATATCTCATCAATACTGAGCATATTATTGCCTTTAAAGGCATATTCAGTATCACAATAGGTGCAACGTAGCGGGCAGCCAGTTAAACGTATAAAAACCGTTGGCAAGCCTACTTCACGCGCTTCTCCTTGCAGTGAGTAGAATATTTCGTTAATGTTTAAATTGACCATCTTTGAGTTGTTTAATTTGGTTGCGCACATCCGCTGCTTTCTCAAATTTTAATTCTTCTGCAAAAGCATACATTTGTTTTTCTAGTGCTTTAATCTCTTTGGCTAATTGCACTGGAGAAAGCTGCCTTTGAATATTTTCATTCACCATATTATCATCATTTTCTTGACTGGTAATATCCGTATCTAGAATATTAATAATCGGTTTGACCACACCCTTCGGTGTAATGTTGTGCTTTTTATTATAAGCTTCTTGTTTTTCTCGGCGTCTATTGGTTTCATTCATAGCACGCTCCATTGAACCTGTGATTCGATCTGCATACAAAATCGCCCTACCATTCACATTACGCGCAGCTCGTCCCATGGTTTGAATTAGTGAGCGTTCAGAACGGAGAAAACCTTCTTTGTCTGCATCTAAAATCGCCACCAAAGACACCTCAGGAATATCTAGGCCTTCTCGAAGCAAGTTAATACCGACCAGCACATCAAATACACCAAGGCGTAAATCACGAATAATTTCTACACGCTCAACCGTATCAATATCAGAATGTAAGTAGCGTACTTTAACACCATGATCATTCAGATAATCACTCAATTGCTCAGACATGCGCTTAGTTAAAGTGGTAACTAATACACGCTCACCCACTTCAACACACTTGTGAATTTCACTAAGTAGATCATCCACTTGAGTATCTACAGGACGTACATCAATTTCAGGGTCGAGCAGCCCAGTTGGTCTAACCACCTGCTCAGCAATCACATTAGACACCTCTAACTCATAAGCTGCCGGTGTGGCTGACACCAAAATACATTGGTGTGCACGCTCTTCAAATTCTTTAAATTTCAATGGTCGATTATCTAACGCACTGGGTAAACGAAATCCATACTCAACCAACGTAGTTTTACGTGCTCGATCACCCTTATACATGCCACCAATTTGGCTAACCGTTACATGTGACTCATCCAGAATAACCAATGCATTAGCAGGCAGATAATCCATCAAAGTTGGTGGTGCTTCACCAGGCTTTCTGCCAGACAAATAACGTGAATAATTTTCAATGCCATTACAATAGCCCAGCTCACGCATCATCTCAATATCCATTTGTACACGCTGAGTTAAACGCTGCTCTTCTACCAATTTATTCATTGATAACAATTCTTTACGTCGCACTTTAAGCTCAGCCTTGATATCGTCTAAGGTATTAAGGATTTTAGACTTGGGAGTAACATAGTGCGTTTTCGGGTAAATAGTAATACGTTGTAAAGATTTAATCTTTTCACCCGTTAAAGGGTCAAACCAATAAATCGCTTCAATCTCATCGTCAAACATTTCAATACGGATGGCCTGCTCTTCAGAATCCGCCGGGAAGATATCAATCACCTCACCCTTGACTCTAAAATGCCCTCGCATCAAGGTGACATCATTACGTGTATATTGCATTTGTGATAAGCGCGAGAGTATTTCTCGCTGATTGGTCACCTCACCTACACTTAAATGCAATAGCATTTTCATGTAACTGTCTGGGTCACCTAAACCATAAATCGCCGAAACACTGGCAATAATAATAACGTCATCTCGTTCTAACAAAGCCTTGGTAGCAGATAGCCGCATTTGTTCAATCTGCTCGTTAATCGAGGAATCTTTTTCAATATAAGTATCACTCGCCGGCACATAGGCTTCTGGCTGGTAATAATCATAATACGATACAAAATATTCCACCGCGTTATTAGGGAAGAATTCTTTCATCTCACTGTACAGTTGCGCTGCTAATGTCTTGTTAGGCGCCATAATCAAACTGGCACGCTTGGTCTGTTTAATCACATTGGCCAAGGTAAACGTCTTACCCGATCCTGTCACACCAAGCAGTGTTTGAAACTTCTCGCCCGCATTCACACCATCCACTAAAGTCTTAATAGCTTTTGGTTGATCTCCAGATGGAGAAAATTGTGATTCTAGTTGAAATTTTTTACCCACTACGTGTGATTTTTCATTAACATAAAACCTTCGATTTTAAACAATTTAAAAGACAATGACAATTCTTTCGGTTCGGGTTAGAAAAGTAAAACCTTCAGCCACACTTGCTGTTAATGCAAAAGCCAATGAACTCAAAGCTCAGGGCATTCAAATTGTACCAATGGGATCAGGTGAGCCTGACTTTGATACACCAGTAAATATCCAACAAGCAGGCATTGATGCCATTAAAAACGGGCAAACGCGTTACACTGCCGTTGATGGTACGCCAGATCTTAAAAATGCCATTATCGATAAATTTAAACGTGAGAATGATCTGGACTACTCTACTACCGAAGTCATGGTTTCATCTGGCGGTAAGCAGGTATTTTACAACCTCTGCCAGGCAATACTAGACGATGGTGATGAGGTGATTATTCCAGCGCCCTACTGGGTCAGTTACCCTGACATGGTGATTTTGGCTGCTGCCACACCGGTGATTGTAGAAACCGGACTAGAACAAGATTTTAAAATCACCCCAGAGCAACTAGAGTCCAGTATTAATAACAACACCAAGTTGTTTGTCATGAATAGCCCATCCAACCCAACTGGTGCTGTTTACACAAAAGACGAATTACTAGCGCTGGCCAATGTACTAAAAAATCATCCTCATGTTTTGATTATCACCGATGATATCTACGAGCATATCCGCTGGGGAAATGATGACTTTATTAACATTGTTATGGCTGATACTTCACTTAAAGGTCGCACTATCATCCTTAATGGTGTTTCCAAAGGTTATGCAATGACAGGCTGGCGTATTGGCTATGGCGCAGGTCCAGAAATCATCATCAAAGCCATGAAAAAAATTCAAGGACAATCAACCTCCAACCCTTGTTCTATCGCCCAAGCAGCAGCATTAGAAGCATTAAATGGCGATCAGAGTATTATTGGCACCATGGTGACTGCGTTCGAAGAACGTCATGAATATATCGTTAATGCATTAAATGCCATTGATGGTGTTGAATGCCCAAGATCACAAGGTGCGTTTTATTCCTTCCCAAGAGTTGAAGGTCTGATTAAACGTTTAGGACTCAAAGACGATGTTGAGTTTTCCACTTATTGCTTAGAAAAACTTAATATTGCCTTAGTGCCAGGCTCTGCTTTTGGTGCGCCTGGTTATGTACGTTTCTCATTTGCCACGAGTATGGATAACATCAAACAAGCCGTTACGAGGCTTGCTAACGCTTAAAGTAGTCTCAACACTAAGTTGTGCTTTAAAGCTAAAGCATAAGACGCTTCTTTCACTCTCGCCCTCAGCGCTGAGTAGTTGCTATTATAGATATTTTTATTAATAATAAAGCTCTTTTTGAGCAATAAAAAAATCCTAAATCACGCTACTTTAATGGATAGTATGATATCCAGTTTATTGGAAGAGGTTCATCGCCTGCCTTTAATTTTTTTAGACTTTTTTACAGAAATACGGTGATGAAAGTCATTATTATTTTTTTGTGAACGTTGTAATTTTGGTGTATTGCCTGCTCTAAAGTAAGGCACTAAACACTCCTCTCCATTGCCTATTAAATCACTACGCCCCATTTGTTTTAACGCCTTTCGCAATACATCCCAGTTTTTAGGATCATGGTAGCGTAAAAAGGCTTTATGTAATTTGCGTTGTTGTCCACTACGCGGGGTTTTTACCGCTTCTGATTGTCGAGTAATTTTCTTCAGTGGATTTAATTCAGTGTGGTACATAGCAGAGGCAATTGCTAACGGTGTCGGGATGAAGGCTTGCACTTGATCAGGCTTGAAGTGATTTTGTTTTAACCAAAGCGCTAGATTTAGCATGTCCTCATCACTAGTTCCTGGGTGAGAGGAAATAAAATAAGGGATTAAATATTGCTCTTTGCCTGCCTGCTTAGAATAACGATCAAACAGTTTTTTAAATTGATGATAAGAGCCAATACCTGGCTTCATCATTTTTGACAAAGTATCTTCTTCAGTATGTTCGGGTGCAATTTTTAAACGTCCACCCACATGATGGGTAACCAATTCTTTAATGTATTCCGGATCCCGTACAGCCAAGTCATAGCGCAAGCCTGAAGCAATAAAAATATGCTTAATACCTTTTAGATTGCGCGCACGTCGGTACAATTTAGTTAGTGGCTTATGGTCTGTTCCTAGATTTGGGCAAATACCAGGATAGACACAAGAAAGTCGGCGACAAGCGGTTTCTATTTTAGGGTCTTTGCATTGCAGGCGATACATATTAGCCGTTGGACCGCCAAGGTCAGAAATATTGCCTTTAAAATCTTCATCTGTATCGCGGATGGTTTCAATCTCACGAATCACAGAGTCTTCAGAACGGCTTTGAATAATGCGCCCTTCATGCTCAGTAATAGAGCAAAAAGTACAGCCACCAAAACAGCCGCGCATAATATTAATTGAAAAACGAATCATGTCAAAGGCAGGAATTTTCAGCTTGCCGTAAGCAGGATGCGGTTTACGTGTATAAGGCAATTCAAATACGCTATCAAATTCCTCCATTGACAAAGGGATCGGCGGCGGATTTAACCAGACATCGCGCTCACCATGACGCTGCACTAAGGCGCGTGCATTGCCCGGATTTGTTTCTAGATGAAAGACACGTGATGTATGCGCATATAAATAGCGATCTTTTACCACCTGTTCAAAAGAAGGCAGGCGGATAACCGTACTTTCTCGTTTTAACCCTTTAGTGCGATGGTCAAAATCGATAACCTGAACTGCCCCCTGATTGGGATCAATTTTACTAGTCTTAGTCTGGTTATTCTTATCGCCACAACCCTGCTTATCCTTGGCAGACGTGTCTGCATAAGGATCCGTTTGTGGATGGACCAAACTCTTATCGGCATCAATTTCACTTGAATCTAAAAGCGTCCAGCCTTCAGGAATTCCTTGGCGCATAAAAGCCGTACCACGAATATCGGTGATTTGCTTAATATCTTCACCCGCTGCAACCCGATGCGCAACCTCAACGACAGCGCGCTCAGCATTGCCAAAAAGCAGTAAATCTGCTTTGGAGTCAGGCAAAATAGAGCGGCGAATAGTTTGCGACCAGTGATCATATTGCGCAATACGCCTTAAGCTGGCTTCAATACCACCAATAATAACAGGAATGCCTTTGTAGGCCTCCTTGGCACGCTGTGTATAAACAGTAGTCGCGCGATCAGGGCGCTTTCCCGCCATAGCGCCTGCAGTATAAGCATCATCAGAACGTGGTCTTTTCTCAGCCGTGTAATGATTCACCATAGAATCCATATTGCCTGATGCAACAGCAAAGAATAAACCAGGTTTTCCTAACTGACGAAAGGCATCCGCAGAATGCCAATCAGGCTGAGAAATAATTCCCACACGAAACCCTTGAGACTCTAACAACCGGCCAATAATTGCCATACCAAAACTAGAGTGGTCTACATAGGCATCCCCTGTAATGATAATAATATCGCAACAGTCCCACTCCAACTCGTCCATTTCTTTACGAGACATAGGTAGCAATGGCGCAGGAACAAGTCCTTTTTTATGAGGCCAAAATTTTGGGTAAGAATTGAGATTTTTAGGTGGTAACAACATGATGTTAAATTATACAGTAACAGATCGATAGTTTAATAATCGTATAATTAAAGAGTCTCAACATTTAATTATCACAAAGCTAAAAATCGAAAATGCAATGGAATAGTTAAAAATACTCGAACGTAGGTCCCTCGATATTTTACAATCAGACATAAAAAATGAATTTAGCTTTAGAGATAAGAGGCAAATACTGCATAACTTTATTCATAGTCTTTGACTGTACTCTATATAGAACCCTATAAAAACATACTTCTGATACCGAATTAGATGTAATATCTACATAGCAATGTTATATATATTTTCTTAGACAAGCATTATCTGGATTAATCAAAAAAGGTAAGGATATGAAAATTATAATTCCAAAAGAACGGTATCCTGGTGAAAAACGAGTTGCTACGTCCCCTTCTATTGTCACTCAATTAATTGACTTAGGTTTTGACGTGTCAATTGAAACGAATGCGGGTGTTGCAGCAAGCTTTACTGATATTGAATACCAGTCAGTTGGCGCAAAAATTGTAGATGATGCTAATTTACTTTTTATTGATGCAGATATAGTATTAAAAGTTCGTGCACCAATATTAGAAGCAAACAACGGCTTTGATGAAATTTCAGCAATGAAGGCAGGAACAATATTAATTAGTTTTATTTGGCCTGCACAAAATGAGGTGCTATTACAAAGATTAGCAGATCAAAAAATTACTGTATTGGCAATGGATGCAGTTCCTCGTATTTCACGTGCACAAAAAATGGACGCCCTAAGCTCAATGGCTAATATTGCTGGTTATAGAGCAGTCATCGAAGCAGCCAATACTTTTGGACGTTTTTTTACCGGTCAAATTACAGCGGCAGGAAGAATTAAACCTGCCAAAGTGATGGTGATTGGTGCTGGTGTTGCAGGATTATCTGCTATAGGCACAGCAAAATCCTTGGGTGCGATTGTTCGTGCTTTCGATACAAGGCTTGAAGTAAAGGATCAAATATTGAGTTTAGATGCAGAATTTCTAGAACTCGATTTTTCAGAAGACTCTAGTGGTGCAGGTGGTTATGCAAAAACCATGAGTAAAGAATTTATCGATGCAGAAATGGCCTTGTTTGCTGAACAAGCAAAAGATGTTGATATTATTATTACTACTGCACTAATTCCCGGAAAACCTGCGCCTTTATTAATTACAGCTGATATGGTAAAGTCCATGAAACAAGGTAGTGTTATTGTAGATTTGGCGGCAGAACAGGGTGGAAATTGCGCACTCACAGAAGCACATGAAATAGTGATACAACATGGTGTAACCATCATAGGATACTGCAATCTACCCAGTCGATTAGCCGCACAATCGAGTCAGCTTTATGCATCAAATATATTCCATTTATTAGCCGAGTTAGTGCCAGATAAAAATGGTCAAATTATAATTAATATGGAAAACGAGGTGATTCGCGCAACTACTGTAGTGAAGGACGGTGTCATCACCTGGTCACCACCTATTGCTCCTGCACCTGCTAAAGTAGTCACTAAAAGTCAGCCAAAAAATATGGAAATTATTCCAATGGCAGATAAGGAAGAGTCGGCCTTAAATAGATTCATCCGAGACATTACACTTGCTGCACTCGGTGGATGTATTTTATGGGGGTTAGGTTTGATTGCTCCAGCTTCTTTTATGGCACACTTTAGTGTATTCATACTAGCTTGTTTTGTGGGTTATATGGTGATTTGGAATGTGTCAGCTTCGCTTCATACTCCTTTAATGAGTATAACCAATGCCATTAGTAGTATTATTATTTTAGGTGCTTTACTTCAAGTGTCGTCATCGATAAATACTATTATGTGGTTGTCTAGTTTTGCTATTTTGATTGCGAGTATTAATATTGTTGGCGGTTTTTCTGTCACTCATCGTATGCTCAAGATGTTTACGAAATAATTTAAGGATATTTTATGCCTGAAAATCTTATTACCGCGACTTATCTTGGTGCGGCCATCCTCTTTATTCTTGCCTTAGACGGGCTAAGCAGTCATGAAAGTGCACGCAAAGGAATATTGTATGGTATTACAGGAATGCTACTCGCAGTTGCAGCAACAGTATTAAACAGTTCAGTCACCAATTATTTAATGATTGTAATAACCATGGCGATTGGTTCGTTGCTAGGCTTGAGCGTTGCTGCACGCGTGCAAATGGTGCAAATGCCTCAGCTTGTAGCAATATTACATAGCTCGGTTGGTTTGGCAGCTATATTGATTGGATACAGTAATTATATGGATACCAGTATTCACTTTAGTGGTAATGAAAAAACCATTCATGATATAGAAGTTTATTTAAGCATTTATATTGGTGCTTTGACTTTTTCAGGCTCTATTATTGCTTTTGGTAAACTCAGTGCCATACTTGATGGTAAGCCCTTGTTGTTGCCAGGTCGTCATGCTCTAAATTTGCTTTTGTTTACGGCTACCTTGATTTTAGGATGGCTGTTTGTAGCCCCAGCATCACCAGAAGCAGCCTATATAGCGCTTTACATTATGACCGCTATAGGAATAATTTACGGTATACATATGGTGATCGCAATTGGTGGTGCCGATATGCCAATCGTAATCTCAATGTTAAATAGTTATTCTGGTTGGGCTGCTGCTGCAACTGGGTTTATGCTATCCAATGACTTATTAATTATTGTTGGAGCTTTAGTGGGTAGTAGTGGTGCAATTTTAAGTTATATTATTTGCAATGCAATGAATCGAAACTTTATTAGTGTCATTACAGGTGGATTTGGCACTAAAAAAATATCTAAAAGTAGTGTTTTAAATAATGACGGGGAAGTTATTAGTATAGATATCACTACTGCTGCAGCATTATTACAACAAGCAAAAAAAGTAATGATTGTTCCGGGTTATGGTATGGCAGTAGCACATGCGCAACATGCAGTATCTGGTATTACCCAGCTATTGATGAGTAGAGGAGTAAATGTCCGTTTTGGCATTCATCCAGTTGCAGGTCGTATGCCAGGTCATATGAATGTCTTATTAGCAGAAGCAAAGATCCCCTATGATGCTGTATTTGAAATGGAAGAGATAAATGATGATTTTGCAAATATTGATGTCACTATTGTCATTGGCGCCAATGATACAGTGAATCCTGCCGCATTGGATGACCCTGATAGTCCTATTGCAGGTATGCCAGTACTTGAAGTTTGGCATAGTAAAACAACGATTGTACTTAAGCGTGGAATGTCAACTGGTTATTCGGGTATTGAGAACCCGTTATTTACTAAAGAAAATACTCGAATGCTATTTGGTGATGCTAAAACTAGTATGGATGCACTATTAATTGAGTTATCTTAGTTGCGATTTTTTGTAAAAAGTTACTCTCCAAAACCTTATTCCCTATTTATGCCCCCCTGCCCCGACTTGTGACTGTTTGGGTAAATAAATCAGGATTTTTTGAGTACAAATTTGAGTACAAAATAATTTTTACCCCTTAAAAATCATCTCTAATAATTGAACAGACATTAAAAAACCCGCATCACTGCAGGCTTTTAAGAGTTTGGCTCCTCGAGGTGGGCTCGAACCACCGACAAACGGATTAACAGTCCGTTGCTCTACCAGCTGAGCTATCGAGGAATAATGCTGAAATTATATCGGAATCTAGATTTGAGTCAATCTAAAAATCAGATATTTAGTGTTTTATTTAACTAGTAAGCTGGCGCAGGGAAATTGTTACCTTTAGCTGGAGTGTAGCCTAGGTAGCCTTGTCTGCCATAACCTTCAAAACGACCCTGGCCTCGTGATTTACCATAATTATCAATTTGACCTTTATAGTATTGATCAGCATTGCCTGCTGCATGGCTTTTACCTTGACCAGACATGCGATTTTGTAACTCACCAGCATACTTACCATCTGCTCTTGCATAGCCAGTACCTTTAGTTTTATTGTTGGTTTTAAAATAAAGACTTACATCAGTATCATTCACCCAATTATTAACTGTGCTCATTGGGCCCCAGTTAACATCTGAATCCATTGGCCCCCAGTTAGTCATGCCATCCATTGGGCCGAAATCTGATCCTGAGTTGAAAGGACCCCAGTTAGAGCCTGAATTAAACGGCCCAAAATTATTACCGCCAGAGAAAGGATTGAAATTAGAGTTTGAATTACCACCCCATGGCATCCAAGATTCCATTAAATTATCACTACCATTATTATTGCTATTGTTATCCCACGGCATCCATGGTGCTGCATTAGCAATGCTAGAAGTTAATAAGCTGATCGTAAGTATAAATTTTGTCATTTTTTTCATTTTATATTCCCCAAAATAAAAAATTGCTTGTGTGGATATTATACATTAATTATATTATGAATTTATAATATATTTTTAACAGACAAAAAAAAGAGGCGCTTGTGCACCTCTTTTTATTAACTAATTTTTAAAAATTAATTATCTTGAAGCAGCAGCTGGTGCTGGTGCGTTACCATAGTAACGATTTCTGCTATCTGCAGCAACGGCACCCATTGCATCTGCGTAGCCTTTAGCATAAGCATCAGCTTGACCTTTAGCGAAAGCATCAGCCTGACCTTTAGCATAAGCATCAGCAACACCTTTAGCGTTAGCATCAGCAACACCAGAAGCAGTACCATCAGCAGCACCAGAAGCGTTAGTATCAGTTGTGTTTTTAGTATCAAAGTTTAAACCGAAATCAGTATTATTCATCCAGTTGTTACCACCTTTGAAAGGACCCCAGTTTTGAGCGCCTGTAAATGGACCAGCATTAGAACCACCGCCAAAAGGACCCATGTTATTACCACCTGAGAAAGGACCCCAGTTAGAACCGCCATCAAAAGGACCCATGTTAGAACCGCCATCAAAAGGACCCCAGTTGTTACCACCACTGATTGGACCCCAGTTATTATTACCCCAACCGCTGTTATTATTACCCCAGCCGCTGTTATTACTATGCATAAACGCAGATGCAGAAGTTGCTGCAACTACGGTAGCGATTGCTACTACTTGTGTTAATTTTTTCAT
>CALCCK010000007.1 GCA_937899995.1 uncultured Gammaproteobacteria bacterium
TCGATGTCACCTGCTGTGGTCCTAGTACTCCTCTGTATGTACAGGCGGTGTTCGTGGTACGACGAGGTACTCTGAGTAATGACTGTTGTTATGGTTGGGTTGTTTTTTTTTTCAAGCAGAAGACGGCATACGAGATAGGCTTGTGACTGGAGTTCAGACGTGTGCTCTTCCGATCTAATATCCGCTAGAGAGACGATAACCAAAGTCTTTACAAGGCCTGTCCAGGGTTTTTTTAGGTCATTTTCTTGCCTTATTAAAAAACCAGCCATAAATAAAATCATCACCAGTTTCATCATTTCAGAAGGTTGAAAATTAAACATTCCTAGGTTGATCCAACGTGTTGAGCCTTTAACTGCATGACCAATAGGCTCAGGTAAAAATACCATAGCAAGCAGAATCAAGGTAATTACAAAAAATATGGGGGAGTATTTTTTTAAAAATGAAATAGGTATTTTTAAAACAAAAAAACCAGCGCCCAGCCCAAGTAAAATAAAAAAACCTTGCTTGGCGGCAAATGAGTAGTTATTAAAATGCCCTAAAGAAGCAGAAAAAGACAGGATCCAGCCAAATGTAATTAGCACTAAAATGGCAATTAATAGGTTTTTATCGGGATATTGTCCAGTTTGTTCAAACATAAATGCTTAGATGTTGATTGCTAATAGGTAAGTATTTTATACCCTAAATACAGATACTACTAGTTGAGCTTTTGTCGCTATTAGGGGATAATGTTGCTTTTTATAAATTTGTCCAGCTATTATGATCTCTACTGCTAATATCACCATGCAATTTGGTGAAAAACCTTTATTTGAAAATATTTCTATCAAATTTCAAGGTGGTAATCGCTATGGCTTGATCGGTGCCAATGGTTGTGGTAAATCAACTTTCATGAAAATCTTAACTGGCGAGTTAACACCCTCTAATGGTACGGTAAGTATCAGTGATGGTGAGAGACTTGGTATTTTGCGCCAGGATCAATTTGCTTATGAGGAATTCCGTGTTGTTGATACAGTCATCATGGGTCACGAAAAACTTTGGGAAGTAAAAAAAGAAAGAGACCGTATTTATGCTTTGCCAGAAATGAGCGATGAAGATGGTATTAAGGTCGGAGAATTAGAAATGGAGTTTGCCGAGATGGATGGCTATATGGCCGAATCTTCTGCCAGTGAATTACTGTTAGGCTTAGATATTCCTGAGGAGCAACATTACGGCTTAATGAGTGAGATTGCTCCTGGTTGGAAGCTACGTATTTTGCTTGCTCAAGCATTGTTCTCTGATCCTGAAATATTGTTATTAGATGAGCCAACCAACAACTTGGATATCAACTCAATCCGTTGGTTGGAAGGGGTGTTGAATGAACGTAAAGCGACTATGGTCATCATCTCTCACGATAGACACTTCTTAAATGGTGTTTGTACCCATATGTCTGATTTGGACTATGGTGCGCTTAATACTTTCCCAGGTAATTACGATCAATTTATGATTGCTGCAACTGCTATTCAAGAAAAAATGCAAACGGATAACGCCAAGAAAGAAGCTAAGATTAAAGAGCTTAAGCATTTTGTTTCTCGTTTTTCTTCAAATGCTTCTAAAGCTAAGCAAGCAACATCACGTCAAAAACAACTTGAAAAAATTGAACTTTATGATATTAAGCCTTCATCAAGAGTGAGTCCGTACATTTTCTTTAATCAAGAAAACAAACTCCACAGAAACGTATTGGAAGTTGCAGGCCTTAACAAAAGTTTTGATGATCTTCACGTACTTAAAGATATTGAGTTCTTGTTTGAGGTTGGTGAGCGTGTTGCTATTATTGGTCAAAATGGTATTGGTAAAACTACTTTATTGCGTACCTTAGTTGGCGAACTTGAGGCTGACAAGGGCAAGGTTAAGTGGAGTGAAAATATTAATATTGGTTATTACGCACAGGATCATACTGCTGATTTTGAAGAGGATATGACCGTACTGGATTGGATGAGCCAATTCAAGAGCGAGAAAGACGATATTCAAGCAATGCGTAGTGTTCTTGGCAAGATGCTATTTGGTAAGAATGACATCACCAAGAGTGTTAAATCACTTTCTGGTGGTGAAAAGGGCAGAATGTTATTCGGAAAGTTAATGCTACAAAAGCCAAATGTATTGGTAATGGATGAACCAACTAACCACTTGGATATGGAATCAATCGAAGCGCTTAACCTGGCACTTGATAACTATGAAGGTACCTTGATTTTTGTTAGTCACGATAGAGAATTTGTCTCTTCATTATCTACTAAAGTGGTGGAACTTAAAGAAGATGGCATGCATTACTATTCTGGCAATTATGAGGACTATTTAAAGTCTCAAAGATAATGTCTTATCCATTATTCTTAAAGAATGCAAACAATCATTATCGATATAAAATTTCACTCATATCAAGCACTTATTCATTTAACAATAATTTTCTTATGGGCACGTTTATTTTCCGTAAAAACTTGACTTTTTTAAAAAAATGTGGTAACACTACGCCCAATCTCTATTTAATGATGAATAGATGAATTAATATAATCTTCCAATGTAGGAATGAGTATATATATCAGATAAAGTATTCTGTACTTCTCTTTATAGGTAAAGTCGCCTGTTAATTTTTATAAATTGTATGCGAATTAATAAAGAGTGCTGTTAATAATTTAGCTATTTTGCTGAATTATTTATATCTTAAATATATATTCTTGGGAGGATTATTATGAGATCGTATAAAAATAAAGTTAAGATGGTATTGGCTGCTAGTTTGGCCATTACTTTAAATGTCACTGCATTTGCAGCAGACACTATCAAAGTGGGAGTACTTCACTCTCTTTCAGGCACGATGGCAATTAGTGAGACAACATTAAAAGACACAATGTTGATGCTAATCGAAGATCAAAATAAGAAGGGTGGCGTACTGGGTAAAAAATTAGAAGCGGTTGTAGTTGATCCTGCATCTAATTGGCCTTTATTTGCTGAAAAGGCACGAGAATTACTTGAAGTGGATAAAGTTGATGTAATTTTTGGGTCATGGACGTCAGTTTCTAGAAAATCTGTTCTTCCTGTTATAGAAGAGCTAAATGCTGTTTTCTTCTATCCAGTTCAGTATGAAGGTGAAGAGTCATCTAAGAATGTATTTTATACGGGTGCTGCTCCAAACCAACAGGCAATACCAGCTGTAGATTATATGATGAATGATATTGGTATTAAGCGTTGGGTTCTGGCAGGAACAGATTACGTGTATCCACGTACAACTAATAAGATCTTAAGAGCATATCTAAAAGCTAAGGGAGTTGCTGAATCAGATATTATGATTAATTACACGCCTTTCGGGCATTCGGATTGGCAAACTATTGTATCTGATATTAAATCATTTGGTTCTACAGGCAAAAAGACAGCTGTAATTTCTACTATTAATGGTGATGCTAATGTTCCTTTTTACAAAGAGTTAGGTAATCAAGGTATGTCAGCATCTGATATTCCAGTAATAGCATTCTCAGTTGGTGAAGAGGAGCTTTCTGGTTTAGATACTACTCCGTTGGTTGGACATCTTGCTGCATGGAACTACTTCATGAGTGTAGACGCACCAGAAAATGATGATTTTATTGCTAAATGGAAGGCATTTATTAAAGATGATAAAAGGGTAACTAACGATCCAATGGAAGCTCATTATATTGGTTTTAATATGTGGGTTAAGGCTGTGGAGAAAGCAGGTACAACCGATCCTTCTGCAGTACAAGAAGCCATTATTGGTGTAACTACTCCTAATCTATCAGGTGGTGTATCTGCAATGATGCCTAATCATCATATTACTAAGCCCGTGATGATTGGTGAGATTCAAGCAGATGGTCAATTTGATATTGTTTGGTCTACTTCAGGTCTTGTAGCTGGTGATGCATGGTCAGATTTTTTACCAGGCTCTAAGGATTTAATTGCAGATTGGAGAGCTCCTTTAAGTTGTGGTAACTACAATGTTAAAACAGCTAAGTGCTCTGGACAGAACTATTAAATTCTGATTTTTATATAATAAAGGTATTGTGGTGTAATAAACATTAATACCTTTTTTTTATAAAATATATAAAAAAATGAAATATATTTTATTTTTACTTATAGGATTTTTTTCCTTAAGTGGTTATGCTGATGAAAGCAGTTTTCAGAATACACTTAATCAATTAATTTCCAAAAATTTCTCAACAAGATTTCAAGTCATTGAAGAAATTATTGATAGCGAACACCCTAGAACTAAGTTTGTTCTTCAATCCTTATTAAAAAATAAAATCTATTATATTAAACATCAAAAGAGTGTTGCTTTGATGTTAAAGAAAGATGGAAAATATGTATTAAGCAGTCTAATAAATGGAAATCATATAGGTATTTTTTCTAAACGAGAAATAAAAAAAATAGGTATAAATAATAAAATTAGAAAGAAAATTAAGGCCAACCTCTCAATATTAGATTTGGCACATTCAGATAAACTTGTTAGATTGAAATCTGTAAAAAATATTTATAGTAGTATTAATCAAGACACCTTTAATATATTAAGGCTATTGGAAAAGACAGAGCATGATATAGATGTGAAGAATTCAATATCTATTGCTATAAATATTTACAATTTAGATAATAAGCATGCATCTGAACGTATTAAGGCAATTAAATATCTGTATGGTAATTTAGAGCCTATTGTTAAAGTTAGACTTAATACGTTGGCGAGTAATGATTCAGATAAAGAAGTTAGATTAGCAGCTACAGTATCATTAAAGTCTATTGAATCAAAAACTAATGTATTCAAAATATTAGAGACTTTATTTTTTGGAATGAGTTATGGCTCAGTTCTAATTCTAGCGGCAATCGGTTTATCCATTACTTTCGGCGTCATGGGAGTCATTAATATGGCTCATGGAGAATTAATTATGATTGGGGCATATACTACTTATGTTGTCCAATTATTAATGCCAAACTATATTGGTTTATCTGTATTAGTTGCAATTCCAGCAGCCTTTATTGTATCTGGATTGGTTGGGGTTTTGATAGAGCGAGGGATTATTCGGCATCTTCATGGTAGGCCATTAGAGACATTGCTTGCCACCTTTGGTGTGAGTTTAGTTTTACAACAAGCTGTACGCACAATATTCTCACCACTAAATCGCTCTGTACTAACTCCAGATTGGATGTCTGGGTCACTTGAGATAAATGGAATTCTATCCTTAACTTGGAATAGACTTTATATTATTGCTTTTTGTTTAATTGTATTTTTAGTTCTCGTTATGGTTCTTAAAAAAACTTCATTAGGTTTACAAGTAAGAGCGGTTTCTCAAGATAGGAATATGGCTCGTGTCATGGGGGTGCGTTCAAATTGGGTTGATGCAATGACATTCGGTTTAGGTTCTGGAATCGCTGGAATCGCTGGCGTTGCATTATCCCAATTAACAAATGTTGGTCCAAATCTTGGTCAAGCTTATATTATTGATTCGTTTATGGTTGTGGTTTTTGGAGGTGTTGGGAACTTATGGGGAACCTTATTGGGGGGGTTTGGTTTAGGTATTATGAATAAATTAATGGAACCAGCAGTTGGCGCTGTTTTGGCAAAAGTATTAATATTAATATTTATTATTCTATTTATTCAAAATAGACCTAAAGGCTTATTCCCTCAAAAAGGCAGATCTGGAGAGAATTAATATATGTTTTTTTCAAAAATTTTAGATCATGACACTGGCGGTAAGATTTTTCTGTCAATTCTTTTGTTTGTTAGTATATTGATACCTGTTCTACATTTAACTGTCCCTGTGGATAACTCCTTGCATATATCAATCTATACAGTAACTATTATAGGAAAATATTTAACTTACGCATTGTTAGCAATTGCGGTTGATTTAGTGTGGGGATATTTGGGTATTCTTAGTTTGGGGCATGGAGCATTTTTTGCATTAGGTGGATATGCTATGGGTATGTACCTTATGAGACAGATTGGAGAGAGGGGAGTGTATGGGGATCCAATACTACCTGATTTTATGGTTTTTCTTGATTGGAAAGAACTGCCATGGTTCTGGCATGGATTTGATCAATTTTGGTTTGCAATGATTATGGTTGTCCTAATTCCTGGATTGTTAGCTTTTATTTTTGGGTGGTTAGCATTCAGGTCTAGGGTGACTGGAGTTTATCTGTCTATTATGACACAAGCTTTAGTTTATGCTTTAATGCTTGCATTCTTTAGAAATGAACTAGGTTTTGGTGGTAATAATGGTTTGACAGATTTTAAAGACATTCTAGGTTTTGATTTGAAACTTAATTCTACTAGAATTGGCCTATTTATCGCATCATCAGTTGCATTGGCTTTCGGTTATTTATCGAGTAAAGCAATTACCAATTCAAGATTAGGTCGTGTTGCTGTCGCTATCAGGGACTCTGAAGATAGAGTGAGATTTATCGGATATCGTGTTGAATACGTAAAGCTATTTATCTTTATATTTTCAGCAATTTTAGCTGGTATAGCGGGGGCATTATATGTGCCACAAGTAGGGATTATTAACCCTGGAGAATTTTCTCCAGTTAACTCAATTGAGATGGTTATATGGGTAGCCATTGGTGGTAGATATACTTTATATGGCGGCGTAATTGGTGCCGTACTTGTTAATTATTCTAAAACATTACTTACTAGTGCTATGCCAGAAATTTGGCTGTTTGTTTTAGGTGGAATGTTTAT
Source organism: uncultured Gammaproteobacteria bacterium (assembly GCA_937899995.1). Lineage (GTDB taxonomy): Bacteria > Pseudomonadota > Gammaproteobacteria > PS1 > Pseudothioglobaceae > Thioglobus_C. The sequence goes on from CALCCK010000007.1 coordinate 6,698, forward strand.
TCTAGTAACTATATATTTACCAAAAGGTATTGCAGGTCTATTTAACAAATCTAGGGACATTAGAAGATGAAAAAGAATAGATTATTTTTTGAAAGGGCATCCCCAACTAGAAATATTGATTTACATAAAGATATAGTGCTTTATTTGGAAAATATTACAGTTAGTTTTGACGGATTTAAAGCCCTTGATAATTTAAGTTTATACGTTAATAAAAATGAGTTGCGCTGTATTATTGGCCCTAATGGAGCAGGAAAAACAACTATGATGGATATTATTACTGGGAAAACACGTCCTGATAAAGGCACCGCATGGCTTGGACAAAACTTTAATTTATTGTTGCACTCTGAGGATGAAATTGCAAGGGCTGGAGTTGGTAGGAAGTTTCAGAAGCCTACAATTTTCGAAAATTTAACAATTTTTGAGAATTTAGAATTGGCACTGGACAGTGATAAAGGTGTTTTTCAAACACTTTTTGCTCAATTAACCTCACAACAAAAAGAAACTATAGAAATAGCATTAGAGACAATTAATCTTGCAGATAACGCAAAAGAATGTGCTGGATTGCTTTCACATGGTCAAAAGCAATGGCTGGAAATTGGTATGTTGTTAGTTCAGAATTCTCAACTTTTGTTGATTGATGAGCCAGCTGCAGGTATGACACACCAAGAGATAGATAAAACTGCTGAGTTATTAATGTCCTTAAAGAAGAGCCATACAATTATAGTAGTTGAGCATGATATGGATTTTGTTAAATCACTTGAAAGTCCTGTAACTGTGTTACATCAGGGGAGTGTTTTGGCTGAAGGAAGCATGAAGAGTATTCAAGATAATCCCAAAGTAGTGGAAGTGTATTTAGGCGAACTATATGATTAAAGTAGAAAAATTGAATCAATTTTATGGGGAAAGTCATACATTATGGGACTTAAGTTTTGATGTGCTTGATGGTGATTGTATTGCGATTATGGGACGTAATGGTGCAGGAAAAACAACATTAGTTGAAAGTATTATGGGTCTTTTACCCATAATGAATGGGTCTATTATTTATCAAGATATTGATATTTCTAAACAATCTCCCGAAAGTAGAGCTTCAATAGGAATTGGATATGTACCTCAAGGAAAGAGGATCTTTCCGCTTTTAACTGTAGAAGAGAATCTGAGAATTGGACTACCAGTAAGAAAAGATAAGTCTAAAGTAATACCTGAATTTATTTATGAGATTTTTCCTGTATTAAAAGATATGTTGAATCGTAAGGGTGGTGATTTATCAGGTGGACAACAGCAACAGTTAGCTATTGCTAGGGCATTAGTTATTGACCCTAAGTTATTAATATTAGATGAACCTACCGAAGGCATTCAACCGAACGTAATCTCTGAAATTTGTGATATTATTAAAAAATTAAACCAAGAGAAAGGTATGACCGTGATAATAGTAGAGCAGAAACTACCTATTGCCAGAAGAATTGCAGATAAGTTTGTTATTCTTGAACGTGGTACTAACGTCTGTTCAGGTTTAATCAGTAATTTAGATAAGGAAATAATTAAGAAATATTTAACTGTATAGGAGGATAGATATAAATATGTTTACGAAAATTAAAAAATATGTGGTGACAACATTGATTTTCTCTACAACCACAGTGTTTGCACATGTAACGCCAGAACATGTGCTTGGTTATAGCTATGAGCCATGGAGCTCATGGGATGCTTTTGGTGTTTTATTGCTAATACTTATCCTTTTTTTTATTGTAATTGCATTATCAAAAGAGATAGATATTGAATGACATTTATTGCTGAAAAACAGACGAGACTTATAGAAGGCCCTATAGATAAAGGTTGGATTGCTAAGTTAGAGCTACAGTTTTCCAAGAGTAAGTCAAAAACTTTTCTCTCGAAAAGAAAACATGTGGGGCCATTAGTAATTCAAAGACCTTTTTATCCTGAAGGTGATCTATGTCATTTATATTTATTACATCCGCCAGGAGGTGTAGTTGGTGGTGATCAGTTGTTAATTAAAGTTAATACAGATCCTAATTCTTGCGCATTGATTACCACGCCTGGTGCAACTAAAGTATATCGCACTCTTGAGAATAGACATTCTATTATTAGTCAAAATTTTTCTATTGAAAATAACAGTTCACTTGAGTGGTTGCCAATGGAAACCATTATTTTTCCTGGGGCGGAATCAAAATTTTCTACTAAATTTTCATTATTTGGAAATGCCAAGATTGCAGCATGGGAAATTCATTGTTTAGGTCGACCTGCAATTGGAGAATTGTTTGATAGTGGGAGTTTAAGTTTTAGTTTTGAATTATGGAGAGACGAATCTCCTATATTACTTGAAAAATTACAAATTGATAATTCTGAGCTGGAAAGCTCTATAGGTCTTAGGGGTTATCCGGTTTTTGCTACTTTTGTTATTAGTAGTTCTGATGAGGAGGTTCTTGATTTAGTTCGTAGTAATATACATAATAGCGATCATTATGTATGTGGAGCAACTCAAATTGAAGACTTAATTGTAATAAGGTGTCTTGGTAATAAAACACATTTAATTCAGGAACTTTTTAGAAGGATTTGGAAATTAACTCGTCCATTAGTATTTGGTAGAGAAGCTTCTGTGCCAAGAATATGGGCAACATAAACTATAGAGGTATATATGAATTTAACACCGCGTGAAAAGGATAAATTAATAATTTTTACTGCCGCTTTATTGGCAAAGAAGCGTAAGGATAGGGGTACTAAATTGAACTATCCAGAATCTATTGCTTATATTTCATTCGAAATTTTAGAAGGTGCTCGTGATGGAAGAAGTGTGGCAGAATTAATGGATTATGGTCGACAATTATTAACAGATAATGATGTTATGCCGGGAGTGTCATCTATGATTCCTGACATCCAGGTTGAAGCTACATTTCCTGATGGTACAAAATTAGTTACTGTACATGACCCAATACAGCCTGTTCAGTCTACTCAAAAAACTGAAGGATGTTTAAATGATGTTCTCATTCCAGGCGAAATACTTATTTCTATTTCGGATGAAATAGAAATTAATTTAGGCCGAACTCGAGTCAGAGTTTTAGTGTCGAATCATGGTGATAGGCCAATTCAAGTCGGGTCACATTATCATTTTTTTGAAACAAATCAATCCTTAATATTTGATAGAAAAAAGACAAAGGGGTTTAGATTAAATATTCCTTCTGGAACGGCGGTAAGGTTTGAACCTGGACAAGAGCGTGAAGTTGAGTTAGTTGAGTACGATGGGAATAAAGCTATTTATGGTTTTAATGCTAAAGTAATGGGGAATGTATGACAAGTATATCTAGGAGAGCTTATGTTGAGATGTATGGCCCCACTACAGGTGATAAAGTTCGTCTAGGTGATACTGAATTATTTATTGAAGTGGAAAAAGATTTAACAACTTATGGTGAAGAAGTTAAATTTGGAGGCGGAAAGGTTATTCGCGATGGTATGGGTCAAAGTCAATTATGTAGTAAAGATGTTGTCGATGTTGTAATTACAAATGCATTAATTCTTGATTATTGGGGAATTATTAAAGCAGATATTGGCATTAAAGATGGGCGTATTGCAGGGATAGGAAAGTCTGGTAATCCAGATGTACAACCTAATATTGATATTGTAATTGGTGCAGGTACTGAAGTTATTGCAGCAGAAGGGCAGATTGTGACAGCAGGCGGTATTGACGCACATATTCATTTTATTTGTCCTCAGCAAGTCGAGGATGCTTTAATGTCTGGTATCACAACAATGCTAGGTGGTGGGACAGGGCCTTCTGCAGGAACTAATGCAACAACATGCACTCCAGGACCATGGAATATACATAGGATGTTAGAAGCCGCCGAGGATTTGCCTATGAATCTTGGTTTTATGGGAAAGGGAAATGCTAGCTTGCCTTTACCATTAGAGGAGCAAGTATTAGCGGGAGCGATGGGTTTAAAACTTCATGAGGATTGGGGGACAACACCTGCTGCTATTGATAATTGTTTATCAGTTGCTGAAATATATGATGTCCAAGTCGCAATTCATACAGATACGTTAAATGAATCTGGCTTTGTTGAAGATACAATAGCTGCATTCAAAGGAAGGTCTATCCATACTTATCACACTGAAGGAGCTGGTGGTGGTCATGCACCCGATATTATTAAAGCATGTGGTTACAGTAATATACTCCCATCTTCTACCAACCCAACACGACCATATACTATTAATACAGTTGACGAGCATTTAGATATGCTTATGGTTTGTCATCATCTAGACCCATCAATAGCTGAAGATGTTGCTTTTGCTGAATCACGTATACGAAGAGAAACAATTGCAGCAGAAGATATATTACATGATTTAGGTGCATTTTCTATGATTGCTTCAGATTCGCAAGCGATGGGACGGGTTGGAGAGGTTATTACAAGGACTTGGCAAACAGCTAATAAAATGAAAATTCAAAGAGGATCATTAGAAGAAGAAATCTCAGATAATGATAATTTTAGAGTAAAGAGGTATATTGCTAAATATACAATTAATCCCGCTATTACACATGGCATATCTCATGAAGTTGGTTCTATAGAGGTTGGAAAATTGGCTGATTTAGTTTTATGGAAGCCTAAATTTTTTGGCGCTAAGCCTGGTGTTATTATTAAAGGCGGAATGATTGTAGCAGCCCCTATGGGAGATCCTAATGCATCAATACCAACTCCTCAACCAGTTCATTATAGAAAAATGTTTGGGGCATTAGGAATGGCTAGACTCAATACTCGAATGACTTTTTTATCTCAGGCAAGTGTTGAAGATGGAATTGTAGATCGCTTATCTCTTAAATCGTTAATAGGAATAGTAAAGAATTGTAGATCTGTTACAAAATCATCAATGATTCATAATGATTACCAGCCAAAAATTGAGGTTGATCCTCAAACATATGAAGTTAAAGCAGATGGGGTATTATTAACTTGTGAACCAGCAGATGAGCTTGCATTGGCGCAAAGATATTTTTTATTTTAATTATGAAAGAATTTATTAATAAAATTTCAGCATCTGACAAGATAGATGACACAGTTACATTAGCTTTTGAACAAAGAGTAAAGAGTCGACTTAGAGTGAAATTAGACAGTAATGAAGATGCGGGTATATTTATGCAAAGAGGCAGCATACTTGAACATGGCGATCTTATTGCAACCAAGGGTGATTTTATTGTCCAAGTAGTGGCCGCCTCAGAATTATTATCATCAATTTACACAACTGATACATTGTTACTAGCTCAAGTTTGTTACCATCTTGGGAATCGACATATTGAACTTCAAATTAAGCCAAATAGTGTGCATTATAAGCATGACCATGTTCTGGATGGGATGGTGCAAAGTTTTGGGTTAAAAGTTATTTCTGAGATGCTACCTTTTGAGCCAGAACAAGGTGCTTATAATTCTCATTCTTTGGATTATGGACATTCTCACGAACATTGAACAACTTAGCTTGTTAAGGTTAATGAGTCTAACAAGCCCAACTTTACCTATAGGAGGCTTTACTTATTCTCAGGGCATCGAAAAAGCTGTAGAAGATGGATGGATTGTTAGTATGGATACAGCACACGATTGGCTTAGTGGGCAATTATTAAATGGCCTAACTTATACGGATCTTCCTATATTAATAAAACTATATGATGCTTTTGTTTGTAATAATAGAATAGATATTATTAAGTGGAATCAGATTCTATTAGCATGTCGTGAAACGAGTGAATTAAGACAAGAAGAAGTTAATAGAGGGAGGGCGTTAACGAAAGTATTACAAGGTTTAGACGAATCAATAGTTGAAGATTATCAAGAAGTAATTAATACCAATCACTTGTCTGGATTTGCATTGATCAGTGTCCACTGGAATATACCCATTAGAGAGTTATTGTTAGGTTATAGTTGGTCTTGGCTTGAAAATCAAGTATCAGCTGTTGTCAAGATTATTCCACTCGGGCAAACGCAAGGGCAACAGTTATTACATAAGTTAATTGAGTTAATTCCTGAAATTATTGATCAATCAATCCAGGTGGATGAACAAGATATTGGCAGATCACAACCAGCCTTGGCAATAATTAGTAGTTTGCATGAGACTCAATATACAAGAATTTTTAGATCATAGGATATATAGAAAATGGGTAATAATCAGCAGCCATTAAGGGTAGGTGTTGGCGGGCCAGTTGGCTCAGGAAAAACTGCTTTGTTAGATGTATTATGTAAAGCTATGCGTGATAGTTATCAGATTGCAGTTGTTACGAATGATATCTACACTAAAGAAGATGCAATGTTTTTAACCGCAAGTAATGCTTTAGATAAAGATAGGATTATAGGTGTAGAAACAGGCGGCTGTCCTCATACTGCAATTAGGGAGGATGCTTCAATGAATCTCGCAGCAATAGAGGATTTATGTCAAAAATTCCCCAATCTAGATATTATTTTTATTGAAAGTGGTGGAGATAATTTATCTGCAACATTTAGTCCAGAATTGGCAGATATTACTATTTATGTGATTGATGTAGCAGAAGGTGAAAAAATACCAAGAAAAGGAGGCCCGGGAATCACTCGTTCAGATTTATTAGTGATTAATAAAATTGATTTAGCGCCGTATGTTGGCGCTTCGTTAGATGTTATGGAAAGTGATACTAAAAAAATGAGGGGAAAGAAACCTTTCGTCTTTACAAATTTAAAGAAATCTATCGGGGTTGAAACAGTAATTAATTTTATTATTAATGAAGGTATGTTGTAATTCTGCAATAAAAACATACCATTTAAGGGATTTTCTAGAAATACAAATGTATTAGTTTGAACTATACACCATATTAAAGTTAGTTTACAATCGATACATGAGATTTCTTGTATCGGTATTTAAAATATTTACCAAACGCCAAAGTTTGGACGCGGCGGCAATATTGTCATTCGACACCTTGTTTGCTGTTGTTCCCGGTTTAGCTTTGGCTTTGAGCGTGTTTTCACTATCACCATATTTTGCTGAATTTCAACAACACTTAGAGGAGCTCCTGTTTGCCCAGCTATTGCCACAAAACTATGATGCAGCAAAGGGTTATGTTCATCAGTTTATTGTTCAGGCGCAATCAATTAAAGGACTGAGTTTTTCTTTTTTAATCTTTACAGTGATAATACTGTTGTACGATATTGATAAGCGCATTAATTTAATCTGGCAGGATTCACATCAACGTCATTGGTTTAAAGGGTTACTGTCTTATTTAGCTATTTTATTTTTAGGCCCTATCTTGTTAGGTGCATCCTTATTTTTTAGCTCTTACGTGATGGCATCGGAATTGTTTAGTAGTTTACCGGCAGCTGAATACGCACCTTTCCTACTGCCGTTTGTCCTATCTTGTTTTGGCTTCTCAAGCTTGTATTATGCAGTACCTTTAGAAAAAGTACGTTTAATTAATGCCTTACAAGCTGGGTTGATTGCGGCGGTATTATTAGAAGTAATCAAATATGCAATGTTTATTTATATTCAATATTTCCCATTGTACGAGTTGATTTACGGCACATTGTCCATACTTATGTTGGTAATGCTGTGGGTTTACCTGGCATGGGTAATCGTATTGTTAGGGGCTAGTTTTTGTTATTGCTTTGAAAACAAAGAGATAAGCTACTTATCTAACAACTAGCGTAAAATTAGAAACCTTTAATATAGTCAACATTTCTTATGTTTACAGGCATTGTTCAAGCCATTGGTCAAATCAAAACTAAAGATGTTCACGATAAAGGTGCGGTGTTTAGTTTTGCTTCAAGCGAGCTAGATTTTTCCTCTGTGGCAATCGGCGATAGCATTGCAGTGAATGGCGTATGTTTAACTGCGATTGAAATCGGTACTGATACATTTAAAGCGGACCTTTCTCAAGAGACACTAGATTGCTCTATTTTTGGTGATTTATCGGTTGGTGATGACATCAACCTCGAAAAATCCCTGAGACTTAATCAAGGTATTGACGGCCATCTAGTCAGTGGTCATGTAGACGGAGAGGGTGAAGTGATCGATAAATACACTGAAGGTGATTCCACACGTTTTAAAATTAGCACGCCACAGAATTTGGTAAAATACATAGCTAGAAAAGGCTCAATCACCATGAATGGTGTAAGCTTAACGGTTAACAGTATTGAGAATAATGTGTTTGATGTGAATATCGTTCCTCATACATTGACAGCAACAACATTAGGGCAACTGAGTGTAGGTAGTAAGATTAACCTTGAGGTTGATATTATTGCTAGGCATTTAGAGCAGTTGTTAAATAAAGATTAATTAAGTAAGGATTTGAATGAAAGCCACTATTGAAGAAATCTTAAAAGATTATAAGCAAGGCAAGATGATTATCCTTATGGATGATGAAGATCGTGAAAATGAAGGTGACCTAATTATTCCTGCAGCTACTTGCACTAAAGAAGATATTAATTTTATGGCCACACATGGTCGTGGTTTGATTTGTTTAACACTCACTCAAGAGCGTTGTAAGCAACTTAATTTACCACTGATGGTGGCGCAAAATAACGATGCTAACGGCACTAACTTTACGGTTTCAATTGAAGCTGTAGAGGGTGTAACCACTGGTATTTCAGCTGCAGACAGAGCCAAAACCGTATTAGATGCAGTGGCACCAAATGCAACACCTGCTGATATCGTACAGCCAGGTCATATTTTCCCTTTAATGGCACAGCCAGGCGGTGTGTTAATTCGCGCAGGCCATACTGAAGCAGGTTGTGATCTAGCGCGTTTAGCGGGCTATGAACCAGCTTCCGTGATTGTTGAAATCCTGAATGAAGATGGCACCATGGCACGTCGTGATGATTTAGAAATCTTCGCTAAAAAACACAATATTAAATGGGGTACGATTGAAGATTTGATTTCTTATCGTGTTGAAAATGAAAAAACCATTGAGCGCATTAATGAGCGTGAATTCAAAACCGAGAATGCAACCTTTAGATTGGTTTCATTCCTTGATAGCATTCACAACGAAACCCATCTAGCCTTAGTTAAAGGCGATATTACTAGTGACGGCACCACTTGTGTGCGTGTACATATGGAAGATACTTTTAAGGACGTATTGCATGAGGCTAGCCCAAGTTTTGGTGTTGAGTCAGCGCTAAAACATATTGCCAAATCAGACAGCGGTGTGTTCTTACTATTAAGAAAACAAACAGATAAATCTATCCTGCAAAATATTGACGCTACAGTTCGAGACAATGGTGGCGATGATATTAAAACTTACGGTGTCGGTGCGCAGATTTTGTCAGATCTAGGTGTTAAGAAAATGAGAATTTTAGGCAGCCCTAGAAAACTACATGGTCTTAAAGGTTTTGGCTTGGAAGTGGTTGAATACGTTGATACCAAAAAATAAGGGAAATGATGGAATTTAAATTTGATCGTGATGCCAATCAAGATTTTTTAGTAAATGCTAAAGTGGCTATTATTGTTGGTTATTTTTACCAAGATATTGGTGATAAATTGTTAGCAGCTACACATGAAACTTTAGCTAAATACGGTATTAATGAAAACAACGTTAACGTATTTTATGCGCCAGGTGCCTTTGAGATCCCGCTATTGGCTAAGCGTCTAGCTGGGCAAAAATCAGCCGGTGAAAATCTATACGACGGCATTGTTACTTTGGGTGCTGTGATTAATGGCGAAACTCCGCACTTTGATTTTGTTTGTAATGAGTGCGCCCGTGGTATAGCTGATGTCTCTTACCAGTATGAAATTCCAACCGCTTTTGGTGTGCTAACCACCTCAAACATGGATCAAGCTATTGGTAGGGCTGGTGGCTACAAAGGCAACAAAGGTGAGGAAGCCACTATGGCAATGATTGAAATGCTTTATTTAATGAAGCAAGCTGACAGCCAGGCGTTTTAAGATTATGGCCTTCAAAACCCCAAAACAACGCTCACGCGAGCGTGTAGTCCAAGCTCTGTATCAGTACCTAGTATCAGGTGGTGAGGTCTTGCAAATTGAACAGCAATTTCTCAATCAGAAAGAAGGTAAGATTTCCAAAGCATTCTTTTCTAATCTATTTCTTAATATCTTAAGAAATAGAACTGAATTAGATGATCTAATTGCACCAACTATTTCTAGAGAAACCGATGAACTAGGTTCTGTTGAACATGCCGTGCTCTACTTGGGTGTGTACGAGTTACAAAATAGTATTGAAGTACCTTATAAGGTGGTGATTAATGAGGCGCTTGAAATTGCTAAGTTATACGGCGCAGAAGGTGCTTTTAAGCTTATTAACAGCTCGTTAGACCAGTTAGCCAAAGAACTACGCAGTGTTGAGGTAAATGCCTAAATTATTCTAAATTTGGCGAAAGCAGTCTTTCTGCTTGATCAACCGAAATTCCTTTTCTGCTTGCATAATCTTCCACTTGTTCTTGGTTGATTTTTGCCACACCAAAATAGCGCGATTCAGGATGTGAAAAATACCAGCCACTGACGGATGCTGTTGGCAACATTGCATACGAGCTGGTGAGTGTCATGCCGATATTTTTCTCAACATCGAGTAATTCCCATAACTTGTCTTTTTCACTGTGTTCAGGGCACGCAGGGTAGCCAGGGGCTGGGCGAATGCCGCGATATTTTTCTTCAATAAATTCATTGTTGTTGAAGTTTTCATCACTATAGCCCCAAATTTCAGTGCGGAACTTATAATGCATCATTTCCGCAAAAGCCTCGGCTAAACGATCAGCCACAGCTTTGATCATAATTGAGTTGTAGTCGTCATGATCAGCTTCGAAAGCCTCTACTAGTGGTTCAATGTTAATACCAGCAGTTACTGCAAATGCACCCATATAATCAGTCACACCATTGTCTTTAGGTGCGATGAAATCACTCAAACAAAAGTTTGGTGTGTTGCCTTTTTTATCCAGCTGTTGGCGAAGCTGGTTGAGTGTCATTAGTACATCACCGCTCTCATCATAAAGTTCAATATCTTCATTCACGCTATTGGCTGGGAAGATGCCCACAACTGCGTTAGCGCTTAATAATTTCTCGTCGATGACTTTCTTAAATAGGGCTTGAGCATCTTTATAAAGATCTGAAGCTGATTCACCTACCACTTCATCCGTCAAGATGTCTGGAAATTTTCCGGCCAACTCCCAAGTACGGAAGAATGGTACCCAGTCGATAAATTCAAAAATCTCAGCTAAGTCGTAGTCTTTATATACTTGTATGCCGAGTTGATTAGGCGTTGTAATCGCATCAAATTTGAGTTTTGGTTTGTTGGCTCTAGCCTTGTCCATTGAAATAAGCTTACTCTTGCCTTTGTTGGCACGACGCTGTCTAACCACTTCGTACTCTTCTTTAGTTTCGGCCAGTAGTTTTGGCTTGGCCTCTAATGAAAGTAAGTTAGAGGCGACACCCACTGCTTTGGAGGCGTCTTGTACGTAAAACACACCTTTGTCATACTCTGGCTCAATCTTAACGGCTGTATGCGCTTTAGAGGTTGTGGCACCACCAATCATTAATGGCAAGCTAAAGCCTTGGCGTGTCATTTCCTTGGCCACAAATACCATCTCATCAAGTGACGGAGTGATCAGGCCAGACAAGCCAATAATATCCACATTTTCTTTTTTAGCAGTTTCTAAAATAGTCTCAGTTGGTACCATGACACCAAGATCAATAATCTCATAATTATTACAAGATAACACCACGCCAACAATATTTTTACCAATATCATGTACGTCACCTTTAACCGTGGCCATTAGAATTTTTCCTTGCGAGGTGGATGCGCAATCATCTTTTTCAGTTTCTAAGAATGGATCTAAGTAAGCCACTGATTTTTTCATTACACGGGCAGATTTAACTACTTGTGGTAAGAACATTTTGCCAGCACCAAATAAATCACCCACCACATTCATACCATCCATCAACGGACCTTCAATCACCAATATAGGGCGTCCAAGCTTATCAAATGCCTCTTGAGTGTCTTCGTCAATAAATTTAGTAATACCTTTAATCAGGGCATGTTGTAAGCGTTTTTCTACTTCCCACGAGCGCCATTCTAAATCCTTCAGATTTTCTTTTTGTTCGCCAGTACCAGAGAATTTTCCAGCGATATCAACCAGGCGCTCACCTGCATTTTCATCGCTATTGAGCACCACATCTTCTACTGCTTTTTTAAGTTCAGGATCAATATCATCATAAACCACCAGCTGACTAGCGTTAACAATACCCATAGTCATGCCCGCTTTTACAGCGTGGTATAAAAATACTGAGTGGATCGCTTCACGTACCGGGTTGTTACCCCTAAATGAGAACGATACATTAGATACACCACCTGATATTTTCGCATAAGGTAGGTTTTTGGTTATCTCGCGCGTGGCTTCAATAAAGTCTACGCCGTAGTTATTGTGCTCTTCAATACCAGTGGCAATGGCAAAGATATTAGGATCAAAGATAATGTCTTCTGCTGGGAAGCCAACTTCATTAACCAAGATGTTATAAGCCTCTGTGCAAATCTCAATCTTGCGCTCTTGCGTGTCAGCCTGGCCAACTTCATCAAACGCCATAACGATAATCGCCGCACCATAACGCTTACAAAGTTTGGCATATTTAACAAAATTCTCTTTGCCTTCTTTGAGTGAGATTGAGTTAACAATTGCTTTGCCTTGTGTGCATTTAAGGCCGGCTTCAATAATATCCCATTTAGATGAGTCCACCATCAGTGGCACTTTAGAGATATCGGGCTCAGAGGCGATTAGATTCATAAAACGGACCATTGCCGCTTTACCATCGAGCATACCTTCATCCATATTGATATCAATCACTTGCGCACCTTCTTCTACTTGTGCACGGCAAATATCCAGCGCTTCTTCAAATTCTTCGTTGAGAATCAAACGCTTAAATTTAGCGGAGCCGGTGACATTAGCACGCTCACCTATATTTACAAATAAAGCTTCATCGCCAATATTAAATGCTTCTAGGCCAGATAATCGACACTTTGGTTTAATATTAGGAATTTTTCTAGGTGCTAAACCCTCAATCGCATCAGCAATCGCCTTAATATGCTCAGGCGTAGAACCACAACAACCACCCAAAATATTCACCAAGCCTGAACTTGCCCATTCACCTACTTGCTCACTCATGGTGATGGCACCTAGATCATATTCACCAAATTCATTTGGCAAACCAGCATTTGGGTGTGCAGACACATAGGTGTTGGCTATGCGAGACATCTCAGCCACATATTGGCGTAATAAATCAGGGCCTAATGCACAGTTAAGGCCAATAGAGATAGGGTTAGCATGACGCAATGAATTATAAAATGCTTCCGTCATTTGCCCAGATAGGGTACGACCAGAGGCGTCTGTGATGGTACCTGAGATCATGATTGGAAGTTCAACACCGTCATCTTCGAAGACTTGTTGAACGGCAAAAATAGCCGCCTTGGCATTTAGCGTATCAAAAATAGTTTCAATTAAGATGATGTCTGAACCACCCTCGATCAAACCACGAGTTGATTCCATATACACGTCAACCAACTCATCAAAGGTGACATTTCTAAAACCAGGGTCATTCACATCTGGTGAGAGTGAACAAGTACGCGAAGTCGGGCCAATAACACCCGCTACAAACCGTGGCTTATTTTCGGTAGAAAATTCGTCACAAGCAGTCTTCGCAAGGCGAGCACTTTCTACATTGATTTCATAAGCAAATTCTTCCATCTTGTAATCAGACATAGAAGTTTTAGTTGCGTTAAAGGTATTTGTTTCAACAATGTCAGCGCCTACCTCTAGATATGAGCGGTGAATATCCTGAATTATTTTTGGCTGAGTGAGCGATAAAAGGTCATTATTACCTTGTACCAAAATATGCCAATCTTTAAAGCGTTCACCACGATACTGCTCTTCGCTGAGCTTATGCTTTTGAATCATGGTGCCCATAGCACCATCTAGTACTAAGATTCGTTGCTCTAAAAGGGATTGTAATATCTGTTTTGTCGACATGCTGGGTATTATACCCAAAGCTAACAAGCACCCACAGGGCATAAATTCGGCTTTATAATGAACGCAGTATTTCAATACAAAGTAACTATGAAAAGATTGTTAATGACTACTTTATTTATCAGTAGCTTGCAGGCCCATGCATTTTTAGATTTTAATAATTATGGTGCAGACTATAAAGATAATAACTGGCCAGTTTGGACGCCCATGTATTGGATGGAGAAAGTAACTGATAACGATATGTTTGGTAATAAACGCAATCAAGGTTATGGCTATCCTTATAACAACCGACCTTACAACATCAACGCTTCACATTTTGACATGAGCCAAATGCCAACTCCGGATCAAGCTTACCAGGCAGAGAGTAATCGTATACCAACCCCAATGTTTATGACACCTGCAGCGCAATCATTTGTCAATCCAGGTAATATGGGTGGTTATGATTTACCAAGCCCTTACCCTAGTAATTATCAGTTTAACGAGCACTCTAATCCTTATCCAAATGGATTCTAATTGATTCTCATTTTGAAACTATAGTATTGACTTATAATATTATTATGTTATAATATATGCTCCTTTAACAATTAAAAATATGGAGATAAGACAATGAAAAAGATTTTCGCAGTAATATTATTAGCATTTTCACTAGGTGCTAACGCATTTTTTAACAACAATGACATGCCTTGGAACAACGGCTTTAACAACAACGTTAACGGCTACCAGCAAGACAATGGAATTTTTTCATACAATCCGTACGATTACTGGGATCCACGTTGGTACATGGAAGAAATGAGCAATATGGTTGACGAGTTTGACGATGAGTTTAATAACAATAACAACAATCGTTATGGTTATAACTCATACAACAATGGCCCTTGGAACAGAACTGCAGCAGTTACATCTGCACCAGTTAAGACTGAGGCAGCAGCAAAATAATTTAAATTAATTTGCTAGAAAAAAAACCAGCACTAGTTGCTGGTTTTTTTTCGTCTATATAAAAAAATATTGGTTTATAATGAACTTACTTTTTATAAAAATCAGAGGAGAGTTAGATGAAAAAAATTATCACAATTTCACTATTAACCCTAACATTAAACGCAACGGCAGGTTGGGGTGCTAATAACAGCCCTTGGGGTAACAATGGCTGTAGTAACGGTCCATGGGGTGGCTTAAATAATAATAACGGTTTTATTGGCAACAACCGATATTCAATGTTCACACCAGATTGGTTTAGTGAAGAAATGGATGATATGATGGATGAATTTGATTCTAACAACAATGGTCCTTGGGGTAATAGAGGCTTTAACAATGGTCCTTGGGGTAATAGAGGCTTTAACAATGGTCCTTGGGGTAATAGAGGCTTTAACAATGGTCCTTGGGGTAATAGAGGCTTTAACAATGGTCCATGGGGTAATAATGGCCCTTGGAATAACTCTAATTTTGGCAATATGCCCTGGGGTAATCAAAATAATCCTTGGAGTAACAACTCTTGGAGGAATAGTCCGTGGGGTAACTACGGCTATAACAGAGCTATTCCTACATCAGCAAATACTGGTGCAACAAATTCCAAGTAAGTAAATCACTTAATCTTAAAAAAGCCAGCTTTATGCTGGCTTTTTTGTTGCTAAAATACTTTAATCATGTGGACTTACATACTTAGACGTGCCCTATACAGTATCCCTATTTTATTAGGCGTTAACCTAATTACATTTCTGTTGTTTTTTATGGTGAATACGCCGGATGATATGGCGCGTATTCAGCTAGGTGCTAAGCACGTCACACAGGCTGATATTCATACTTGGAAAGAAGAAAAAGGCTACAACAAGCCTTTGTTCATTAATACTAATCAATCGGGTTCAGCAATACTTACAGACACCATTTTTTATCAAAAATCTATTCCTTTGTTTCAGCTTGATTTTGGTCATTCAGACTCGGGTAGAAACATCAACAAAGACATTGCTCAGCGTATGTGGCCGTCATTAGCCTTGGCCATTCCATCTTTTATTATTGCGCTGATTACCAACATCGTGTTTGCCATGTGGATGGTGATGTTGCTCGGCACCAAGCTAGAGCGAATGAGTTTAATTTTTACCGTGGCGCTAATGTCTATATCAGGGCTTTTTTATATCATCATCGGCCAAAAAATAGTGGCTGGTATGTGGCATTGGTTCCCTGTTTCAGGTTACCAAAGTGGCTTTGAGTCTTGGCGTTTTGTCATGTTGCCGGTACTGATTGGTGTGGTCGCCGGACTCGGTTCAGGAGTCAGATGGTATCGCTCGATCTTCCTAGAAGAAATCAACAAGCCGTATGTCAATACAGCCCGTGCCAAAGGTCTTAGCGAGCAACAAGTGTTATTCAAGCATGTGTTGAAAAATGCTATGATTCCGATTTTGACCGGTGTAGTTGTCATCATTCCATCGTTATTTATGGGCAGCTTAATCATGGAAAGTTTCTTCTCTATTCCAGGCTTAGGTAGCTACACCATTGATGCGATTAATTCACAAGATTTTGCCATTGTGCGTGCCATGGTATTTTTAGGCTCAATTCTCTATATTGTTGGCCTATTGTTGACGGACATCTCCTACACTTGGGTTGATCCGAGAGTGAAGTTCAAATGACTTTTGTCTGGCTGTGGACCGACTTCTTGCTTTGGGTGTTATTCGCTCTGAGTATGGTTGCCGTGGTGAAAATACGCGGTAATGAATTATTATTACAAAAATGGCAAAAAATCTTTGCCCAACCTTTAGCGCTATCTGCTTTTATTATATTTACATTTTATATTTTAATCGGCTTGTCAGACTCCATTCACTTTAGGCTGGATAACAACACCACAACTTATAGTGTATTGGATAGGGTGCTATTACCTGCATTAGAGGCTGAAGAAAAAACCTACTCTACGCCACTGAATTTTGAGCAATTTTCAAAAGAATATTTAGACAACGGCCTTCGCGGACGCGTGCACTTAAACCTAGTATCAGATGAAATCACCAATGCTGGTGACAACAATAAAAATCTATTAGCCATTAGTGTCAATGCGTTGCTTTATGCAGCCGTTATTTTTATTGCCTTTATTTTAGTTTTATTAAAATTTACCTCAGTCAAAATCAGGCGCAACCGTTCAGTTCTAGTCACTATTTTTACTTTGATGTTTTTCTGTGTGTGGGTGGTATTACTCATGCCAAATTATCACATCTTAGGGACAGATAAAGCTGGTATTGATGTCTTTTACAAAGCTGTTAAGAGCATTCGTACTGGTATGGTGTTTGGCTTATTGACAACACTTTTAGCCTTACCACCGGCAATTATTTTGGGATTAATGGCAGGCTATTTCAAAGGCAAAACTGACGATGTGATTCAATACATCTATACCACCATTAACGCCATTCCAGGCATCCTACTTATCGCCGCCTTGGTGCTAATATTGCAAGTATATATGGATGAACATGCCTCTGATTATGCCTCTGCTCTAGAGCGCTCAGATCTTAAATTACTGTTACTTTGTATGATACTAGCACTCACTTCATGGACAGGTCTGTGTCGTTTAATTCGTGCAGAAACACTTAAACTATCAGAGCTAGAATTTGTCCAAGCTGCTAAAGTATTCGGCATCAGTAATATTAAAATTTTGTTTAATCATCTTATGCCGAATATCATGCACTTAGTGCTTATCTCCATTGTGCTTGATTTCTCAGGTTTGGTACTGATTGAAGCGGTGTTGTCATATGTGGGTGTAGGTGTAGATGCCACCACTATGAGCTGGGGCAATATGATTAACGCTGCACGTCTAGAGTTATCTACTGATCCTGTAGTCTGGTGGCCTCTAGCTTCTAGTTTTATCTTTATGTTTATTTTGGTGCTAAGCGCCAATCTATTTGCTGATCGTGTACGTCAGGTGTTTGATCCAAAAGGAGATGAAGATGCTTAAGCCATTACTATCAGTTGAAAATTTATCGATTTTCACTAAATCACAAAAAATCGTAAAAAATATCAGCTTTACTATTAACCAAGGTGAAATCTTTGCCTTGGTAGGTGAATCAGGCTCTGGAAAGAGCTTAACAGCTTTAAGTATAGTTGATTTACTAGCAAAAAATCTTAAAAAGAGCGGTAAAATCACCTATAAAGACGCCGATTTAAGTCATTCGCAAAATATCCAAAATTTTCGTGGCTCAGAAATTGCCTTTATTTTTCAAGATCCAACCAACAGCTTGAACCCTATTATGACCATTGGCGAGCAAGTAGACGAAGTATTAGCTTTGCATACCAATTTAAACAAAAAACAGCGTAAATCTCGTGTTTTAACTCTTTTTGAGCAGGTTGATTTGGATACCAGTGTTCAAATGTACGCGCGTTATCCTCATCAAGTCTCTGGCGGGCAAAAGCAACGAGTAATGATAGCCTGTGCACTTGCCGGCGGTGCTAACTTACTCATTGCTGATGAGCCAACCACAGCACTTGATGTCACCACGCAAAAACAAGTATTAGAGTTATTACTAGATTTAAGAAAAAATCAAAAATTATCGATATTACTCATTACCCACGATTTATCCGTAGTGAAACTGATGGCAGACAGAGTGGCGGTGATGCACCAAGGTAATATTATTGAAAACCGCGATAAAACCGAATGTTTCCAAAACCCAATCGAAGCTTATTCTAAAAAGCTTTTAGTCTCTTTGCCAAAAGGCAGTCGAGACCAAACCTTTGGTGATGTGCTGATCAAGGGTGATAAGGTTAAGGTTTATTTCCCAATTAAAACTGGCTTATTCCAGCGTACCACTGATTATGTCAGAGCCGTTGATGAGGTCAACTTCACCCTCAAACAAGGGCAAAACCTTGCCATTGTTGGTGAGTCAGGTTCCGGTAAAACCACACTAGCCAAAGCCATAATGCGCCAGTTAGATTTGCACGAGGGCAGTGTAAGTATGTGTAATAAAGCCATTAGTACTTATGCACGCAAGGCGTATGCTGCCAAGGTACAAATTGTATTTCAAAATGTCACCTCGAGCTTTAACCCACGTATGCGTATCTCTCAAACCTTGCTAGAGTGCTTGCAAGCGTTAAATCCAAGCCAAGCAAATACCGCTTATTTAAAAGAATTATTGCAAGAAGTAGAGCTCGATCCTGAACTCATGCATCGTTACCCGCATGAGCTTTCAGGTGGGCAATTGCAGCGCTTATCGATTGCACGTGCCATTAGTGTTAACCCGCAAGTAATTATCTGTGATGAGCCTACTTCAGCTCTCGATGCCACTATTAAAGTGCAAATACTTAATTTATTATTACGCTTGCAGCGTGAAAAAGGCGTTAGTTACATCATCATCACTCACGATATCTCAATTGTAGATTATTTTGCTGATCATGTGATTGTGATGAAGCAGGGTAAAGTTTTAGAGGATGGGGCTACAAATGAGATACTTAATAATCCTAAAAATAACTACACCAAAGCTCTTTTATCTTCAGTTTTAAGTTGATTTTAAAACATAAGGGTTGCAATAAGTATATTATAATGTTATAATATACAGCTCATCAACCAAGAGGAAGTAAAATGAAAAAAGTTATCACTGCCATGTCAATGGCTATCGTATTAGCAAGTAGTAACGTTATGGCTCAAGAGGAATTTAATTTAGGCGCAATTAGTGATTTCTTTTCAGAAATGGGTAACTCAATCAAAGATGGCGTTTCTAGTGCCTCTGACTCAATTAAAGAAAGTACAACAGAAGTTCAAAATATTGATTTCTCATTTGACGATATTAAAACAGCAATTTTTGGCGAGTCTGAAGTTGTAGAAAAGATTGTCTATAAAGATAAGCCGGTAGAAGTAGTAAAAGAGAAAATTATTTATAAAGAGAAAATTATTTATAAAGACAAAATTGTTGAGAAGATTATCAAGGTTCAGCCTAAAGAAAGAACTTGTGTAACAAAAGTTCACCAGTTGGCAGTGCCAGCAGGTGAATCAACAACAGTAACAACTTGTACTGAATGGAAATAACATCTATTTAAAATAATAAAAAGCCGCTTTAAGCGGCTTTTTTATTGCCAAGTAAAATACTTATGATAGGTGATTATTGTAAAATATCATTCCATTAAGACTTTAGGAATAAGTAATGAGTGACAACTGTATTTTTTGTAAATTAAGAGATGAACGTGTTATTTATGAATGCGAATATACAAAAGCATTTATTGATACTTATCCTGCCTCACCTGGGCATACGCTGATTATTCCCAAGCGCCATTTTGCCACGTATTTTGAAGCTACTGAAGATGAAATATTAGCTATTGGTAAAGCACTCAAAGCTGCTAAAAAAATTCTTGATGAAGAATTCTCACCCGATGCTTACAACATTGGCGTTAACAATGGCGAGGCTGCTGGACAAAGTGTAATGCACTTACATGTGCACTTAATGCCACGATACAAAGGCGATGTCAATGATCCAAAAGGCGGCGTACGCTGGATTTTAAAAGATAAGGCTAATTATTGGAACAAAAAAGAAACCACCAAAAGAGTAACCTAGTTAAAAATACGCTCTTCTATTTTTATTGACTGATTAGGTGTATAGTTGAATTAAACCAATTAAAAAATAGGAGGTAGTATGAAGTTTAAAAATATTACTATGACGCTTGCAGCCGCTATGTCAACGGCTACCACTTCAATGGCCGCACAATCATGGGCCAAAGATTATGCTCAATCGGTACACACACAGGCAAAGATTAATACTCAAGTTGTTCAGCCCTGGCACAAGGGTTATCAACCAGAAGTTCAACCTTGGGAAAAGTTAAGTAATCGTCACTTGAAGGGCGCAGCTAGAATGTATAACCACGGTATTAAAAGAGTATAGCTAAGTTTTTACAATCGTAAACTAAGCTTATTTTTTAGTTTGTTTTGTATGTGCATATTTTGTTGACTCAGGCTCGACAGCATGGGTGTGAGCATGGTGAATATTGAACAACTATTATTAAAACCAAGTGTCTATCCTCATCATGTTGATGAGGTTGAGCATATTGAGACGCACATTTCTCACATCTTTCTAGCCGGTGAGTATGCCTATAAAGTTAAAAAATCACTTAATCTTGGGTTTTTAGACTTCTCTACACTTGAAGCTCGTAAACACTTTTGCGCTGAAGAGGTGCGCCTCAACTCAAGACTAGCAAGAGATATTTATATTGATGTTGTATCAATTATCTGTAATGATGATCGAATTTTCATTACTGATAAGCAAACTGACAAATACACGAATGTTGTTGAGTATGCTGTGCGGATGCACCGTTTTGACCGTGAAATGGAGTTGGATAAATTACTTGAAAATCATTCTAAGTATTGGAAAGATGAGTGGTTAGATGAGCTCTGCATAATTGTGGCTAAGTTCCACTTAGACTCTACTCGAGCTAAGATTGACTCAGGTTATGGCGAAGTCGATGTTATTTTTTCATTCGCACATGAGAATTTCGTCCAGATTAAGCAACATTTGCACAATTATCAACATATTGTCAAAACTTCTGAACAACTCCAAGAATGGACCACCTTACAAAAGAAAAGACTTTCTAGTGAGATTGATTCAAGATTGAAGAATGGGTTTGTTCGGGAATGTCATGGAGATATGCATTTAGCAAATATGGTGTACTGGCAATCAAAGGTGCAAATTTTTGATGGTATTGAGTTTAGCGCCGAGCTTCGATGGATCGATGTCATTAGTGAGGTGGCGTTTTTAGTCATGGATTTGGAAAGTCGAGAAAGGCCTGATTTAGCTTGGCAGTTTTTAAATGGTTATCTTTCTTTAACTGGCGATTATGCAGGCTTGAGTTTATTGGATTTTTACCGTAATTATCTCGCCAGTGTTCGTGCCAAGGTCTTGTCAATTCGATGTTCACAACTAAACGCGAGAGATGCTAAAGAACAAAAAATCCTACTTGATGGAGTGGACCATTATTTAGCATTAGCAAGCGCCTACACTCAACCTAAAAAACCTAGTGTAATTATGCTACATGGCTTATCTGGCAGTGGAAAAAGCACACTTGCTGCCCGCCTTAATGAACGACTATTGGCTATTTGGATTCGCTCCGATGTTGAAAGAAAGCGTTTATTCGGCATATTTGATGGCGGTCAAGGTTTATTACTGAAAGGGGATATGTATGCTCCAGAGGCAACCAGAGTCACTTATCAACGATTGCTTGATTTAACTAAATCCATTATTGAGGATGGCTATAGTGTTATTGTTGATGCAACTTTTCTTCAAGTAAAAGAGCGTCAAATGTTCTATCAGGATTTTTATAAAATTGATACTGCTATTATCATTCTTGATTTACAAGTAGAAAAGAACGAACTTCGTGAGCGTGTTAGACAACGTTCAAATGATCAAAATAATATCTCAGATGCTGATGTGAGTGTATTAGAGCAACAATTTCACTTATTGGATCCACTTAAAGACACCGAAAAGGTGACAATATTACATATAAATGCAAATAAAATCCTAGATTCAAAAGCAATTGCAAATAAAGTACGTAAATTGATAAATACAATTAATTAACATTGGAGGAGTACAATCATAAGTAGATAACTGAAAGAAAGGAGTGTGTGATGCAATGCAATGTAGGCAGGGAGGACAAAATTGTTAGATTCGTTGCTGGTGTTGTTATTATTGGTGCAGGATTTATTACGGCTCGTATTTAGGAGTAATTGGCGTTGTATTAGTGCTTACAGGGTTGTTTGGTTTATGTCCTGTTTATTCAATTTTAGGTATATCAACTTGTAAAAAAGATTAGTTCTTCAATCTTTATTATTAAAGGTCTTTTTAAATGGTTGAAAGGGCTTGGGTATGGTTTTATTGACTAAAAATTTTTTTATTTTTCTATTAATTTTTTTTCTATCTTCTGTTGTTTATTCTAACGCTTTTCAGCTTAAACAGATTGTTTCAGGTTTAGGTATACCTTGGAGTATGGTTTTTATCTCAAATGATGAAATCTTATTTACCGAGCGCAAGGGCAGAGCGGGTGTACTCAACATTCAATCAGGAAAATTTAACTACTTAACTGGCACTCCAGAAGTAATGGCAAGTGGTCAAGGTGGTTTGTTAGATGTAGCAAAAGCGCCTGAGTATAAAGAAGGAGATTGGATATATTTTACTTATTCTAAAGCTATTCAAGATCAAGGCGCCACCACACTTGCCAGAGCACACATAGATGACCATGCATTAAAAGATTGGCAAGATTTAATCATCACAGATTCAAAAACCGATACTAGTGTGCATTATGGTAGTCGGATAGCGTTTGATGATAAAGGCTATCTTTATTTTTCTATTGGCGATCGTGGTGTCAGGTCCAACGCGCAAGATTTAAATTCACATGCGGGTTCTATTTTAAGGCTGAATCTTGATGGATCTACACCAAAAGATAATCCTTTTGTTGGGCACTCAAATGTCTTGCCACAGATATGGAGTTATGGTCATCGAAATCCACAAGGACTGGCTTGGGACAATGAAAACAAACGCCTTTGGTCAATCGAGCACGGCCCCAGAGGTGGTGATGAAATTAATCTAATTGAAGAAGGTAAAAACTATGGTTGGCCTACTATATCTTATGGCAAGGAGTACTGGGGTCCAGTGTCGGTAGGTGAGGGAACACACA
This sequence comes from uncultured Gammaproteobacteria bacterium, assembly GCA_937899995.1. Lineage (GTDB taxonomy): Bacteria > Pseudomonadota > Gammaproteobacteria > PS1 > Pseudothioglobaceae > Thioglobus_C. The sequence goes on from CALCCK010000007.1 coordinate 30,283, forward strand.
AAAAAGGCATGGAACAGCCGGTAAAAGTTTATGTACCCTCAATAGCACCAGGTAGTTTGCTGTATTACACTGGTGATGCTTTTAAAGACTGGCAGGGTAGTTTATTTTCAGGTGCGCTTAAACTACGCCATATTAATAGAATTACACTCGACGCACAGGGTAGAGTGGCTGCAGAAGAACGTTTATTTGAAAACCTAGGTGAGCGTATTCGGGCACTCCTTCAGAGCTCGGAGGGCTGGATATATTTTTCAACAGACAGTGGAAAAATCTATGTTATCAAACCTAAATAATACAAAAAAATCGCTATTGAAAAAAATGCGAAGCAATAGGATTGTTGAGGATGATAAAGTGATAGACGCTTTTCGAGCAATATCCAGAGAGTTATTTGTACCTTTAAACTCTAAAAAAGAGGCATACATTGATACTCCACTCAGTATTGGATATAAGCAAACTATTTCTCAGCCTTCTACGGTGTTTTCAATGGTTGAAGCGTTAGAACTTAAAAAAACAGATAAAGTTTTAGAGGTTGGCTCTGGTAGTGGTTACGAAGCAGCGATTATAAGTCAATTATGCGATCAAGTTTATTCTGTTGAGATTGTGCCAGAGCTGGTTAATTTTGCTAAGGAAAATCTAGCTAAAGCCAAAATAAATAACGTAGAAATCATACAATATGACGGTGGATTAGGCTATGAGCAGCAAGCACCCTATGATAAGATTATTGTATCAGCTGCATGTGTGGAAATCCCACAAGCATTGGTAGAACAGCTAAAAGATGGTGGTATTTTAGTCGCCCCTGTTGGTGATGGCTGTATGCAAGAAATGATTAAAGGCGTTAAACACAATCAAGTACTAGATGAAACTGATTTGGGAGATTATATCTTTGTGCCATTAACGGGAGAATTTGGAAGAGTATAGTAGTTAGTACCGTTGTTGGATTTTTTATGAGGGATTATGAAAATTTTAATTTTAGGTGGTACAGGATTAATTGGTCGTGCGTTAGAGCGGCATTTATCTGCCGATCATCAGGTTGAATGTGTTGACCGTTCAGCTTTTGTTAACCAAGACGCCTTGAACAAACTGGTTCAAGGTAGGGATTTAATTATTAAACTTTCTGGCGCTAATATTATTAAGCGCTGGAATACAGCTTATAAGCAAGAGATCTGGGATAGTCGGGTTAAAACCAGTCAGCAATTAAAGACTTCTTTAGATTTGTTAACAATTAAACCACGTATTTTTTGTGCATCAGCAGTTGGATTTTATCCTGAGTCATTATGTAGCCAACCTTTTAATGAAGATTATCAACACTCAGGCACTGGTTTTTTGTCTGATCTTGTTGTAGCTTGGGAGCAGCAATCAAAAACTCTTGCTGAGAATGTGTTAATTTTTAGATTTGGGGTGGTGTTATCAGTGAAGGGTGGTGCGCTTGGTCAGATGCTGTTGCCATTCAAATTGGGGTTTGGCGGTCCAGTAGCCGGTGGAAAGCAATGTTTTTCGTGGATTCATGTAGATGATTTACTCAAGGCATTTTCTTATGCTATTGAACATCTAGATATGCAAGGTGTGTTTAACCTAACTTCTCCAAACCCTATTACACAGGCTAAATTTGGTCAAACCTTAGCAAGTTTATTACACCGACCTTTTTTAATACCCTTATTCAAATGGCAAGTTAAATTGTTATTTGGTGAAGGCTCCCAGGTGTTAACGCAGGGTGTATCAGTAGTTCCTAAAAAATTGCTTCAATTAGGTTTTAAATTTGATTATGTAGAGGTAAGATCGGCATTAAAAGATGTTATTAATAATAAAAAGTAATGTCGAATCTTTAATTGGTTTTTTGTAAAGTGGATAAATCTTTAAGTATCTCTTGAATATGAGTTTGTGGATCTACACCCCTGTAGATCTTAACAATATCACCTGTTGGATTAATGATAAAGCTGTTCCTTTTAGCAAACTTAATAATCCAATAATCTCCTAAAGAATCATATTGTTTGGCTACTTTTCCACCTGGATCAGAAAGAATAGAAAAAGGCAGTTTATTTTTCTTAGAAAATTTTTGATGGGATTCTACATCATCTAAGCTAATGCCAAACACAATTGCACGCTTGGCAATGATGTGATTAATAGCATCACGAAAATTACAGGCTTCGGTTGTGCAGCCCGGTGTGTCGTCTTTGGGGTAGAAATATAACACTACCCACTGACCTTGGTAATCACCCAGCGTGTGTTGTGCATTGTGTTGATCAATCAGCGTAAAATTCGGCGCTCGTTGGCCTAGCTCAAGGGCTGCTTGTGATTGATTAAATAAAGTGAGCAGACTAAGCATAACTAAAAATTTTTTAATAAAAGTAAGTAGCATAACAATTTAATTATTAATAATTATATTAATACTTTAGCATAATTATTAATAATCTTAGTGGTATTTACAAATACACTAATCTATCTTAAGTAATATAAGACTCCATACTTAGGTTAAAATGTATTTTTTAAAAATTAAAGTCAGTATGAATTTCGGTAAAAAAGCACACATTGTTTCAACCCTCAGTTTTTTTGTAACCGCACTTACATTTAGCCCTATAGCTCACTCAGCAGAGACAATAGAGGTTTGGAAATCTCCAACTTGTGGTTGTTGTAAAAAATGGGTTTCTCATCTAGAGAAGAATGGCTTTAGTGTTATTACGCATAATACTAAAAAGATGCAATCAATTAAAGATGATTTTGGCGTACCTAAAAAGTTAAGAAGTTGCCATACAGCTAAAATTGGTCAATATGTTATTGAAGGTCATGTACCTGCCAGTGATATTAATGAGCTTTTAAAAACAAATCCAAAAGATGTTAAAGTGTTGAGCGCTCCAGGCATGCCTGCCGGCTCTCCTGGTATGGAAATGGGAAAACGATTTGACCCTTACCCAACAGTGACATACAACACAAATAAAGAATTTACTCTATTTAATTATCATTCTGAATAAATCATCGATTCAAATTAGGAACACGTAAAATGAAAAAAATATTCGCAACTACTTTAATGTCTTTAATTTTAATGAATGTATCTTTTGCTGGCGCAGGTAGCATGGGTCATGGTCATGACTCACAACATTGGGATGCACCATTCTATGTTAAATATTGGTATAACAACCCTATCTCGGCTAATACGCATTCAGTTAACCAAGGTGAGCAGATTTTTCAGAAAAATTGTATCAGTTGTCATGGCAAAAGTGCTCGTGGTGATGGTCCTTTAGCTAAAACACTAATGCCTAAGCCGACTAATTTAAGAATGATGTCTGGTATGCACGCAGATGGTGATTTTGCTTGGAAGATCAGTAATGGCAGAGGGGCAATGCCAGCATGGAAGGAAACACTCAAACAAGAGAAAATATGGCATGTGGTTAATTATATTCAATCGCTAGCTAAAAGAACTAAGTTAGCTAAGAGTGAATCATCCCATGCTCATGATGACCAAAGTCACGGTCACTAATGAATAGAGTATAAAAGTCACACAAAAAATCCTGTATTAGCAGGATTTTTTTTTGATCATTTATGATCACATTTTCATAGAGTTATATCAACACTCTACGCTTATTAAATAATATTTTTAGATCAATTTTAACTTGTACCTCGTTTAAACGAAGTGTATAGTTCAATTTAACACTTTTTTAAATTCTTGAGAGGAGCAACATGAAAATAACAGCAGTAAAATTATGTATCGGCTTAGCGCTGGCTATCAGTACAATAGTACAGTCTAATTGGGGTAATTCAGCAAGGATGATGCCATTTAGCGGCCAAGGTTTTTCTCAACAAATGCAGCCTTTTAGTGGTAACAGTATGCCGTGGGGTGGTGGTCAAAGTTATAACCAATCAAGATATCAGCCCAGATACAATCCTTACAATCGTGGAGGCTATGGCAGGGGTTATCAGCAAGCACCACAAGTGCAGCCTTTTGGGGGTATGAGTATGATGCCTTTTAGTGGCATGTCGCAACCTCAAACTCAATATCGTCAGCAACAATCATCATTTATGATGCCAGGCATGGATCAAGGTATTCGTTCCATGATGGAGCCTGGAAAAATCATGGCAGAAGAAGCAACACCAGGCATGTACATGAAACCAACTTGGCGTTAAATTAATTTTATCAATTCAACACACAAGCTTCATACAACTTGAAGCGCTATAATGCCAGTATTAGTAGAGGCGACCTCAGTAATAATCAAGCGCTCAGCCATTGATGAAAAATGGCCTGGAGGCTGGGAGTCATTTGTACGAGACGTTCCTAATCAAACACTTTGTGCCGACACTTTGCTTGCACGAGTAGGTTTTATGAACCCAGATGATGTTGAATCGTATATAAATTCACTTAAGAAGAAGGGCTTTAAATATTTAAGCAAAACTGATGAGGATGATTTAATTATCGCTGATCAACTGCAAGGATTATATGTCGATTGTAATTGGGCGCAGTTTGGCTATGTTAATCATGATCAAGATTCTGAGGAAAGGGTGGCAGCATGTATTCATGTTGATGACAAAGACGATCCTATCATGACACCAGATTGGTGGAAATTTGAAGGATCCTTAAGTCATACATTTGCATTTGCACCATCAGAACTTGTGGATAAGAGTTTGAAATTTTTAAGACATGAAAATGGTGTAGATGTATATTTAAATAAATTAACAGGTGAAGAAGTTTATTCAAGCAGAACTGGAGAAAGATAATTAAAAGTCAAATTTGAATAATGTTACAATATTCAAATGAATACAAAAATACAAAACCATGGCGGTGCTAGAGCGGGCGCTGGACGTAAGAAAAATTCGGGTAAATTTAAGGAAAATACCAAGGTGATGCGCGTACCGGCTAGCTTGGTCGATACGGTCAAATCAACACTTGAGGTGTATAGGTCACAATTAAAGTCTGATGTTGTCGTGTCCTTGCCGGCTGATAATGCAGCTGATATTACTACTCCTATTTTTACCTCACGTGTGCAGGCGGGTTTTCCCTCCCCTGCAGATGATCACTTAGAGGATAGGCTTGATTTAAACAAGTATTTGATTCATCATCGAGAGGCTACTTTTTTTGTGCGTGCACAAGGTGAATCTATGCTTGGTGCAGGGATCCATCCTGGTGATATTCTAGTGGTGGATAAGTCTCTTATTGCTAAAAGCGGTAAGATAGTGATTGCCGTGGTGGATGGTGAGTTTACAGTTAAGCGTCTTCATAAATACAAGGGCAAGATTACTTTAAAAGCAGAAAACCCTGAGTTTGACGATATTGTCATTAGCGAGGGTAGTGAGCTTATTATTTGGGGTGTGGTTACCTCGGTAATCCACCAATATGCCTAAGTTTAATCAACAAAAGTTTGCACTGGTTGATTGTAATAATTTTTATGCTTCGTGCGAACGAGTGTTTGATCCAAAATTAGAACGACAACCTATCGTTGTACTTAGTAATAATGATGGCTGTGTGATTGCACGTTCGAATGAAGCTAAAGCGCTCGGTATTAAGATGGGCGTGCCGTATTATCAAATCAAGGATTTAATGATTGATAAGTCGGTGGTGATTAAGTCGTCAAACTATCCTTTGTATGGTGATATGTCGTCACGAGTGATGAGTATTGTTGGTGAGTATGCACCTATTCAAGAAGTGTATTCGATTGATGAGAGTTTTTTAGATTTATCAGGGCTGATGGTGAATTTGAATGCGCATATGCAAGCACTTAAAAGTCAAGTTAAATTATGGACAGGGGTGCCGGTTTGTATTGGCATTGGTCATACCAAGGTGCGGGCAAAGTTGGCTAATCGTATTGCTAAGATTTACCCAAGATTTAATGGGGTGTTTGATATTGATTTATTGTCTGACAGTCGATTTGAGAAGTTGTTAGCTTCAGTTGATGTGGGGGATATTTGGGGTGTAGGGTCAAAATCAGCGTTTAAGCTTAATCGTGTTGGCATTACAACGGCACTCAATTTTTACAAGGCGGATATTGGTATTATTGAAACCTTACTAGGGGTGAATGGAAAACGCATCTATCGAGAGCTGTATGGGTATTCTTGCTTGGCGATAGAGGAGATAGCACCACCAAGACGACAGATTGTGTTTTCTCGTTCGTTTGGGAATGATTTAAGCGCTTTTGATGAGATTAACCAAGCATTGACCATATTGACAAGAAAAGCCGTTAATAAGCTTAATAGGCAGTCTTTGGCAACCACCTCGATGAGCGTGTTTATCTGTACCAATCCTTTTAAGAAGAATATGCCTTACATTAACTTGTCAAAAACCATTGGCATGAGTGTACCAATTAGCGATGAAAAATTACTCATCCCTTTGTGTGCAAAATTATTAAAGCAAATTTATGAGCCAGGTTATGGGTTTTACAAAGGTGGTGTGATAATGGGTAATTTAACTTTAGACAAAAGCCAGCAAGATTTGTTTGTGGCTAATGACAAGAATACTCAATTAAGCAATCATCCCTATGGGCATTTATTACGTTATGCTAGTGAACTGGGTAATGATCGCTGGTTGCCAAGGGCAGAATTTCAATCCAATCGATTCACAACACATTGGAATGAGTTGCTAAGTGTATGAACAATAAAAACCCCTGTTTTATATAGGGTTTAATAGGTTAAATTTTACTTTTAGGTAGTAGGTAACCGTTAGAATGGAATGTCGTCATCAAAGCCAGAATTATCTACTGGTGTGATCGGGTCAGCCGTAGGTGCTTGCGCTTGAGGTGCGGATTGTCTTGATGTACCGCCAGCATCGTCACGACGATCAAGCATTTGCAAGGTGCCATTAAAGCCAGATACAACCACTTCAGTGGTGTAACGATCAGCGCCAGATTTATCTTGCCATTTGCGGGTTTGGAGTTTACCCTCAACATAAACTTTAGAGCCTTTGTCTAGGTATTGGCCTGCGATTTCGGCGAGTTTGCCAAATAAACAAACACGGTGCCATTCTGTTTTTTCTTGTTTTTGGCCGGTGTTTTTATCAGTCCAAGACTCTGAAGTCGCGACTGATAAGTTGGTAATTGCGTTACCATTTGAGGCGTATTTAACCTCAGGTTTTGCGCCTAGATTACCCACTAAAATTACTTTATTAATACCTGCCATTTTGTTACTCTCCCGTTGGATTCTGTTGTTTCATGGTGAGTACGACTACCCACCAAATTATTGCCATAAATGTGGTGAATAAGAATACACTATTTAGGTCGTATGTGTTGTAAATCCACCCGCCAAAAACACCGCCTATGAAGGCGCCTAAGAATTGTGAGGTGGAATACATACCCATAGCAAGACCGCGTTTTTCACTATTTGCAGTCTTAGAGATGAGTGATGGCAGCATGGCCTCCATAGTGTTAAAGGCAATAAAAAATAGTGTTAATAAAATAAAGAAAGTGGTGTAGTTGAGTGGGGTTTGATAAAACAAGATTTGGCTCATAATCATAATAGAGATAGCGGTGAGCAGCATAGCTTTGTGTTTGTGGTATTTCTCGGCCAAAATGATCATCGGCAACATGCCAACAAAAGAAACCAACATTACCGGTAGGTACATGGTCCAGTTGTCTTTTAAATCACTGGCAACGATGTTGTTTTCTACCAGAAGTTTTGGCATAACGATAAAAGCACAGGTAAGAATCAAGTGCAGGGTGAAGATACTGAAATCTAATTTAAGTAATTTAGAAGTTAAGACTTGTTTTATGTTTGATACTGATAAGGTGTATTGCGCGTGTGGCTTAACATGAGGCAAAGTAAATACGATGCCTAGTGCGGCAATAGACAAGCCGGCAATCACCCAAAAAAGTCCAGAAATGCCTAAATTGACCGTGATTAGTGGACCAATGAGTAGCGAGAGCATAAATGCTATACCGATTTGCATACCAACAAAGGCATTGGCTTTAGCACGTTGCTCAGGTGAAACAAAATCAGCCAAGAAAGCCATTAGCACAGCAGAGATCGCACCTCCGCCTTGTAAGGCCCTACCGATTACCACACCGATAATATCAGTTGCATTAGCGGCAACGACACTACCAATAAAGAAGATAATTAATCCGATAATAAGCATAGGTTTACGACCGTATTGATCAGATAAATAGCCAAACGGGATTTGTAGTAGGGCTTGGGTTAGCCCATAAATACCAATAGCAAGGCCAATTAAGTAGGGCGTGGTGCTTTCATATTCAGAGGCATAAACTGAGAAAACAGGGAAAATCATAAACAACCCGAACATACGAGTTGCCATAATAGATGAGATTTTAAGCGCGAAAAAACGCTCTTGCTTGTTCATTAATATACGTTGAGTTTAGTTTTTTAAAGAGTAGTGTGGTTCGTATAAAGGGTAACTATTTTTAAGTACACGACGTGCATCTTTTGCCAATGTTTCCATGCCAATTACATCGTAATTATAGGCCATTAAATGCAATGCAGCTGGCACTGATGGCGTGTTAGGATATTTTTCAATAATGTATTTGCATCGGTTAACAGCGGCAATATTGGAGTTTCTTTTGCTGTAGAAAATTGCGACAAATAATTCATGTCTTGCCAAAATATTTCTAAGTACAATTAGGCGTGTTTTAGCCTCTGCAGCATATTCAGTTGTTGGAAATTTGTCAATTAAAGCCATGTAATAGTTAAACGCATCACGCACGCTATCTACATCGCGTTGTGCATTGTCAGTAATATAATCATCCAAGATAGAGCGAGATTTATCTTCTGAAATAACGCCACGTAAATAATAAGCATATGGTGTTGAGAAGTGCTCTGGATAAAGCTTGATGTAATTATTAAGATGATCAATAGCTTGATCATAATCCTCACCTTTGTAAAGAGCATAAGCGATTTCTAATTTAGATTGTAGTGCGTATTTAGAGCCGGGATAAGCTGCTTGCAATTGTTCGAATAGTTCGATGGCTTTATCAGTTGCATTGTTTGATAATTCTTGTTTGGCTTCATTAAAGAAGGCTTTAGGCGATAAACCCTTAGTGATGGATTCTCTTTTAACTTCTTCTTCTGACCAGAAACAACCGCTTAATGAAAGCATTAACAGCGGTAGTATTAAAATCAGTTTTGCACTGTGTAAAAAAATATAAGAGCTATTTTTATTGTTCATTTTAAGTGGGTTAGGTTTTATCTAATATGCCAGCATTATACTGATTGACACTAGATTATAATGGCAAAGAATGACTAAGTTTTTATGAAATATTGGTAAATGAGTTTATTTAAAAAAAGAATCTTAATTAGTGACTTGTGTAAAGTGCTGGAAGACTACATGCCTAAAGATCAGGTCGAGAGCGTGTATCAGGCTTATATTGTTGCTGCAACAGCTCATGATGGGCAATATCGCCGCTCAGGCGAGGCTTATGTATTTCACCCAATTAATGTGGCCATGATTTTGGCTGAGTTAAAGCTGGATTATTACTGTATTACCGCAGCGTTACTACATGATTGCATTGAAGATACCTCTTTAACTCAAGAAGACATTGTTAAAGATTTTGGTGAAGAGGTGGCGCATATTGTACAAGGCGTCTCAAAACTTACTGGTTTAGAGTTTCATTCTAATATTGATAAACAAGCGCAAAATTTTAGAAAGCTATTTTTAGCCATGAGTACCGACATGCGAGTGATGATGATCAAGTTGGCTGATCGTCTACACAACATGCGAACGCTTAAATCCATGAATCGAGATAAGCAGATTAGGATTGCTAAAGAAACAGCTGAAATCCATGCACCTATTGCTAGACGTTTAGGCTTGAATAGTATTAGGGTTGAGTTAGATAATTTGTGCTTTGAAATTACACATCCTTATCGTTACAAGGTGTTGTTACACCAAATTAAAAAACAATGTGGTAATCGAAAAAAGATTATTAAACACATTCAAAAGGAGATTGAAGCACGTCTTCAGCAAGAAGAGCTAACCCAAGTAAGTATTACAGGTCGTAGAAAGCAACCTTTTAGTATCTATAAGAAGATGAAGATTAAGCAGTTAAAGTTTTCTCAAGTACTTGATATGTATGCTTTTAGGGTGGTAGTGGATGATGTTGCACAGTGTTATCAAGCACTGGGCATCATTCATAATTTATATAAGCCATTACCAGGTAAGTTTAAAGATTACGTTGCTTTGCCTAAGTCTAACGGTTATCAGTCGCTACATACGGTATTGTTTGGCCCAAATAAGATTTTTATTGAAGTACAAATTCGTTCAGAAGATATGCACTTTATATCAGAGTACGGTATTGCTGCACACTGGCATTACAAAAGTAGCAGTAGCAATCCATCTGAATTAGCCAGTAACTGGTTAGGGTCCTTGTTAGACATTCAGAAAAATTCAGGCACTTCGATAGATTTTTTAGAGGAAACAAAAATCGATTTATTCCCTTCCGAAGTGTTTGTTTTTACTCCGCAAGGAGATATTATTCAGATGCCTTATAAATCAACTGTATTAGATTTTGCCTATGCCATTCATACCAATGTAGGTAATCGAACCCTTAAGGCTAAAGTAGACCAGGTTAGTGCTCCTATTTCAAGCGAACTCAAATCAGGTCAAACTATTGAAATTATTACCCATAAAAAAGCCAAACCACACCCATCTTGGTTGCAAATTGCAGTCACAGTTAAGGCTAGGTCTTCTATTAAAGCAATATTGAAAGAAGAGTCTACTTCTGAGTTAATACAGTTAGGAGAATATTTACTTACTAATGCACTGCATTACCAAGGCGGTAATAAACCGATTAACGAAGAAAAATGGCAACTCTGCTTAGAAGATTTAAAGTGTACTTCCAAAGAAGAGCTTTATATGAAAATTGGATTATCTGAAATCCTGATTTCTATCGCACTTAATAAGCTTCAAAGTGAAAATGGCAATGACGTGATTAAAAGCATTAGTATTAGGCAGACACAAGGTAAATCTATTAGTTTTGCACGTTGTTGTTATCCAATTCCTGGGGATAAGGTAGCGGGTATATTAACCAATATTAAAGGTTTGGTGATGCATCGTTCTGATTGTGGAAATTTAATCCACGCTAAGCAAAAAAACGAGCAATGGCTAGATATTGATTGGCAAGCAGATGATAGTGAAGAATTCGAGGCGTTAATTAGAGTGAAAGTAGAAAACCGTCGAGGTATGTTGGCCTCAATCGCTAATGTCATTGCTAATATTAATATTAATATTGAGCATTTAGAAGTCGAAGAAAGAGACCATTCAATGAAGGCATTAAATCTAGTGATTAGTGTGGCAAACACCTCTCAATTAGATGAGGTGATGTATGAGATTAAAAGCCTTGAGTTTGTACAACTGGTAGAGCGGATTTAGTTTTTTCAAAATACTTAATTTTTACAAAAAACAAAGCCATTTTTTGATTAAAATTTAGCGTATCTTTATTGCTTATATTTTTCATTTTATTAGAGATTTTTTATGACTTGGACAGACTCCCTAGATATTGCTATTGCACTAGATGAAGCGCACCCTGATTTTGACCCAACTTTTATTAATTTTGTCGATCTTAGAAAGATGGTTATTGCACTAGATGAGTTTGATGGCGATGAAGATAAATCAGGTGAAAAAATCCTTGAAGCTATTCAAATGAACTGGCTAGAAGAAAGAGAATGAAGCTCACTAGATTGTTAGCTGTTTTTGTTTGTCTGTATTCTGTAATGGCACATGCTATTTTGGAAGTAACTGTATTAAAACAGGATGAAGAAGCCTTCCCTATTGTTATTGCGCCTTTTGAAGTGGTGGGCAATGTTAAACAAGGGCAAGAAATTGCCGATATTATGCGTGATAATTTTAATCGATCTGGTGAGTTTAATGCAAGTAGTTCTAAGGATGTAATTAACACCGAGGTTGATTATAATAAATGGCGTTCTCAGAAAATAGAAGCACTGGTATACGGAAAAATAGAAAAAGTCAACCAAAAAGTCTTTAAAGTAAAAGTCCATTTAGTCGATATTTATTCTTCTAAAGAACTCTATACTAAAGAATTTTCTGTGCACAATAGTGGTATTAGGCGAATCGCACACTATTTATCTGACCAAATTTATGAAGCGCTATTGGGTGAAAAAGGTTCGTTCTACACGCGCTTGTCTTATATCACTGTGGTTAATAAAGGGCGTGGTAAGCGAGAGTACCGGTTAGAAATTTCACACTCAGATGCGCAAAACCCACAAACCATCTTAGTTTCCTCTAGCCCTATCTTATCACCAGCTTGGTCACCAGATCAAAAGAAGATTGCCTATGTGTCTTTTGAGAATGGGCGTTCAGAGGTATTTATTCGTTATCCATTTGTGCGTAGAAAGACACAAAAGTTACCTTATTTTGATGGCATCTCTTCAGCGCCTTCTTGGCATCCAGATGGTCAAAGTATTGCATTAACCTTATCTAAAAAGGGTAATAAAGATATTTATTCGTACCATTTAAAAGACAAAAAACTCACTCGATTAACGTTTGACAATGGCATTGATACCGAGGCCAATTATTCACCCGATGGTAATAGTATTGTTTTCACCTCTAATCGCTCAGGACAAGTGCAGGTTTATATTAAGAATCTGATCACCGGAAAGATTAAGCGTGCAACATTTTCTGGCGCTTACAATGCTAAGGCAGTATTCTCACCAGATGGCAAACAATTAGCCATGGTGCATCGAGTCGATAAAGACTACCGGATTGCCTTGTTAGATATTAAAACCAAAGATTTGATTATCATGACCAATAATACACTTGATGAATCACCTTATTTTTCACCAAATGGAAATATGATTATTTTTGCCACCAACAAGAAAGGTCGAGGTGTTTTGTCTGTTGTTTCTTTATTGGGGCGTGAAACTTTCGAATTAGCAAGTAAAGCAGGGGAAGTAAGAGAGCCAAACTGGTCTCATTATTCAAGATAGGAGAAATATAATGATAAAAATAGTAATATTAAGTGCAAGTGTTGTTTTATTATCAGCGTGTAGCACCATTGAAGGGTTTGTAAACAAGGTTATCGGAGAGCCGGATGTAGTTACAGTTGAAGACCGTCGTAGCACAACACAAGAAAACATTATTGAACAAGACAACTCTAGTTTTGAAGTGCAAAACTATAGTGGTACAAATGCCGTTGCTAAAGACGCGGTAACAGCATTAAAAGAGGAAGGTGTTGTTTTTGTTCTACATTTCTCTTATGATGGTTATGAGATTGATGAAAAATCAACCAAAGAAATCATTAAGCATGCTAACTTTATGCGTGACAACCCTCAAGTTGACTTAACTTTAGCAGGGCACGCTGATGAGCGTGGTACACGTGAATATAATTTAGCTCTAGGTGAAAATCGCGCACTAAGTGTTAAAGAAATTTTAGGTCTTTATGATTTAACAACACGAGTTGAAGTGATTAGTTTTGGTGAAGAAAATCCGATTTCACAAGCGCATGATGAACAAGGTTGGCAACAGAATAGACGCGTAGAATTTATTTATAAGTAAAAATAAATGAAGCTTATTGCTTATATTGGTGTCAGTCTGTTTGCATTACAAATGCCTATTAGTGCCGCTGAAATAAACACAAGTAATATTTTAATTGAACATAATAATAAGCTAAATCAACTCAAAAAAACAAATAAAGATTTACAAGGTCAGATAGAGGTCTTACAGCAACAGCAGAAAATCATTGTTGAAAAGATCCAATCATTGTTTCATTTGCTAAAGTACAAAAAATCTACCGTAGTGGGTAAGAAATTACTACGCGTTGAGGTTGCTGATAAAGCCTCCAAAAAAGCTTACACTAATGCTAAAGGCTTTTTAATGATTGGAGAGTACGATAAGGCGATTGAGCTATTTACCGCATATCTAGAGCTTTACCCTAATAACAACCATACTTCTGATGCTCATTATTGGCTGGCAAAGTCTTATTTGGCTAAAGAGAAGTATCACGCCGCTAAGAAAGTGTTTATTGAGTTCCAGAGAGAAAATGAATTGCATCACAAGTTTGCCAATTCTTTATACGAATTGGCTAAAACTTATGCTGAGATTGATCAAAACGATAAAGCAGAATTATTAATCAACACCATGATTAAGAAATTTCCAGAACATGTGGCTATTTTTAAAGCCAAAGCCCTGTTAAAAACATTACAGAAAGTGACTATACTCGAGCCAATTAAAGCCGTGGTTATTCCTAAGACTCCAATCCCAGACTCTATCGTTGTTAAGGTTAAAACAAAACCAACCAGTACGCCGCCAGTAGCACCTACCACTATTGACATTTCAATAAAGCCAGCAAAGGCATCAGTAGATACACTGACAGTTATGCCAGTAAAGGCTAAAACCAAAGCTGAGTAATTATTGTGAAAGTTTTATCGATTCCTAGTGTTGCACTAGATGCGTTGTGCCAGCTTAATGCTAAGCGTTATCCATTTCTATTAGAAAGTGTTAATCACAATCAGGCCAATCGTTATTCTATTTTGTTTGCGCACCCAACTGAGAAAATCGTTCTAAATAATTTGGATGAGTTTGATTTTTTATCAACACTAGAATCAAGTATTGATATGCCTACTATTCAAAGTGATTTGCCTTTTACTGGCGGTTGGTTTGTATATTTGTCGTACGAGTTAATTGGGCAGATTGAACCTGTTTTAAAGAATGATTTGCATTCGGGTGATCAAGTAGTAGCGATTGCAGTTAAGATTCCAACAGCGATTGTGATTGACCATACCGATAACCAAACTTATTTGTTAGATCAATTTAGTGATCAGACGCGTATTGATCAAGTGTTGGAAGATATTGAACATTTAAATGAGATTGAAGCTATTACCATCAAAGGCGTATTATCTTGGGAAGAAGAGAATAAGTTTCTCTCAGGCGTAGAGCGTAGTCGTGACTATATTGTAGCTGGTGATGTGTTCCAGGTGAATTTATCACGACAATGGCAATACCAGCTTGATAAGAAAATTGCACCAGTGCAAATCTACCAGGCTTTAAAACGCTCTAACCCGGCACCATTTTCTGCTTTGGCACAATTCGAAGACTTTAGTATTATCTCTTCCTCGCCTGAGCGTTTGTTTAGTGTAGATGGTGATCAAGTAGAAACTCGACCGATTGCAGGTACACATCCTCGTGGTAGTGGCGAAGAAGATGAGCGCTTAAAGGCGCAGTTAATCAACCATCCTAAAGAGCAAGCCGAACATATCATGTTGCTGGATTTAGAGCGTAATGACTTGGGTAGGGTGTGTGAGTATGGCTCAGTGCATGTAAATGAGATTATGACTTTAGAAAGCTATCCTTATGTGCACCACATTGTTTCTAATATTAAGGGTAAGTTAAGGCCAGATATTGATATTAAAGCCTTGGTACAGGCTTTATTTCCAGGTGGTACGATTACTGGCTGCCCTAAAATTCGTTGTATGCAAATTATTGCCGAATTAGAGCAAATGCCACGTCAAGCCTATACAGGGTCGTTGGGTTATATTAGTAGTAACGACAAGATGGATTTTAATATCTTAATTCGCACTATTACTCAGCAAGATAACACACTCACGTTGCGTGCTGGTGCTGGCATTGTGTTTGATTCAGTAGCTGAGCGTGAGCTTGAAGAAACCCAGCACAAAGCTGAAGGTATGCTAAAAATATTTGATTAATCTACTAAGGCTGAAACTTAGAAGTCATCGGGTAGCGACGCTCTTTACCAAAGGCATTCTGACTGACTTTAGGCCCTGGAGCAGATTGTCGGCGTTTATATTCATTGTTAAGTACCATACGACTTATACGCTTAACCGTATCTTGATTAAAGCCTTGCTGAATAATGTGTTGAATCGATTGTTTGTGTTCAATAAACAATTCTAAAATCGCATCCAGTTCTTCATAAGGCGGTAAAGAATCTTGATCTACTTGGTTGGGTGCAAGCTCTGCAGAAGGCTCACGATCAATCACACGCCCAGGAATAACATAATCAATGGAGTTACGATAATTAGCTAGACGATAAACCAAGGTTTTAGCAATATCTTTAAGTGGGGCGAAGCCACCAGACATATCACCATACAGGGTGGTATAACCTACCGCCATTTCAGATTTGTTACCCGTCGTGAGTACAATTTTGCCAGACTTATTAGAGACTGCCATCAATAGGGTGCCACGAATACGTGCCTGTAAGTTTTCTTCAGTAGTATCGGATTCAGCGCCTGCAAATAAAGGGCTAAGCTGTGTGTTGAAGCTATCCATCATTGAATGAATGTTAATCTCATGGTAATCAACTCCCATACTGCTAGCCTGGGCTTTAGCGTCTTCCAAACTCATGCTAGAGGTGTATTCATACGGCATCATAATGGCTTGCACATGCTCAGCACCTAGGGCATCAACGGCAATGGCCAGAGTCAATGCTGAATCAATACCACCGGACAAGCCAATCACGGCACCATTAAACACGCCATTTTTTTCAATGTAGTCTCTAGTTGATAATACCAAAGCGTCATAAACAGTTTTTTCAATCGACTCATCAGTGTTTTGTAGAATGGGCTGATCTAGGGAATGAGTTAAGACTTGAAAGAAGGGTAATTGGTGCGTGATTGTGCCACTAGTATCCATAACAAAGGATCCACCATCAAATACCAGCTCGTCTTGCCCACCAACAGCATTAACATAAATGAGGGTGATATTATTCTCCAACACCCTTTGTCGCATGGTTTTAATTCTTTGTTGATGCTTGCCTAACTGAAAGGGTGAGGCGTTAAGACTAATCACGGTTTGAGCACCATGACTAACTGCAGCACTAATGGGTGAAATTTCCCATGCATCTTCACAAATCACCACACCAATTTTGGTTTGTTGGCATTCGAATACGAACGAATCTGTACCGGGTTCAAAATACCGTTTTTCATCAAACACGCCGTAATTAGGCAAATATTGTTTGTGATAAGTACTTACACGGCCTTGTTGCATTAAGTAAGCACTGTTGTGTAAATGACCATCAACACGTGCAGGTGCGCCAAATAAAATACTGATGTCTTCAGGCAGTTGAGTGAGTATGTACTCAATAGCAGATTCGATCTGATCAATAAAGCCCTCACGTAGTAATAAGTCTTCTGCTGGGTAACCAATTAGCGCTAATTCTGGAAAAACCAGTAAATGGGTGCCAGATTCATTCGCATCATGCGCTAGAGTGATGATCGTCTGTGCGTTATTGTTTAAATCACCAACAGTAGGGTTAATTTGTGCAATATCAATTTTGATAGGCTCTGAGCCATTTGAAAGGTTTTCTAGCTGCTCCTGCCAAAATATGGTCTTCGATTTATTACCTGTGAGTTTTGCATGCTCAAGTTTGGTGTTGGCTACCACTTCAGCAGGATTAACACCTAAAATACTGGCAAATTGCCAGGCATGGGTTTCAGATAAGGCTGTTTTTCCTGATTTATATTTACTTAGGTTAGACTGATTAATGTCATATTTCTGAGCTATCTTATAGTCCGAAAGTCCAGTCTTTTTGCGTACTTTAGCGAGATAGTCTTTGGTTTTGTTTGCCATGATTTTTTACCTAAAATTCAATGTATTTTTTACCTATTATAGTTATTTTTACCACTATTGTCAGTCAATCATTGTAGTTAAAAAATACTAGTAGTAGTAAAAGTACCATAATTACAACATAAGTTATTGATTTAACATTAAATAATCAATAGTTAAAGATCGGAAGAGCGTCGTGTAGGGAAAGAGTGTAGATCTCGGTGGTCGCCGTATCATTAAAAAAAAAAAAAAAGAGAAAAAATAAAAAAAAAACACAAAAAAACAAAAGAAGAAGTTTACTAGAACAGCATCAAAGTCACAGAGGCGCCTGCACGAGACCCGACTCG
>CALCCK010000008.1 GCA_937899995.1 uncultured Gammaproteobacteria bacterium
TGTGAGCTGATTGTTTCGGATGTTCGGTTAGTAGATGTATGTGGTGTATGTCAAAAATGAGTGGGAGTGGTGTAGTGTTTTTTTTTTTTTCAAGCAGAAGACGGCATACGAGATAGGCTTGTGACTGGAGTTCAGACGTGTGCTCTTCCGATCTACTAAATAATCAATAGTTAATTTTTTAAAAAAAAAGCACTTTACAAGCCAAAAAAGTAATGGTATATTTCGCATAAATTAATAACAAAGAAGGGGAGTATTGTTATGAACCAAATGCACCAACATTTATTAGCAGAGTCTGAGTTAAATCTTGAAACTATTGATCTGCAGCAAAGGGCTTATACAGGCGATGCAGAAGCACAGTATGCATTGGCCAATATTTTTCAAAAAGGCATTCATGTTCAAAAGAATACAAATCACGCTTTTTACTGGTATCAGAGCGCTGCACAGCAAGGTAATTTGCTAGCACAATACAACGTTTGGTTTGCTTATTTAACAGGTGAGGGAATTCAGGCGAATGCGCAACAGGCTAACAAATGGTTTGCCAGGGCATCTTTAAAGAATTCTAGCTCTA
Source organism: uncultured Gammaproteobacteria bacterium (assembly GCA_937899995.1). Taxonomy (GTDB): domain Bacteria; phylum Pseudomonadota; class Gammaproteobacteria; order PS1; family Pseudothioglobaceae; genus Thioglobus_C. Next base: position 569 of record CALCCK010000008.1, read on the forward strand.
CACAATCTATTGTGGCTCAGTTATTAGGCACAACCATACATTAATTTACAACTTAATAGATAAGGGATTAAGATATGCATACTTTGCGATTGATTAAATCAACATTAACTTTGTTTGCATTATTAGTTGCTAGCTCCACACTAGCATCAATATACAGCTCTTATTCTCCATTAATCCACCCCAAACCATTACTTATCATTACCTCGGTAACAGTCATTCTAGGGGTTTTATCTTTTTTTCAAAAATACGCCTTTATTAATCGTAAGTCTTAATAGTAATAGGCTCAAAAGCTCTTCATAACTTGACTTAGTCAAGATACACCCCGTTCAATAATTTTATTACAATGACTTATTGGGGGTAAATCCATCCGTACCTATGTTAATACTGTAATGTATTATTATGAGTAATTCGCCATTTAAGGGTTAATAACGCGGTAAATGAGCGGATTTATAGGTTGACGCATAAACTTGTATCACTATTAGTATTAAAGTGATACAAGTACCTGTTATCTTTTAATATTTAATACGATTCATATAATTATCTTTCAATAAAACACATGATTTTGTTAAACTTTACATATTGTTTGAAATTTATTTATAAGTTATGGGTTTGTTTAGCAGGAACAAAGATAATGTAAAGGCTGGGGTTAACGGCGAAACTAAAGATTGGAACAAGGATCTTAAGCGTAATACTGCCAGCAAAAATGTTGTTTCACAGCAAGATTTTGATTTCATAGAAAACATTGATACAAAAGTACTTTTAGGTAGATTAGAGACTAAGAAGGGACTAAGTTTAAATATTAAAAATATAAGCAGTGACCAAGTTAGAATTTTAAAAAATTGCAGCAATGAGAACTCCGCTGCTGAGTTAATTGAAATTTTAAAAAGAACAAATAAAACAAAATTTAAGCAAACAATTTTAGATCCTCTAATCAATTGTGGTTTTTTTGAGTTAACTGTTCCAGACAAACCAAAAAGTCCAAAACAAAGATATCGCTTTACTGGGAAGTTTGTCCATAAAAAAGTTAGAGTTTAGTAGTAAAAATGCAAAAAAAAGTTTTTTTTTGGTTATTTGCTTTAAATTTTAGATTTAAGGAACTTTCTAATTAAAATAATACTAAGTGTAGAGTCTCGGTCTAATCGTCTAAAAATATAATCTGTTTAAAAATATTACATAAGTCATTGATTTTTAATGTTTTATGTAATATTTTTCACTATTTTTAGATTTTTTCACTTATTTTTACTTATACTGTTAGTAAATTCTACTTATTTTGGTTATGAAAAAATACAGCTTGTTATTATTATTTGTCTTTTTATCTTCTATTGTGTTCTCATCATCGAATGTGTACGTTGCTCAAGATTCGATTGCATTACGATCTGAAAAGCTCGTTAGTGATGCCAATACAATTAAAATCCTGTCAAGAGATACACAGTTAACGTTAATAAACATGCATTATTCTGGCTGGTCCAAAGTCTCTATGGGTGATTTAACGGGCTGGATTTTATCTAGCCAATTAACAAAAAAAACACCTGAATCTTTAATAATAAATAAGGCTAATATTGATACTGATAAAATTAAACTATTGGAACAGGTGCTGTTTAGACTGAAAAATGAAAATAATAAGTTAATAGTTAAAATCATCGATATGAAGGCAATTAATGATAAAAAAATAACTGAATTAACGTCAAATTTAAACAAAGTTAATGTTGATGAGCCTCAAGAAAATATTGATTCACAATCTATAAATAACACCCAATCTTTCTCAGATGGTAATTCATTATTACTTCTTATTGTAGGGTTTATTCTTGGTCTTATTGTTAGCTTTGTTTATGCACGTATTTTACGACGTAGAAATATTATTAGTCGTTTGTATTAACTTTTCAATATGAATAATACATACCCTGTTGAAGTCTCGTTTGAGAGCTTTGAAGCCTTAGTAATTGATCAATCACACAAACAATTGGTTGTTTTGGATATTTCAGCTGAGTGGTGTGGCCCGTGCAAGATCCTAGAGCCTATCCTTAATAGTGTTACAGCAGAGTATAATGAGGACGAATTTACATTAACAAAGCTTGAAGCTGAGGATGAAAATATGAAGATTGCTGGACAGTTTTCAGTGTGTGGATTCCCAACGGTTATTGCCTTTATTAGAGGCGAAGAAGTTGACCGATTTCATTCAGCTCAATCGCATGATTTTGTGCGAAATTTTATTGATCAAAACTTAGAAAAATTTTAATGAAAATCGGTATTTTACTCAGCAATCTTGGCACCCCAGATGCGCCTACAAAGCCTGCTTTGAAGCGATATTTAAAGCAATTTCTTTCAGATTATCGGGTTATTCAGCCACCCAACAAACTGATTTGGTGGTTGGCATTAAACGTGGTTATTTTGAATATAAGACCAGCAAAATCCGCCAAAAATTACGAAAAAATTTGGGATAAATTTGGCAAGGGTTCGCCGTTGTTAAATATCACTCAATTACAGCTTCAAGGCGTTAAAAAAACACTACTCAGTCAGTATGATAATTTGGTTTTTGAAATGGGTATGCGTTATGGCAATCCATCGATTCCTTTGGCACTTGAAAAGTTAAAAGAAAACGGCTGTGAAAAAATTATCGTTCTACCACTTTATCCGCAATATTCTGATACAACAACCCTTTCAACCCTTGATGTTATCAACAAAACCCTTGATTTATGGGAAAATAAACCAGAACTAATGTTTATTGATTATTATTACCATGATAAGGGTTATATTCAGTCTTTGGTTAATTCAGTGAATGAGCATCAAGCTCAATACGGCAAGCCTGACAAGCTTATGATCTCATTTCATGGCATTCCACAACGTTTTGTTGATAATGGCGATGTTTATTACGAGCACTGCGTTAATACGACTCAACTGCTCGCTGAAGCGCTTAATTTGAAAAAAGATGAGTATCAACTGTGTTTTCAGTCAATATTCGGCCGAGAAGAGTGGCTTAAACCTCAAACTAAGAGTAGTTTAGAATATCTAGCCAAAAATGGCACTAATCATGTGCAAGTGATTTGCCCAGGTTTTTCTGTTGATTGCTTGGAAACCATAGAAGAGATAGATGAAGAGAATAGAGGGTATTTTATGGAGGCTGGCGGTAAGGAGTTTAGTTATATTCCTGCTTTAAACGACCGTGATGACCATATAAAAGCACTCTCAAGTATTATTTCCCAACAACTCTAATAACTACGCATAATTTATATTATGTTAAATAATACTATTGTTAATCAGAATTAAAGTAAATAAGACTCACCTCACCTCACCCTACTTGACTTGACTAGGTTTATATAATTTAACTGGCTGATAGCCTAAATTAATATAATCATTAATTTTTGCAGGTCCGCTAACTGTGACATCAACAATATCAAGATAACTATTCGGATTTATGCCGAACCATGACGAATGCGTGCCACATACGTGCAAATTAACATTATCTTTACGCACTAAGTCTTCTAAAATCGAAATCGCTTGTTTTTGGCTTTTAGCCCTTTTCTTAATCAGTTGAAACTGCTCTCTACCATGTGATACTACGGCAATCTCAATTTTGGGATATTTTTCCTTTAATTGCATTCTTAAGTCCTGAATCATTGGTGCTGCCCACTCCCAACTGTTTTTATCGCTTTCAACTAGCTCAAATACCACACCGACAGGTTCAACATTACCCTGCATAAGTCGATTAACGCTAGGGTGTGTGTAATTAGCCATTACAGCACTACTTATTAGTAATAACAGCAATCCTTTAAATTTGACCATGTATTAGCCTTATCTTGCTTTGTTTAGTTATCATTGTATGCCTTACTCTTTATAATGGCAAACATGCTTAATCATATCTTTAATATTCAACTTAAGAATAATAAGTGGAATTTTGAATGCTCAGAAAATGATTCAATTCTCGAGGGTGGACTTCGCCATGGTTTAGCGATGCGCTACGAGTGTAGCAATGGCACTTGTGGTGCCTGTGTCGCTAAGCTTGTTGATGGTGATATTAAGCAAATAAAGCACCATGACTTCATTTTAAGCGATGAACAAAAAAACCAAGGTGAATTTTTAATGTGCTGCAATGCTCCTGCTACAGACGTTGAATTAGAGCTTGATTTGATTGGTGATGTAAAGTCAATTGCTATCCAGAATATTGAAATTATAGTAAAAAAAGTTAGCTTTATTAATGATAATTTAGCCATTATTACTGTTAGAACGCCTCGTTCTAAAACCCTGCAGTTTATGGCGGGGCAAGATGTTGAACTGTCTTTTAAAGGCAACACCTCACGATATCCGCTTGCCTCTTGTCCTTGTCATGGTATGGAGCTAGAGTTTCATATCAGAAACATACCTGAAGATGCTTTTGCCACCGCCATATTTGCCAAGAAGATTAAGTCTAAATCTGTTATTGACTTAGAAGGGCCTAAAGGTATCTTTGTACTTAAAGAAACCTCAACGCGACCAATGGTATTTATCGCCTGGGATAGTGGCTTTGCGCCAATCAGAAGCTTAGTAGAGCATGCTTTTTCATTAGAGATGTCTAACCCAGTGTATTTTTATTGGGCCTACCCTGCCGATGAGCAAGCCCCCTACTTAGAAAACCATGCAAAATCTTGGCAAGCGATTATGGATGATTACACTTATACGCCTATTGCCTGTAAGTTTGATCGATCGAATAAAAATGATTGTCAAAAAGTAGCAAAACAAATTTTTAATTCCTTAGATTTAAATATTATTAATCATTCTTATTTATATATTTCAGCACCAGCTGAAGTGTTGATTTATTTAGGTGAATTATTACTCGAAAATGGTCTAAATGAATCACAATTAATTGCATCCCCTATTTAACAGTTCATTTACCTTAAACAGGGTTATGATAGAACCATGTTTGTCATTTATTATGCAGCATTGGTTATCGGTATAACCGTTTTATTTGCTAGAGTTGAACGGTCTTTACCTCTTTTTGTTATTGTTTTCTCAGTAGCAACACTTTATTTAACTATTGGCTTAGAATTAAGCCAGATCATTATTTGGGTAGTGGGATCTATTCTACTATTGATTAATCTAATCTTGTTTGTTCCATCTTTTAGATTATTGTTGATTAAACCGATTGTTTCTCGTTTTGTAAATACAACAATATTTAATATTAGTGAGACTGAGAAAGTAGCTATGGAGTGTGGTGACACTCACTGGGAAAAGCAACTGTTTACTAATCAGCTTTATTGGAATGAATTATTAAGCGTTGAAACTAAGCCTTTGAGTACTATAGAGCAAGATTTTATTCATAAAAAAGTACCTCAACTTTGTGATATTTTTAATCAGTTTGGCTTAGCAGACAAGACTCTAGATCAAATAAAATCAGCAGGATTTTGGTCACTTAATATTCCTAAAAAATATGGTGGTTTAGATTTTTCTGCACAAGCACATGCAAAAATTTTAACTCAATTATCAAGTTGCAATACTTCATTGGCTGTCACAGTTATGGTTCCAAATTCTTTAGGTCCAGCTGAATTAATTTTGCATTATGGTACAGATGAGCAAAAACAAGATTTATTACCAAAATTAGCAACGGGTGAGCATATCCCTTGTTTTGCTCTCACTTCAACCAACGCTGGTTCAGATGCTGGTGCTATGGTTGATTCTGGGGTGATTTGCCAGCAGGATTACAATGGTAAAAATACCTTAGGTATTCTCCTAAATTGGGATAAGCGCTACACTACCCTCGCACCAATGGCGACACTCATTGGACTTGCCTTTAAAACTTATGATCCTGATGGCTTAATCGGCAATCAGTCAGATTTGGGTATTACTTGTGCATTGGTTGATAGTGCTCTAGATGGTGTGAGCATCGGTCGACACCACCACCCTATTGGTTCTAATTTTAGCAATGGTCCACACCAAGGAAAAAATGTGTTTATTCCAATGTCTGCTGTTATTGGCGGTCAAGATAGGATTGGTCAAGGCTGGTCAATGTTAATGGAGTCGCTCTCCCTGGGTCGAGGGGTGTCGCTCCCATCCTTATCCTTGGCAGGTGTCGAGCTCAGCCTTAAAACCTCACTTGAATATGCTTTAATTAGAAAGCAATTTAAACAATCATTGTATCGTTTCCAAGGTGTGGCAGAAAAACTAGTTTCTATGGCCGCAGACACTCTAACGATGAAAGCCATGAGCAATTTTCATTTGAACTTGCTCGATCAGGGGCTTAACCCATCTGTGAGTTCTGCGATTTTAAAATACCATCATACCGAATTATTAAGAATCAATATTAATCACGCTATGGATATTCATGGCGGTAAAACGGTTATGTTGGGGCAGCGTAATTATTTGTCTGATATTTACCAAGTGGTTCCTATTGCTATTACCGTTGAAGGGGCTAATATACTGACTCGATCCATGATTATCTTTGGTCAGGGCTTGATGCGTTGCCATCCTTTTTTAAAAGAGGAACTAGAGAGTCTAGAGCAAAAAGATGTAGTCTTGTTTAATCAATTATTAGGTCATCATCTTGCGCATATTATTGGCGTAAAAATCAAAAGTTTTGTCTTTGCAATCAGTGGTGGTCGCCTTGCTAAGATACCAAAAGGTGTTAAAGGTTTTGAAAAAAATAGCTACCAAAAGCTCGCCACTTTAAGTGCGAGTTTTGCTTTTTTGGTTGAGATTGTTTTAATGAAATTTGGTCCAAAAATTAAATTTCAAGAAAGTGTTAACGGCCTATTTTCTGACCTGTTGATTAAGATGTATAGTATTTCTGTTCTGTTGAAATATCGCCAAGCATTGGATAATGACTTTGACGATCTCATTCGTTGGAGTGTGCAAAGGCAAGTTCATCAATCACAAGTATTACTTAGTGATATTTGTGGTCAATTGAATTTTTCATCAGTGTTCAGGTGGATTGTCCTGCCTAGAGGTATTAATCAACCGCTCCCTAGTGTCAAACTACAAAATAAAGTGGTTAATCAGTTAATTAATAATCGTAATTTAAAAGACGCACTTACAAGTGATGTGTTGCTTGTAAAAGATAGTAGCCTAGATATATTAGATCAGGCTTATACACTTGCAATACAGTCTGAAAAGATATATAAAAGAGTTAAATATATTGATACACCTGAAGCCATTGATGCATTATTAGATCAACAGAAAATTAGCACCGATGAGCATCGGTTATTATCGCGTTTAACTGAATTACGTCGAAAAATTTTAGCGGTGGATGATTATGAAGATTAGTCAAGTTGGTATTTTAGGTAGTGGTGTTATGGGTGCACAGATTGCTGCTGTGTTTGCCAATGCTAATATTCCTACTTTATTGTTTGGTTACGAAGCCCATGTTGAAGATAATTTGAACAATATTAATAGCTTTAAACCCAAAGCATTCACCCATACTGCTCAACAATCTTGGATTACAGCAGCCTCTTTTGAACATGATTTAACTCAGTTATCCGATTGTGATTTAGTCATTGAAGCGATTATTGAAGATGTTGATGCCAAGCAAGATTTATTTGCAAAAATATTGCCTTATTTGTCTACTGATGTTATTTTAGCAACCAACACTTCTAGTTTAAGTGTTGACCAAATTGGAGAAAATTTGGGAGATTTTCAATCGCAATTTTGTGGCATTCATTTCTTTAATCCTCCACGTTATATGTCATTAGTTGAGCTGATTTCAACTGAAAATACTAATCCTGATTTATTAGACCAATTAGAGGGATTCTTTACCTCAGAATTGGGTAAAAATATTCTCTATGTTAAAGACGAACCTGGCTTTATTGCTAACCGTATTGGTGTCTTTTCTATTGCTACATGTATTCATCACGCTGATAGACTGGGACTTGATTTTGATACGGTTGATGCCTTAACAGGAACTAAGTTAAAACGACCAAAAAGTGCAACTTTTAGAACGGCAGATTTAGTAGGGTTGGATATTCTGAAGCATGTCTTTGAGCGGTTTGATCAGGTGCTTAATGATGATCCTTGGCATACTTATTTTAAAACACCTCAGTGGTTAAATCATCTGCTTGAACAACATGCATTGGGTGAGAAAACCAAAGCTGGTATTTATAAGAAAGAAGATGGCGAAATTCGAGTTTATCAGACAGAAAGTCAAAATTACATTAAAGCTAATTATGAGATTGAAGCTTCAGTTAAGTCGATTTTAAAAACAAATGTTTCTCGTTGGATTAATGCACTGAGAGCTAATCAACATCCTCAGTCACAATTTCTTTATTCAGTTATAAAAGACACTTGTCTTTATAGCGCTTACCATTTACAAACTATTGCACACTCAACTAGAGATATTGATTGGGCACTGCATTGGGGCTTTGGCTGGGAAGTGGGGATTTTTGAATTATGGCAAGCTAACGGTGTACAAGCGTCATTAGCACTATTTTTGCAAGATGATACTGATGTATCAACACCTAGTTGGATCAATGGAGTGACAGATTTTTATACTGATAAGGGTGCTTACTCTCCTTCTGAAGACGACTATGCTCCTTATTCTAAGCATGTAGTTTATGATCATCAACTCTATCGCCCTACCCTAATGGGTGAAAGCAAACATAGGCAAGGTGTTACTATCTTCGAAAATGACTCAGTAAAATTTTTTCATGAAAATGATGGTATTGCTATTTTTAGTTTAAAAACTAAACTTCATACACTGAATCTTGAAGTCATTGATTCACTTAAGCAAGCGATTGCAATTGCCGAACAAGAGTTTAAGGCTATGATTATATGGCAGGATGGTGCCCCATTTTGCGCTGGGGCTAATCTGTATGAAATTGTTGCCGGTGCTAAGCTTGGCATGATTGATCACCAAAATTTGTATACCAAGTTTAAGAAGAAAGCGTGGCAATTACTCAAGCCCAATTTACCTAGCATTGAAGACTTAAGACCTATTAATGAGGTTATCGAGTTATTACAACAAACCTTAACAACGCTTAAATATAGCAAAATTCCAACTATTGCTGCTATTGAAGGCCTGGCGCTTGGTGGTGGTTGCGAATTATTAATGCATTGCAATCGTCGAGTGGCTCATACTGAAAGTTATATTGGCTTAGTAGAAATGGGAGTTGGCTTGCTACCAGCAGGTGGTGGGTGTAAGGAAATGGCAAGACGTGCCGCTAAACATAAAGATCTATTCCCAACATTAGCACAATATTTTGAACAAATAGGTTTGGCTAAAATTTCTGAAAGTGCACAATTAGCCGTTGATATGGGTTATCTAGATGAAAATGATGTGATTGTCTCACAACGACTAGAGTTGCTTTATGTTGCTAAACAACAAGCTCAATTGATGATTCATGAACATTATCGACCAGAAGATATTAATCAAACTTATAGAGTAGGTGGTTCTAGCGCAAAAGCGAACATTTTGGCACAATTAACCAACATGAGAACTGGTGAATTTATTTCTCAGCACGATGAATTAATTGCTCAGAAAATTGCCGATACACTGTGTGGTGGTGAAGTGGATGCCAATACTGAGGTAAATAGCCAATACTTATTAGATTTAGAAAGAACCCATTTTATTGAATTGTTGAAACAAGATAAAACGCAAGAACGGATTGAACACATGCTAATTAAACACAAACCATTAAGGAACTGATATGCCACATGCGGTCTACATTGTTAGTAGTATTAGAACTCCAGTCGGTAAAGCTGGTAGCGTGTTTAAAAATGTACGTCCAGATGATTTGCTCAGCTTTATTTTGAAATCTTTATTGGCAGACAACCCAAGTGTTGATCCAAGTAAGATTGATGATGTGATTATCGGTTGTGCTATGCCTGAAGCTGAACAAGGACTAAATGTTGCCAGAATATCGTCATTACTCGCTAGTTACCCACATTCAGTGTCTGGTGTGACGGTTAATCGATTTTGCGCCTCAGGATTACAATCTATTGCTTATGCAGCCGATCGTATTCGTTTGGGTGATGTAGAAGTCATGGTTGCAGGCGGTGTTGAATCAATGAGCATGATTCCAATGATGGGCCATCATCCTGCTTTTAATATTAAAGTTTTTAATGAAGACAATATAGGTATTGCCTATGGCATGGGTACCACTGCTGAACAAGTGGTGAATAAATATGATATTAATCGAGACTCTCAAGATCAGTTTGCTTTTGAATCTCATCAAAAAGCTATTAGTGCAGTGAGCCAGGGGTATTTTAAAGATGAGATTAAACCTTATGAAGTAATTACTCAATCTTATGATTTAGATTCACAAGAAGTAACACAACAATCTAAGATTATATTTGCAGATGAAGGCATTCGATTTGACACTTCGATTGAGCAACTAGCAAAATTAAAAGCAGCGTTCCACATTAATGGGTCGGTTACTGCTGGTAACAGTTCGCAAATGAGTGATGGTGCTGGCGCCATGCTACTTTGTAGTGAAAAAGCGCTTAAACATTTCAATCTAACGCCAATGGCACGATTTGTAGGTTTTGCTGTAAGTGGTGTCGATCCTAAAATTATGGGTATTGGCCCTGTTTTAGCTATTCCAAAGGTATTGGCGCAATGTGGGCTTAAACAACACGACATTGGCCATATTGAACTCAATGAGGCCTTTGCAGCTCAAAGCTTGGCCGTCATTCAAGAACTAAACCTTGATCCAAAGGTTGTTAACCCTTTAGGGGGTGCAATTGCATTGGGTCATCCATTAGGGGCAACCGGTAGTATTAGAGCTGCTACCTTACTTCATCACTTAAAAAGAACCAACACCCATTATGGTATGGTGACTATGTGTGTTGGCAGTGGTATGGGGGCCGCAGGTATTTTTGAGAATTTATGAACAAAAAATATACAATTCATACTCGTATTCTTTCCATTGATGGTGGTGGTGTCAGAGGTATTGTGTCTGCAGTTATATTGGCTTACTTAGAAAAAAAACTACAACAGCTTAGTGGTAATTCAGATGCTAGAATCGCTGATTATTTTGACTTATTTGCCGGCACCTCAACAGGTGGACTTATTGTGGCGGGTTTGTTATTACCCGACCAAAATGGTCGACCTAAATATTGTGCAGAAGATATTATCGAGTTATATTTAAAAAATTCAAAAATCATCTTTCAATCGTCATTATTTCAAGGTATTAAATCAGTATCGGGATTATTGGATGTTAAGTATGATGAGGAAGGCGCTCAATTTGTCTACAATCAATATTTTGAAAATCGTGAACTTAAGGAGTTATTAAAACCATGCCTTATTCCTGCATACGATTTAACACGCGGTAAAAATTATTTCTTTCGCCAGCATAAAGCCATCGTCAGTGATCGGCATAATTTCTACTTAAAGGATGTCATGCGTTCAGCAACCGCAGCTATTACTTATTTCCCTCCAGCTAGTGTCACATCAGTGAATGGACAAGAAAAACGTTGTTTTATTGATGGTGGAATTTTTGCAGTCAATCCATCTTTGTCCGCTTATGCAGAATTTAGATATTTAAACAAACATCTGTATTCTAAAAATACAATGATGTTTTCATTGGGTGGTGGTCGACAAGACACTTACCTTGAATGTGACCAAATAAAGCACTGGGGTGCAATGGAGTGGCGTGATACAGGCAGTAATTTGGTGACAACTTCATTATCAGATGCTAGCAACTATCAACTAGAAGCGGTATATAACTCAAACCCAAACTACTTAAGAATCAATCCGTTTATCGATAAAACACATTCAACCAGTTTAGATAATAGTGAAGATGAGTATATAAAATATCTCTATCAACTAGGCAGACAAGCTATTGTTTACAATCAAGTAGCACTTAATAATTTTGCCAGTCAGTTGGTTGAGAGCCATAAGGATGGTGAATTATGATGAATAACCTGCAGCATTTAACACAGTTACTAGATTGTGCTTTTAAGGATAAACCTAATAATCAAGCAATAGTTGGTCTAGATAATGTGATTAATTATGATCAACTTTATAACAATAGTATTTGTTTGGAAAATTACTTATCAGCAAATATTGGTAAAGGTACAGTTGCTATTATGCTGCCTAATCTGCTGGCATTTCCCGTTAGTTTATTTGGTGTTTGGTATGCTGATAGAACAGCCACACTGATTAACCCACTTTATACCAGTGACGAAGTATTAAAACAGTGTTTGGATGCGCAAGTAACCACTATTATTATTGCCAAAGTGTTTTATAAAACATTGCGCCCAATTCTTAAAAAAACGAAAATCAAACACGTGATTACCGTGGAAGTGGGTGATTTACAACCAACCATTAAACGATATATTGTTAATCTAATTACTTGTATCAAGCGTAAAACCTTTATGATTCAAAAACGATCAGGAGTCAATTACATCACACTTAATAAAGTGTTAAAAAATCATACATATAGGCTAACAAGTAAAACATTTAAAAATGAAGTAGCTTTACTACAATATACGGGTGGAACTAGTGGCGTATTAAAAGCAGCGACATTAAAACATAAAAACATTTTAGCCAATATTGATCAGTTAAAGCAATGGCTACCCAAAGATATTAATAGTGATAGTTCGATTTTAACCGCCCTACCACTCTACCATATTTTTGCATTAACCATTAATTGCTTACTATTCATACACATTAAAGCCACTAGTATTTTGGTACTTAACCCTAGAGACATTAAGCAATTAATCACACCTATTAAAAAATATAATATTGACGCTATTACTGGCGTTAATACTTTGTTTAGCGTATTAGTGAGACACAAAGAATTTAAAAAACTCGATTGGTCTCATCTTAAAGTGTCGGTTTCAGGTGGTATGCCATTGGATAAAAAAATATCAGATCTATGGCAATCAGTTGTTGGCAAGCCAATTGTACAAGGGTATGGCTTAACTGAGTGCTCTCCTGTTGTCAGTGCTGAAAGTTACGAAACTAGTGAATACACAGGATCTGTCGGTAAACCTTTGGTAGATACTACAATTAAAATTTTCGATCATTCATTGCACGATATGAAAACCAATGAGATTGGAGAGATTGGCATTAAAGGCCCTCAAGTCATGGAATCATATTGGCATAAAGAAGAGCTTAATAAGGAAGTATTCACTGAAAATGGGTATTTTCTTAGTGGGGATGTGGGCTATATAGATGAGCAAGGACGAATCTTTATTGTTGATCGAGTAAAAGACATGATTATTGTTTCAGGATTTAACGTTTACCCTTGTGATGTAGAACAAGTATTAAATCAACATCCAGAAGTCATTGAGTCAGCTTGCATTGGTATAAAGCATAAAGTTAGTGGTCAATCTGTCAAAGCCTTTGTGGTTAAAAAATCAGGCTCAATTTTAGATAAACATACACTTATTGAACACTGTAAAGAGCATTTAACTCATTATAAAATCCCTAGAAAAATTGAATGGATTGATTCGTTGCCAAAATCCAATGTTGGGAAAATCCTCAAAAGAAAATTGATGCACTAATTTAGTAAAAAAATCATTGAAAATTCTGTATTTTTATGTTTAATTATTAATAAATTTTTTCACACCTATTGATACAAAAGGCTTTGCGCTTTTTATTACTAAAAAGTAATATTATGGCATTATAAAATGATGATATTTATATCTAAAAAATATCTAAATTTTTTTTATCTCGCTATCCCTTTTGTAGCAAAACATTCGGTGATATTGTTATAAAAATGACAAAAACTCCGCTTGCAAATCAAGGCAAAATACACTATATTTAGTTGTAGTTAAATTTAATAACACTATATCTAGTGTTTCTCTGCTGGGGGAGAATAATGAACAATCACATTCAAGTCACCAAACGAAATGGTATAAAAGAACCCATCGATATGGAGAAAATTCACCGTGTGGTTCACTGGGCTTCTCAAGACCTAGACAAGGTTAGCGTTTCCCAGGTTGAGATCAATGCACAGCTGACTTTTTTTGATGGCATTAAGACTGAAGATATTCATGAAACTATCATTAAATCAGCGGCTGATTTAATTTCGACAGATGCCCCTGATTATCAGTATTTAGCGGCGCGTTTAGCGATCTTTCATTTACGCAAAAAAGCCTTTAAATCTTTCACTCCGCCACACCTATATACACATGTTAAAAAGCTTACCAATTCAGGTATTTACGATACTGATATTCTTGCCAAATATAGCGAAGCAGAGATTAACGAATTGAATGAATATATCGACCACTGGCGCGATATGAAATTCTCTTATGCGGCTGTAAAACAGCTCGAGGGTAAATACTTAGTGCAAAATCGTGTTACTGGTGAAATTTATGAATCACCACAGTTGCTTTATGTATTGGTTGGTATGTGTTTATTCCAAGAATACGAGCCTAAAGCACGTATGGATATTGTTAAGCGTTTCTATGATGCGGTGTCTAATTTTAAAATCTCTTTACCAACCCCAATTATGGCGGGTGTTCGCACTCCAACTCGTCAATTTTCTTCTTGCGTATTGATTGAAGTAGCCGATGATCTAGATTCGATTAGTGCAGCAGCGGGCGCCATTGTTAAGTATGTTTCTCAGCGCGCTGGTATTGGTGTTAATGCAGGTAGGATTCGCGCTATTGGTAGTCCTATTCGTGGTGGTGAAGCGACACATACAGGCTGTATTCCTTTTTATAAGCATTTCCATACAGCGGTTAAGTCTTGTTCTCAAGGCGGTGTACGTGGTGGTGCGGCCACTCTTTTCTACCCATTGTGGCATTTAGAGGTTAGAGATTTATTGGTGCTTAAAAATAACGCAGGTACCGATGAAAATCGTGTTCGCCATCTGGATTATGGCGTACAGTTTAATGGCTTGATGTATCAACGCTTCTTAGCGGATGGTGATATCACTTTATTCTCACCACATGATGTACCAGGCTTGTATGACGCCTTCTTTGTTGATCAGGCTGAATTTATGCGCTTGTACGAACAATATGAGCAAGACGACTCTATCCGAAAAGAAACTATCAAGGCCAGAGAATTGTTTGCTAAATTTATGCAAGAACGTGCCAATACAGGGCGTATCTATTTACAAAATGTTGATCATTGTAATACCCATGGTGCCTTTGATGCTAAGCAAGCACCTGTTCGTCAATCGAATTTGTGTATGGAAATTACACTACCAACTAAGCCATTGTATTCTGTGCAAGATGAAAACGGTGAAGTGGCCTTGTGTACGCTATCAGCGGTTAATCTAGGTGCATTAGACAGCTTGGATGAGCTAGAAGATATTACTGAAATTATTGTTCGTGCACTAGATTCATTATTGGATTACCAAGATTACCCAATCAAAGCAGCTGAACTTGCCAGTAAAAACCGTCGTACACTTGGTATTGGTGTGACTAACTTGGCGTACTATTTGGCAAAGAATGATGCTAAATATTCAGATGGCTCAGGTAATGTACTGATTCATAAAACCTTTGAGGCATTACAGTACTACTCACTTAAAGCATCTAACAAACTGGCCAATGAGCTTGGTGCTTGCCCGTTGTTTAATGAAACCCAATATGCTCAGGGTATATTGCCAATTGACTCTTACAAGAAAGATATTGACGCCTTTAGCCCAACTGATTTAGCATTGGATTGGGATGCTTTACGACAAGATATTGTGGCCACTGGCCTTAGAAACTCAACCCTGACTGCGCTTATGCCATGTGAGAGTTCGTCACAAATTTCTAACTCTACTAACGGTATTGAACCACCACGAGGCTTTGTTTCTATCAAGCAGTCTAAAGATGGTATTCTAAAGCAAATTGTGCCAGAATATGAAAACCTGAAAGATAAGTATGAATTGCTTTGGGACATCAAAGATAACGAAGGCTACCTACAGCTTTGTGCGATTATGCAAAAGTTTGTGGATCAATCAATTTCTACCAATACGCATTATGATCCCGCACAATATGAGGGCAACAAAGTGCCGATGAAGTTATTCTTGATGGATCTATTAAAAGCTTACAAATACGGCATTAAAACGCTTTATTACCATACCACGCGTGATGGTAGTGGTGACAATATGCTTGAAAAAGAAGATGATAATGCTTGCGCTGATGGCGTTTGTAAACTTTAGGAGAAGAGTAAATGTCGTATAGTATTTTTAGTAAAACTATTAGTGATACATTAACCCAGCCTATGTTTTTTGGTGACTCGGTGAATGTTGCCCGATTCGATAAGCAAAAATTTGAAATGTTTGAAAAACTTACTGAAAAGCAGCTTTCTTTTTTTTGGCGCCCCGAGGAGATTGACGTCTCTAAGGATAAAATGGATTTTTCTAAGCTTTTGCCTAACGAAAAACATATTTTTATCTCTAATCTACAATACCAAATCCTGCTAGATTCGGTACAAGGTCGTAGTCCAATCATTGCTTTTTTACCAATTGTATCACTACCAGAGCTAGAAAACTGGATTGAAACTTGGTCTTTTTCTGAGACCATTCATTCGCGTTCGTACACGCACATTATCCGTGCCATTGTAAATGATCCTGGCGTCATATTTGATGACATCATGAAAACCGATGAAATCATCCAGCGTGCTGAAAGTGTTTCTAAACACTATGATGAGCTAATTAAATGCACACAAGCTTACCTTCTATATGGCACAGGAAAATACAATCTTAACGGTGAAGAGATCACCATTGACTTATATTGCTTAAAAAGAAAACTCTATCTTACTATTATGTCGGTGAATATTCTTGAAGCGGTGCGTTTCTATGTTTCCTTTGCTTGTTCATTTGCTTTTGCCGAGCGCAAAATCATGGAGGGTAATGCCAAAATTATTAAGATGATTGCTCGAGATGAGGCCCTGCATTTAACTGGCACACAACACATGCTTAATCTCATGCGTGACGGTAAAGACGATCCTGAAATGGCTAAGATCGCTGTTGAGTGTAAAGACGAAGTCATCGAGATGTTTAAGGAAGCTTGTGAGCAAGAAAAAGATTGGGCGGAATACTTATTTCGCGATGGCTCCATGATTGGCCTTAATGCTGAAATCCTTAAGCAATATCTAGAATATATTACCAATGTGCGTATGAATGCATTAGGACTTACACCAATCTTCAAAGAACGTACTAACCCATTGCCATGGATTAACCATTGGCTAGATTCTGATAACGTGCAAGTCGCCCCACAAGAAACAGAAATCACTTCTTACCTTGTGAGTGCAATTGACAACACCATGGATGCTGATGATGCTGACTTTGGCAACTTTAAGCTGTAGTTTCTTAACCTATGTTTAGAATCGATGTTGACAACATCAACGGCAAAACCGAATCGTTGTACGTGTATGGCGAGCAATCTATCTTAACCGAGCTTGAAGAACATAACGTGGTGATTAACTATTCTTGCCGACAAGGGCATTGTGGCTCTTGCGTATTGAAGTTATTATCAGGTGATGTTATGCATCAAGATTGCTTGGTTCCACTCTCCCAAGGCGAGATACTAGCCTGTCGTGCAACACCTATTACAGATATTAAAATTGGTTTAAGAGATTTTTAGCCAATCGAGTGTTCAGCTAAATAAGCCAACACCTCATTAGCATCACCTTTAAACACCACTCGATCCATCTTTTTCTGAATTTGATAATCATACATCGGGTCGTAATAACCCACCAGAAGCTCTTCTAACACAAGATAAAATCCATCAGCTTCACCTTGCTCTTTATAACGTTGTAGCGCACTATTCACCAGTTTTAACATCGCTTTATAGCGTTCTAAACCTAGACGTCTTTGTATTTTTTCCAAGCTTCGTAACCAATAGTCAGAAAAATTATTAAACCCATTGACAGCATCTTGCTGGATAAATTCTTGCTGCATGTAAATTACATAAGCATCCATACTAACTTTAAGACGCTCTTCAATATTGGCTTCAAGTAAGATTAGCTTTGCTTGAGAAGTTTTATTTTGTAGACACTGTGGAATATGTACCGTGCCAACATTTGAGCCTTCGTCTTCAAAAACCAAGTGTGAATGCTGCTGCTGTTTAATAAGCGCAATTGCCAGCGCATTTTCAAAGTTAATCTGTGTCGGTTGTGGTGTGGTGGTATTACCAAAAGCAGAGCCACGATGATTAGCCAAACCTTCAAGGTTAATCGTATTTTTAAGCTTATCAAGTAGCAAAGTTTTTCCACAACCTGTTTGCCCACCAATAATAACCGGTGTGACTTGATTCATGATTCGATCAGTTTCATCAATCAAAAATCGACGTAGCGCTTTATATCCACCTTTGATTCGTGGGTAGTTAATTCCAGAAGCCTCATAAATCCACTGTTGTGTGATTTGGCTACGAAAACCCCCACGAAAGCAATAAAGCGCTCCATTTGGGTTATTTTTAATAAATTCAAGCCATGCGTCTAGTCGTGCTTGTTTGACCTCGCCCTGAACTAGTTCATGCCCTAGAACAATGGCTTGCTCCTGGCCTTTGTTTTTATAACAAGTGCCCACTAATTCTCGTTCTTTGTCGCTCATCAGGGGTAAGCTAGATGTATGTGAAAAAGCACCTTGATCAAACTCTATTGGCGCACGGGTGTCAATCAGTGGTGTATCATTAACAAACAGCTGGGTAAAGTCGCTAATCTGGGTTAATTCACTAGACATTAATCTGCACTAATGCTGTATCGCTATCAGGTTTAACAATCTCGCCAATGGCTTCAAGTTCAAATCCTGCGTCCTGCATCATTTGATCAAACTCATTTTGAGCAGAGCTTGACACCATAACCAACAAACCACCACTGGTTTGCGGGTCGCAAATAATTGATTGCACTTCGGCCTCCATCTTACTTAGATTGTAGCCGTAGCTATCAAAATTTCGCTGTGCACCACCGGGTGAGCAGCCATTAGCCAAATAATCTTTAATGTTTGGCAAGGTTGGTACTTTATTGTAATCAATCGTTGCGGCAACATTAGAACCTAAGCATACTTCAGATAAATGCCCACCCAAGCCAAAGCCTGTGACATCTGTAATAGCATTAATACCTTTAATTTTCGCCAACTTACTACCAATATCATTGAGCTGACACATGGTATCAATGACGCGACTCTCATCTTCTTTGGTAATCTTCTTTTGCTTTTGTGCGGTGGTGAGAATACCAATACCTAGCGGCTTAGTTAGATAGATCTTATCCCCAACCTGGGCTTTTGAGTTTTCTTTTAGATGTTCAATCTTAACCCGTCCAGTTACTGCTAAGCCAAATATTGGCTCGAGTGAATCGATACTATGTCCACCTGCTAATATTATGCCAGCTTCCTGACACACGCTACGACCACCTTCAATCACTTGTTGCCCTACTTCAGGGGGTAGCTTGTCCAGTGGCCAACCAAAGATGGCAATGGCCATCAGTGGTGTGCCACCCATGGCATAAATATCACTAATCGCATTGGTGGCAGCAATACGCCCAAAGGTAAACGGATCATCGACAATAGGCATAAAAAAATCTGTAGTACTAATAACTGCTTCACCGTTACCTAAATCGTACACAGCAGCGTCATCACGCGAATGATTGCCAACCAATAAATTAGGATCGTTGATCTCATCAAGAGATGATTCTAAAATAGTATCTAAAACCTTAGGCGAGATCTTACAACCACAGCCTTGACCGTGACTATATTCAGTTAATTTTATGTTCGAATTTAATGGCATTAATAATGTCTTTTTTTCTAATTTTATGCTGAGAACTTTTATAAATATTGGCTTCTAATTGTTCTAATATAGTATCAAGTCCATCTATATTAAGTGGCAATAGCAAATCAAACAAAGCCTTGTCACCTTTGGCAAGTTTGATTTGATTAATTAAACTTTTATCTGTTTTAGATTTTATATTTTTAAGCGCAATAATCAAAGCACTGATAATTATGCCAATGATAACGCCTAACAATAAATAGTAATATTTTAAGTTACTTGTTGGTGAATTACTACCAATATATGTCCACCAGTAATCAGTCCTATTAATAAGTTATCAACCAAGTTTTCTTGACCGATAATAACTTTTTGAATTTCAGTTTTTATTGTGTCGATCATAGGTGCAATTTTAAAGGTTTATTGTTTGTATTCTTCTTCTAGTCTTTTGTACAGTTGTTCAGGTGTCAGATCAGGATATTCATCCATGATATTAAAAGCAACAACGTTGTCTTCAACACCGCCCCACATCTTAACATAAGAGCCATCCTTGTAGCCATGGTCTTGCCTAAAGGTGTTGAGTTGATTTTTAACAATGTAGCGCTTGTATAACTCTGGTACATCCATACTCATGTTAGCGAGTGCTTTAAAGAAAATTCCAGTGATTTCATATAAGGCATTTTGTGATTTATCTACATTAGCGCCGGCAGCAGCAGCTACCATTTTTTCTAAAATCTCTACCATAAGCTCTGGATTGATTTCTCTCTCAGGTTCCATATTTTCATAAGCCTCAGCAAAACCTGTATCACCAAAGTGAATGGCCTCAGACATAATAAAATGCCAAATATCCACCAGCTCAACTTTGGCATTGTCTAAATCAGGTTGGCCTTCAATGTCTTTCCAATGCTTCCAGTTGAATGAATCAATCGCTTCAGTAGCTTCCATATAGATACAGCGAAGCCATGAAATTTGACGACCATCTTTAGTAGCGCCTTCTGTCCAGATTAGGCCATTGGTGGCATCATTGAGCTTTTGTTGCAGCTCAAACATTTGCTTGATTTGATTCATGAATAAAACCTTATAATAATACGAAATTTATCGATAAATATTATACAACTGAGTGTGAGTAAAAAGCTAATTAATTGTGATTTAGGTGAATGTTTAATAACTGACCCTGACTCAAGTGCTATGCCGCTAATTGATATGGCGAATATCGCTTGTGGTGGGCACGCGGGTGATGATGAAAGTATGATTAAAACCATTAAGCTTGCAAATGAGAATAATGTAAAAATTGGCGCACACCCTAGCTATGCAGATCAAGCCAACTTTGGACGTGTTAGCCATCAGCTAAGTAGTGATGAGTTGTTTGATTTGGTTCATTCTCAAGTTTATCACTTTCAAAAGCTTTGCCATGACAATAATGCAGTGCTTGAATATGTCAAACCTCATGGTGCGCTATATCACGATATGATGAAAAAGCCATTAGTGTTTGATACAATTGTTAAAGTCATTCAAACTATTGATAAAAATTTGAGTTTGGTAATACAAGCTGGTGTTAAAAATTTCGGAAAAAACGTGAATGTAGTTTTTTTACATGAAGTGTTTGCTGATCGTGGCTACAAAGGTGTTGAAATACTTCCACGTGGTGAGAAAGGTGCAGTTTTAGATGATGC
Source organism: uncultured Gammaproteobacteria bacterium (assembly GCA_937899995.1). Classification (GTDB taxonomy): domain Bacteria; phylum Pseudomonadota; class Gammaproteobacteria; order PS1; family Pseudothioglobaceae; genus Thioglobus_C. The sequence goes on from CALCCK010000008.1 coordinate 21,787, forward strand.
TGATAACATTATTGAACAATATCGACATTTTTTAAATGTAAATTCTTTTAAAATCGATACAATTTGCTTTCATAGTGACAATTTAGCCTCTGTAAAGGCGCTAATACGACTTAAAAATGAATAATATCGTTTCAGCAGGGGAAAATGCAATACTGGTTTATTTTGGCAATGAGATCAATGCTGCATTGCCTAAAAAAATCGGAAATTTTGCAAATCAGTTAAAAAACACACTGAGTGATGTTGTTATTGACGTTATCCCGTCTTACACTTCACTACATGTGAGTTATGATTTAAACAAAATCAATTTTCAGGCGTTTTTTGATAAGGTAGAGAGTCTTTTAGATCAACAAGATTCTAACAACTCTATTTTGGAATCTCAAACAACACACATACCTGTTTATTACGGCTTAGACGTTGGCCTAGATCTTGAGCGATTATTGGCTGAAAAAAATCTAGATTTAATGTCTTTTATTGAAATTCATACATCGCAAGCGTACTTGATTTATGCGATTGGCTTTAGCCCTGCTTTTGCTTTTCTAGGTGAAGTAGATGAGCGTATTCAATTGCCTCGCCTACCCACACCAAGAATTAAGATTCCTGCAGGTAGTGTTGGTATTGCTGAAGGTCAAACTGCTATCTACCCTGCTGACTCATCGGGTGGCTGGAATATTGTAGGGAGAACTTTGCTAGACTTGTCACTCAATAACCCTGAGAATATTCATAAATTCCGTGTTGGTGACAAGGTGAAATTCTACTCAATCACGCGAGATGAATATTTATCTAATGGCGGTATGCTATGAGCTTTAAGGTAATCAAATCTAGCTTTTTATCTACCGTGCAAGACTATGGTCGCCTAACGCATGGTGAGCATGGAATGAGCCAGTCAGGCGTAATGGATGAGCATGCTTATGCGTGGGCCAATCACTTACTTAATAATCATTTTAATGATGCGGTAATTGAAATTACTTTTGGTGGCATAGTACTTGAAGCGCAGACAGATACTTTTATTGCAGTGACAGGTGCAAATTTAGATTTTAAAATTAATAATAAGACAGCTCAAATGTGGCACGGCTTACAAATTTATAAAGGTGATGTACTTAGCTGGGCTAATCCTAAAAATGGTGTACGTGCGTATTTGGCAGTTAAAGGTGGGTTTGCCACTGAGGTGTTATTTGATTCTAAATCGGTTAATTTGCGTGAGCATATAGGTGCTAAACTTATTAAAGGTGATGTGCTGCCTTACAAAGATTTTAATGAGGTGACTTACCATTTTATTTCACCAAAATATATTCCAAATTACAATCAAGATATTACCTTAAGAATTTTACCGACTTATCAATTCAACGATTTTAGTATCAATCAGAGGGATTTGTTTTTTAACCAAAACTACACCATTACCAATGCTAATGATAGAACGGGTTGCCGCCTGAGTGGTGCACCGATTGCAATTAAAAAAGAGCGAATGATATCAGAGGGTATTAGCTATGGCTGCGTGGAGATTGCCACTGATGGTTTACCAATTATCTTACTTAAAGATGCACCTAGTATTGGTGGTTATCCTAAGATTGGCACGGTGTTTTCACTAGATTTGGCCAAGCTTGCACAGCGACAGCCAAATACCAAATTACGATTTGAGCTGATGAGTATTCATGAGGCACAAAAAGAACGTAGGAAATTTAACGATTTTTTTGAAATCAGTTTTTAATACAGCGCCATCGAGCTGTCTACTTGCTTAGCCCAGGCATCAATACCACCACGTAAGTTAATAATATTTTCAAAACCAATTGAATCAAAATAACGTGCTACTTGCATTGAGCGAATACCATGATGGCAGATAATCACTGTTTCTTGAGATTTGTCTAGTGTGTCTATATTAACCATTATTTGACCCATGGGTAGCAAGGTGGCATCTTCAAAATGACATTTATCCCATTCCCATTTTTCAGATCGGAAGAGCGTCGTGTAGGGAAAGAGTGTAGATCTCGGTGGTCGCCGTATCATTAAAAAAAAAAGCTACTACCTCTCGTGTTTCTCTTCGCAC
>CALCCK010000009.1 GCA_937899995.1 uncultured Gammaproteobacteria bacterium
TAATTGCAAAGCCAGAATTTGGTGAGCAAGCCTGTGGTGACATTGGCGAAGGACGATTAGCCGAACCAACCTCTATTGCATTACAAGCAGCTAATTTGTTTCAAAACACCCAACTCGGCGGAAAAAAAGTAATGATTACCTTAGGTGCCACCATTGAGGCAATTGATCCAGTACGATTTATCTCGAATCACAGCAGTGGCAAGATGGGAATGGCGTTAGCTTCAGCTTGCATTGAAGCGGGCGCTACGGTAACACTCATCATAGGCTCAATTTCAGTAGCAGTGGAGTCACGTGCAATAAACATTTTCGTCACCAGCGCTGATGATATGCTTGAAGCCGTGATGAGCAATATTGGCGAACAAGACATATTTATTTCCTGCGCAGCTGTTGCCGATTATCGACCAGTAAATATTGCACAAAACAAAATCAAAAAAGACTCTGAAACACTGTCAATTGAGCTTGTGCGGAACCCCGATATTTTGGCAAATGTCTGTCAAATGAAAAACAAACCCATTTGTATTGGCTTTGCCGCTGAAACCGAAAATTTAATCAAAAATGCCAAAAATAAGCTTGAAAATAAGGGTTGTGACGCCATTATCCTTAATGATGTTTCAAATTCAAAAATTGGCCTTAAATCCGATCAAAATGAGGTTTTTTTTATTACCAAAGACAACTGTGAAAAAATTAATATAACCAGCAAAATTATTATTGCAAAAAAATTGGTTGAAAAAATTTCTGAAGTGTTGATTTGAACAACACAAAATGCCGTTAAATCAAGGCTTAATGGACTTACTCACAAAACTGTGGATAACTCTGTTTATATCTCTTTTTTTTACTAAGAAAATTGCATCACAATAGGCTTTATTACGGTTTTGGTTAATAATTAATCATAAGTTTTTTTTTGTTATAAATCAAATACTTATGTTTATTTCATGTAATGAATAATGATAAAAATAACCCATTGATTTAATCAGTTTAATAATGGCGGATAACTTTTGATGTTTATCGTGCTAAATCAAGTGTTTCACGGCAATTTATGATAATTATTAGCTGTACATTTTTTCCATCCTATCAATGCAGTAATATCGAAAATTCTGATGCTATTTAATGCCTTATTTTTTTTGATTGGACTTGTTGTTTTTTAGATCAGAAGAGCGTCGTGTAGGGAAAGAGTGTAGATCTCGGTGGTCGCCGTACCATTAAAAAAAAAAATAAAAAAATTAAAAACCATCATATGATATTTGTATACTCATTATGTTTCATACAT
>CALCCK010000010.1 GCA_937899995.1 uncultured Gammaproteobacteria bacterium
TCGGCAGCAGAGTGATCCCAGATGGCTAAGGACGAATGGTGTAAATTTAGATTTTTTTTTTTCAAGCAGAAGACGGCATACGAGATAGGCTTGTGACTGGAGTTCAGACGTGTGCTCTTCCGATCTTTGGATAATATCATGTTATATTTTGCTGCCCCCAATACACCACATCATTAATGGTATTCACAATGCTGGTAAATTCATTCTGGTTGTAAGTGCGTGACGGGTATGGTTTTGACCAGTGCGAAAATTGGGTTGTTAAGCTGCCATTTAGTGCTTGCGATGTTGCACTAAATGTATCAATTACGCCTTCAAATAATGTGTAGGTGTCTTTGGTTAAGCCGGCAATTTCAAGGCGTGGATAGGTGGTTGAACCTTGATCTGAAACACCAAACTCGTAAGTGTCTGAACCAATGGTTTCACTGGCAGGCGTATAAATAACCCGTGTTATTTTGCAAGGGTTATTACGCCACTCTGAGGCTAATGCCTCGGTGGTTAGTGCGCCATTGATATTGTCAATCACAACATTAATGCTGTCTGATTGCATGGAAAAATCCTCAGTTAATTTATCAAAGCTAATGGCGAGCGGCGTGTACTCATTTGTGCCGTCATAAACAAACACATCATGGTCAGTAAAGCGCAAAATCTCACCGGCATCTGCTTGGTCATAATCCCAGTTTCTATCCAAATCAAATTGAAACAAATGCAACATGGCAAAGGCCTCATTTGAGCGCACATTATTGGTGATGGTTTTACTCATTGCAATGACTCCACAATGTCTGCATCACATACATACATCCCATCCACGCGCCGACTAAACTTAAAACTGTCGGCCATAAAATAGGCCTTTGTTTTGGCTGTTGAACCCAGTGAGATTGATCCCTCTTTGGGCATTCCAAACGTACCCATAATGCCGGCTTTTTTACGATAAAACTTTAGCAACGCTAAAAACTCTGACTCTTGCAGCAGCCAATTTAAAGTGTATTTGCGGCGCAGGCCGTCTTTGTCTTTAATGTGCCTAGCTGATGAGCCAATATTTGAAAAAATCGAATTTGAAATATACTCAAAAGCCACTTGATATGGCTCGGCACTGGTCAACACTGTTGTGAATCCAGTATCAGTTGAGGTAATTGGTGTGTATGCGGATGATTGTGTAAATGCGCTTTGATACTCAGTGTAATTAAAAAACACACTGCTGATCATGTTAATTGTGCCTGAATAAAGTGCTGGCGCAACCACCCTAAATTTAAACTCTTTAAACACCCAAACCGAGGCATTTAATCCCATCACATCGGGGCGCAAATCATGAATGTCATCCGCATCAACAATAACCGTGTTTGAATGGTTGGCCTCATATACAGTTTGCAGCGCCTCAAATTGGGTTTTACTAAGATTGTTATAACTAACCTGCATTTGCAAAGCCGGTATTGACGAGCTGACCACGCGCTGTGTTTTGCCACTGTTAAATTGTAACGGCTGGCCTTGTTTTAACCATTCCTCAACTTGGATATGACTGTGATTAGCCATAATTGTGCTGGTTAAATTATTCATTAAACGACCTGCTTAATGGTGCGGCGAACGCTACCATTTGAAGTGAGGCTAGAGTTAATAATACTTTCGATTGTGCTTCTGTTATTAACGAGGTAATTATTAAAACTGGCCGCATCAATAGCCTGCACGTTAAAGTTGATCTCAGCAGTGACTTGGCGCACCTCACCAGTGGCGGTATTAAGTTGGTGGTTAGGGATAATTTTGCCTGCGCGATCAGGTACAAATAACTCTGCTCCACGCTCACCCACGATTGATGGTTGCCCTACTTTTGGCCGACCACCATGTGCAAAGCCAGGTATTTTGAAACCAAACCCACCTGTAATACTACGGACTAATAAGGCTCTAACTTGCATCCTAACTAAATCCGCTAGGATTGAACGCGCCATATCTTTAAATGAGGTTTTAATCCCCATCACCATGTTAACAATACCATTCTCAACGCTTTGCATGCCTTTAAGGGTTGCACTGGCAATGGTTAAATTGCCCTTGCCAACTGTGGCCTTGTATTTCTTAAAACCCTCACCCATCTTAGCCCAAATAATGTTTTTTTCATCAACTGCACCACCAACATCAACGTTGGCTTTAACCGCCTCAGTAGTAGCATTAATCGTTGTTAAAGTTGCTTTTAATGAATCTCGCATTGCTTGATTATTAAAAGTAAATTTGATCTGTGACTTATCAGCATTAACCATTTCTTTGTTAAGCTGTGCCAATCTAGTCACCGTACCTTTTTTCATTCTTGGTGCGATGTTTTTATTGCCTAATTGTTTTTCAACATTGACAATGTCTTGCATGATTTCTTTGGTATCTCGAAAACCACCCCAAGAAACTGGCATGGCGGCTTTGATTTTATTTATCCAATTAATCAGGCCATTGCCCATGTGTTCAAAGGCCTCAAGAATACCAATGGCCATTTCAACAATTGATGCTGCCATTTTGCGGGCAACTTCACCAATACCACCCTCTTTTGTGACTTTCATTTCAACCCATTCACGAAACTTATCGGTGATGGTTTGGATTGCCGGTGCTAATTTAGCTACAGCCTGTGTAAATGCTGTACCCAAAAAACTTGTTAAACGGGTGATGGCATCGTTAGCATCTTCAACGCCTTTGACGGTTTTAGTTGACATAACTAAACCCAGCACATCGGCCTCTTTCATGGCCTCGCGCATAGCTTTTGAACCGCCCTCTAAGACATTAATCATGCCTGCGCCCTTAGCACCAAATAGCTTGTAAGCCATATCAGCTTTTTCAGTCTTATTGGTTAAGCCGGCAGTTACATCGGCCACATCTGCCATCACATCGACTACACCCCTAAGTGTGCCATCTCCCTTTAAAACGCTGATTTCGTATTTATCAAAAACATCTTTTGCAAGGCCAATACCACGTGACATATCACCCATATTAACGGCTAATTTTTGCACCGCCTTGTCGAGCTGTTTTGTTTCCATACCACCTAAACTGGCGGCGTGTCTTAGGCGTGATAAATCCTCAACACTAACACCAATGGCACGTGACATTTTCGCCATTGCATCGGTACTATCAAGGGATTTTTTAATAAAATAGCCAATACCTGCTAGGCCAGCCAAAGAAATAAAGCCAGTTTTTAAGTTAAATACGGCTTTACGAGTTGAATTTAAGCCACGTCCAATGGCTTTAAATGCCTTTTTAGTGCGGTTTTTTAACCTGATTGTATAGGTTGCAACCTTAGCCATGCTCGTTCCCTTTTAATTCAAAATAGGCCGCCCAAATAACCAGCTCGACCGTTGTTAATTCCATAATCTCATTTAAAGACTTATGCAAATGCTCTGCCAATCGGCAAAAAAAATGCAAGTCATGATCCGTCTTTAGGACTTTTTTGCTTCGTCCACCGTTGGATCATCATCACTAATTTGCTCAACAACACTGCTTATTACACCCGTGTCATATTCGCGCATTAATTCTTGCAGTTCAGCAGGCCGCCATATACGTTCACCGTCCTTATTTAAGGCACGCATAATCAGTGCCATACACACCGCATCCACCGTTTTGCCAGCATCATATAGCTTTAAAATTTCGGCTTGTTGTTTGCCATTAATTGCACCCTTGTAATAAATAGTGTCATCCCACTCAGGCACAAAAACTGACTTTAACTCACCTGATAATTTGGCCTTAAATTGCGCTTTTGCATTGTCTTTAATACCCATTTACGCAGTCGCTAATGTTAGTGCGCCAGTGCCTTTAAAGTTAAATGAGGCATTAACCATGTCATCGATTGCACCATTGCGATCAATTGACTCCACCAATGCTGTGCCGGTGTAATATTTATCACCAGTGGCCGCGCCCTCAAAATAAAACTTAATAGTGACACTTGCACCTGATGTTAATGCTGTTTGCGCTGTATCACCCTCATCTAAAAACACCTCACATGAACCTGACCATTCAGTCGTTCCGACCTTAAATGTTTTTGCCGAATCAGATAACTTAGTTGTTTCGATCGTGGATGCACTTTCGCTCACTGACCATGATTTTAATTCGCCCATTAAATCTGTGCCAATATGTACTATTCCCTCGCTGCCCGTGTGTGTTGCCATGTGTATTACTCCTTATCAGTATTAATTATTTTTGGTTTTTTAGCCGGTTTTTCATCAAGTGACCAGCCGCGCACTTGTGCATTTTCAATTTGTGATGGATGTACGCCTATTGACTCCGATCCATCTTTGTACATTGTTGGCATCTTGCCTCCTTTATTAACTTATTAAAGTTTCAACATCTGTCTTATCAACCCGATATTGGGCGATAAAACGCATGGTCATTAATCCAATTGGCTGTTCAGCATCCCCACTTAGGGTGATCTCTAAACCGTCATAATTAAACTTCTTACATTTGCCATTTAAGGTGGTGTCACCTGATGCAAATAACGCATCCTCAACCTCTGCACCAATAGCATCTAAGGCATTATCTAAATTACTTGAGGCTTTTTCCCTAACCTCAACCACCACATCCAATAAGCGCATTTGTTTATTTGCACTTTCTTCGCCTAATTCTTCGCTTAATGTATAAATAGCAAGCGAGGGCAATTTGTTGGTGGCTACGTCATAAACACGGCTGGCAATAACATTGCTGCCGGTTGTGGCCAACCCCGTTAATGTGGTTATTAATTGCTGTCTAATTTGTTGTCTTGCGTGTGCCATTTATTGTTTTTCTAAAATTAATGAAGTTAAACCCGTGCCATCCGGCTGTATGCCTACAATCTCAAATGCGGTTTGTGCCGCAAAATAATCAGCCGCAATATAATCCGATGAATTTTCAAGATATACGCCGCCACCCTGAATTAAATTTGAGTTAATAGTTACGATATCGCCATGTGCATAAATACTGGCATCATTACTACTAACAATAAAAATCGGTGTATCTGACTCAATGCCAAAATCATCACTAAACGCATTCTCAAATATGCCATTAACAGCCTTACCATCAACTGTGCCACTGTCAGCTAGTTCGGTATCGTTTAAAAACTCTGTTAAATCTTCGTTAAACATATTTTTAAGGCATATTTGAGAATGGGTTTAAAGGGTGTTAGTTGCCCAACACCCATTAATCAACTTTGCTCTCCTATATTAGTTAAGTGGTTGCATCTTTCATTGCCGCAAATGACTCCGCGTGTCTAACCGCAATGTCAACATCCTGCAATGCCACCACACGTACTGTGCCGCTTGAAGAACCAGTAGACAAGTCGACGTTAATATCGATTCCGCCCCATGTACCGATAATCAAGTCTGTCCAGTTACCAAAGATGATGGCTGAACAAATTGAAGAAGAACCCTTGGTCAAATTAGATGGCACTTGATTTGACACAGCCGCGTTGTAACCACGTAGTGTGTTGTTATCGCCCCAAACATACTGTGCCGTATTAGAGGCTTTTTCAGTTTGCAACAACTTGCCACGTACTTTGGCGTTAGTTAAGAAAGCTAAATTACCAACATCCGCATTATCTAAGGCTAGTTGTGACTCTAAATCAACAATGTCTGCCCAATCCGGCGCCGCACCATTTGTGCCGCCAACAACCGAACCAATGCCCGAGGTGTTCAAAATACCGGTTGGTTGGTTGGATGCACCCGTGCCGTTAATAGCCGCTGAATCAATAGCCAATGCCAATGACGTTGCCAAATCATTACGCACAAAGGCCTCAACATCTAGTGACGATTGCAATAACATTTTGCGAGAAATATCAGACATTGAGCCAACGGTCTTTCCGGACATGGTTAATTGGTCAAAGGCTGCTTGTGACTCGGTTGGTGCTCCTGATTCTGCAACCCAATACGATGTAGCACCTGACGTCTGACGAGGGATTGCGATATTACCGACCAAATCGTTCATCATTGTTGCGCCTAAACCAATCACTTGTGATTTATTTCTAAGCATGTCAATGAAAGAACCTGATAATAAATCAGTGGCAACGGTGTGACCACCTGCTGTTGAGGTTGTTACGTTTAAATCACGCATTAAAACGTCAGTTGGGATGTAAAAACCCTGCGCTCTTTTGCCTAATTTAGAAGCCATGCCGTCTGACATTTCACGTTCAAAACCTGCCTCGCTCCAGTTGCCAGTTACTAGCGCATTAACCGCTCTAACTATTGAAAAATTGCCAATTTCAGCATCGTTCATGCCAATTTTAGTATCTTCAATCGCCGCTTGTGCTGGTTGGTTTTTGTTAATTGATTCTAGTGCAACGGTTCTAAACTCGTCCATTGAACGGTCATTTCTCTTAAATTGTTCACCAATATCTTGCAATTCAGGGTGTTTTGATACGATTGCATCAATCTCTTGTGATCGAGCACGATCCGCCACTACTGCATCGCGTGCCACTTGGCCTGCATCGATGCTTGGTTTAACTGTTTCTATTTCAGTCATTGTTTTTTCCTTTTTAGTATTAGTAATTGTTGTCATATTCTCACCGTCAGCTGATCTTGAAATTCCAATAGAATTATCTGCAGATCGGAAGAGCACACGTCTGAACTCCAGTCACAAGCCTATCTCGTATGCCGTCTTCTGCTTGAAAAA
>CALCCK010000011.1 GCA_937899995.1 uncultured Gammaproteobacteria bacterium
GTCTAAGTACAATCCTGTAACGGCATAGTTGCTTTTAGGGCTGCCTGGCTTCTCTTCAATACTAAGTGCTTTGCCAGTATGATCAAAATCAACCACACCATAACGCTCCGGGTCATGCACATGGTAGCCAAACACAGTAGCCATATTATTGGTTGCATTATTAACCGCATTACGCAGAATTTCAGGCAGTCCATGGCCATAATAGATATTGTCACCTAAAATTAAACAGGCATCATCGTCACCAATAAAATCTTTACCTAGAATAAATGCTTGAGCTAGACCATTAGGGGAAGGTTGCACGATATACTCAAACTTCATGCCAATATCAGTGCCATCACCTAAAAGCTGCTCGAACCTTGGCAAGTCTTCAGGAGTGGAAATAATCAGCACTTCTCGAATGCCGGCCAACATCAGAATCGACAATGGATAGTAAATCATTGGCTTGTCATAAATCGGCATTAGTTGCTTTGATATACATTTGGTAAGTGGATATAGGCGTGTGCCTGAACCACCTGCTAATATTATTCCCTTCATAGCTCGATTTCTCCTAATCTTTCGCCTTGGTAACTGCCGTCCTTTACTCGATCGCACCAAATATTATTATCTAAATACCACTGTACTGTTTTACGAATACCTGTTGCAAAAGTTTCATCTGGCGTCCAACCCAACTCTTTATCGATCTTGGTAGCATCAATCGCATATCTGACATCATGCCCCGCTCTATCGCCCACATAGGTAATAAGCTGTTCATATTGATCAATACCATCAAGTTTGCTTGGCACTAACTCATCTAAAATACTACAAACAGTTTTTACGACTTCAATGTTCTGCAATTCATTATGTCCGCCAATATTATAGGTTTCGCCAATCTCACCAGTCAATGCGACATGTAGTAACGCCCTTGCATGGTCATCTACATAGAGCCAATCTCGTATTTGTTTACCATTCCCATAGATTGGTAAATCCTTACCTTCTAATGCGTTAAGGATAATGAGTGGAATAAGCTTCTCAGGGAATTGGTAAGGGCCGTAATTATTTGAGCAATTGGTAATCAATGTTGGGAATTTAAAAGTGCGTTGCCATGCACGTACCAAATGGTCAGAGCTTGCCTTTGCTGCTGAGTAAGGGGAGCTAGGTGCATAGGATGTCTCTTCAGTAAAAAGATCGTCCGTACCTTCAAGATCACCATAGACTTCATCAGTGGATACATGATGGAACCTAAAGCCATCTTTTTTATCACCCTTTAAGCTAGACCAATAGTCTCTTGCTTCTTCAAGTAACACATAAGTACCAACAATATTGGTCTGGATAAACTCACCAGGGCTATCAATGGATCGATCGACATGTGACTCTGCTGCCAGGTGCATAATAATATCAGGTTGATACTCGTTAAATACACGTTTAATCTCACTGGCATCACAAATATCAACTTGTTCAAATGCGTATCTTGCATTATTTTTAATAGACTCTAAAGATTCTAGATTGCCTGCATAGGTAAGCTTGTCAACATTAATCACACTATGGTTAGTGTTATCAATAATGTGGCGAATAACAGCAGAGCCAATAAAACCTGCACCGCCTGTGATTAATAATTTCACGAGATCGGAAGAGCGTCGTGTAGGGAAAGAGTGTAGATCTCGGTGGTCGCCGTATCATTAAAAAAAAAACAACAACAAGCCACCAAGCAGCACAGAGCGTCGTCAGCCACCACAAGACATATCTCAGCTCTGCTATGACACGAACAC
>CALCCK010000012.1 GCA_937899995.1 uncultured Gammaproteobacteria bacterium
GCGTTTGTACCCAAATGAAGGCTTGCTTTCAAGGATAGGAAAATGGCAAAAAAAATTGAGTCATATATTAAGTTGCAGGTACCTGCGGCTGAAGCGAATCCATCACCACCTGTTGGTCCAGCGTTGGGTCAGCACGGTGTTAATATTATGGAATTCTGTAAAGCGTTTAACGCAAAAACACAAGACCTTGATAAAGGCATGGCTGTGCCAGTTATTATCACTGTCTATAACGACCGTAGCTTTACGTTTATTACTAAAACACCACCAGCAGCTGTATTGCTTCGCAAAGTAACAGGCATTGCCAAAGGCAGTGGTGAGCCACACATTAATAAAGTGGGCACAGTAACACGTGCGCAACTTGAAGAAGTGGCAAACATCAAAATGAAAGATTTAAATGCTAATGACATCGACGCAGCCGTGCAAATTATTGCTGGCACTGCACGTTCGATGGGCCTAGTGGTGGAGGGTTAATCATGGCTAGTTTAACTAAAAAACAAAAAGATAATCAAGCAAAAGTACAAGTCGGTGTGCGTTATACAATGGCTGACGCTCTGAACTTAGTAAAAGAGTGCGCTTCTGCGAAGTTTGACGAGTCTGTAGATGTCAGTATCAATCTTGGTATTGATGCCAAAAAATCAGATCAAAACGTTCGTGGCGCAGTGACATTGCCAAACGGTACAGGTAAGTCGGTTCGTGTTGCAGTTTTTACTCAAGGTGAGAACGCGCAGAAAGCAACCGATGCTGGTGCTGATGTTGTTGGTATGGAAGACTTGATGAAATCGATGCAAGACGGTGACTTAAATTACGACGTTGTTATTGCATCTCCAGATGCGATGGGCGTGGTTGGTCGACTTGGTCAAGTATTGGGTCCACGTGGCCTAATGCCCAACCCTAAAGTTGGCACTGTAACACAGGACGTTGCTACAGCTGTTAAGAATGCTAAAGCTGGTCAAGTTCGCTACCGTGCTGATAAAGCGGGTATTGTTCATGGATGTGTTGGCAAGGCTTCTTTTGCTCCAGCAGCTCTAGAAGAAAACATTACAGCACTACTTGAGGCGCTTAAAAAAGCCAAACCAAGTTCAGCTAAAGGTGTTTATTTTAAAAAGATGAGTGTTTCATCAACGATGGGTCCAGGCCTTAGTGTTGATTTAGCAAGCGTTGATATTTAAGTTGTTTAAGTGTGATTAGCCTTAAGAGCTGATCACAAAAGAATTCTTTGGGCGACAGGGTGACTTGTTTAGCCTCAAAGACCATAGGTGCGATGATTTTTTCGGATTTTGTTGCTTAATAAATTGATCCTTCAATTTGCCTATGTAGAGGGTATGTGAATACCTTGTGGCGAAAGTTATTTTATATAGCTTTCTTTTTATAATTGTTCAGGAGAGACTATGGCTCTAAATCTTGAAGCAAAAAAGGCAGTTGTCGAACAGGTCAACGCAGTAGCATCTACTGCAATTTCTGTTGGTGCAGCCGAGTATCGCGGATTGAATGTTGAACAAATGACTAACTTGCGTACTTCTGCAATAGATGCAAATGTATCTTTGCGTGTTGTTAAAAACACGCTTGCAAAAAGAGCGCTAGCGGAGACTGGTTGTGAGTGTATTACACCAGTATTAAGCGGTCCTGTTATTTTGGGTTTTTCGCAAGAAGATCCAGGTGCAGTTGCCCGTGTTTTCCGTGCATTCATGAAAGAAAATGATGCGTTAGTTGTTAAAGGTTTGGGTGTTTCAGGCGAATTTGTTGACGCAGATCAGCTGAAACGTATCGCAGACCTACCAACGAAAGATCAAGCAATTAGTATGGTTATGGCGTTAATGCTTGCTCCAACTGAGAAGCTAGTAAGAACTTTGAATGAAGTTCCTACAAAGCTAACTCGTGTTGTTGCAGCTGTTCGTGACCAAAAACAATAATTAAATAATAAATAGGAGTAAATATCATGGCATTATCAAATGACGATATTTTAAACGCAATTGCAGATATGTCTGTAATGGATGTTGTTGAACTTGTTTCAGCAATGGAAGAAAAATTTGGCGTTTCAGCAGCAGCAGTTGCAGCAGCACCAGCAGCGGCAGCAGCAGAAGCAGGCGCAGCAGTAGAAGAGCAAACTGAGTTTGACGTGGTTCTAACGAGCTTCGGTGAAAAGAAAGTTGCTGTTATTAAAGCTGTTCGTAGTATCACTAGTTTGGGTCTTAAAGAAGCGAAAGATTTAGTTGAAAGTGCACCAGTACCAATTAAAGAAGCCGCAGAAAAAGGCGAAGCAGAAGAGTTAAAAAAGCAGCTTGAAGAAGCTGGCGCTAGCGTAGAACTTAAGTAATTCGTTCAACGCTAGTAACCAAAATCCCCACTAGGGGATTTTGGTGTTTTTATTCAGAAGCAATTCTGAATCACAATTTATCGATTAATACGGGGTATTCATGACTTATTCGTTCACTGAGAAAAAGCGCATTAGAAATAATTTTGGTACTAGGAAATCAGTTCTAGATCGGAAGAGCACACGTCTGAACTCCAGTCACAAGCCTATCTCGTATGCCGTCTTCTGCTTGAAAAAAAAAAACAAAAAACACACAAAAAAAAAAAAAAAAAACAACGAATGAATAAGTACTCGACATTGATGAAA
>CALCCK010000013.1 GCA_937899995.1 uncultured Gammaproteobacteria bacterium
CCCAGTTATTATTACCCCAACCGCTGTTATTATTACCCCAGCCGCTGTTATTACTATGCATAAACGCAGATGCAGAAGTTGCTGCAACTACGGTAGCGATTGCTACTACTTGTGTTAATTTTTTCATCTTCCCTTCCTCTTGAAATTAATTTAGTTATATAAGTAAAAAAAAGTATACTTATGGTACATGATACCTCACTTCAATCATTAATCCAAATTTATAGTTTAACCATCAGTATTATTAAATTGAATCGATAATAGCATTTAAAGTGGCACTTGGGCGCATCACCTTGGCAACTATCTCTGGATTAGGTTGATAATAACCACCAAGTTCCACTGACCCACCTTGAACTGCGTTTAGCTCAGAAATAATAATTGATTCATTAACAGATAAAGCTTCTGCTATGGGTGCAAACCGTGACTGTAGTTCAGGATCTTGTGTTTGAGCTACTAATGCCTCTGCCCAATACATCGCAAGATAAAAATGGCTACCACGATTATCCAGCTCGCCCACTTTGCGTGATGGTGACTTATCATTATCTAAAAACTTGGCCGTTGCTGCATCTAAAGCCGTTGCCAATACTTGTGCTTTAGGCGTATCAAATGTAGTGGCTAAATGCTCTAGTGAAACAGTTAAAGCTAAAAATTCACCAAGAGAGTCCCAACGCAAATGGTTTTCAGACATTAATTGCTGCACATGCTTAGGGGCCGAACCGCCTGCACCGGTTTCAAACAAACCTCCACCATTCATTAATGGCACAATAGATAGCATTTTTGCAGATGTTCCAAGTTCTAGTATCGGAAATAGATCTGTTAAATAATCTCGAAGTACATTTCCTGTAACTGAAATTACATTTTTACCTTCTTTCACATGGCGTAATGTGAATCGGGTGGCTTCTTCAGGAGACATTATGTGTATTTCAAGATCGGTTGTATCGTAACCTAACAAGTATTTATTAATTTTTTTAATAATTTGATGATCATGTGCACGTTGCTCATCTAGCCAAAAAATAGTCGGTAGATTTGTCGCTTTAGCACGGCTCACTGCCAACTTAACCCAATCTTGAATCGGTGCATCTTTTACCTGACACATGCGGAAAATATCACCTGCTTCTACAGACTGTTCAAGTAACACTACTCCACCTGTTGAGACGACACGTACCATTCCTGCTGCCGACATTTGAAATGTTTTATCATGAGAGCCATACTCTTCTGCCTTTTGCGCCATCAAGCCCACGTTAGAAACTGAGCCCATCGTAGTGGGATCAAACGCACCATGCTTTTTACAGAAACTAATGGTTTCCTGAAAAACACCTGCATAACAACGATCAGGAATCACGGCCATTGTATCTTGTTGCTTACCCTGCTTATTCCACATCTGACCTGACATTCGAATCATAGCTGGCATCGACGCATCAATAATCACATCGCTTGGCACGTTTAAATTAGTAATACCTTTATTAGAATCGACCATAGCCACGTCAGGCTGTTTGGCATAAACCGCTTGAATATCAGCTTCAATTTCCGCCTTTTTGCTAGACTCTAAAGCTTCGATTTTACTTAAAACATCGCCCAAACCATTATTCGCATTGACACCTAACTCTTTAAAAATTTCCGCATGCTTATTAAACACATCTGCAAAAAAGACACTCACTGCTTGACCAAAAATAATAGGATCAGAAACCTTCATCATCGTGGCTTTCATGTGCACTGAAAATAGGATATCTTTCTCTTTCGCTTCAGCGATGGCTTTAGTTAGAAAATCTCTTAAAGATGACTGACTCATAACAGAGGCATCAATGACTTCAGCTGCTTGCAGTGAAGCAGAAGCTTTTAATTCTTCAATTGAACCATCAACTCCTTCAAATTGAAGGGTGAATTGCGTTGCATCACCAATGGTCATTGATTTTTCTGAACCATAAAAATCACCTTCAGACATACTTGCTACAACCGTTTTGGAATCAGCTGCCCACACCCCCATCGAATGAGGATTTTTCTTAGCATAACTCTTAACTGATGGAGGTGCGCGACGATCAGAGTTACCTTCACGCAATACTGGATTTACTGCACTTCCCAACACTTTAGAGAATGTGGCCTTCACAGCTTTATCTTCATCACTCTGGGGATTAGAGGGGTAATTTGGAATATCATAACCATGCGCTTGAAGCTCAGTAATCACCGATTCTAGCTGTGGAATAGAGGCGCTCACATTGGGTAGCTTAACAATATTGGCTTCTGCTGATTTTACAATCTGACCTAATTCACTTAAAGCATCACCCATTTTTTGTTCTGCTGTTAGCTTCTCAGGAAAGTTAGCAATCACACGAGCGGCTAAAGATATATCACGAGTCTCAACTATTACATCTGCAGCGCCTGTGAACGCCTTAACTATCGGAAGTAATGAGTAGGTTGCCAATGCTGGCGCTTCATCAGTCAAGGTATAAATGATCTTAGTTTTTTGTGACATAGCTACATTATTTGTAAACGTAGTATTTTAGCATCCTCGCCATTTGAATAGTATTTTTTACGGCTGTCAATCACTTTGAAACCGAGTTTTTGGTAAAAAAAATGTGCGGATTTATTGGATGTACGCACCTCAATAAATACCGTATCAACACTTAATGTTTGTAGTTGTTGTATTAAGTAATCAAACAATTGAGCACCCAAGCCTTGTTGTTGATAATTAGGATGAATACAGATATTAAGCAGATCAGCCGAATCTAGCGTGTGTATGGCGACAAAATAACCCAACACTTGCTCGTCAATAATCAGCAATCTTGCCAGTGTTTTTGGGTTATTCAAGCTGTCGCTAAATTTAGCCTGACTCCATGGATAATCATAAGCCAGGCGTTCAATCGTTAAGACAGGGTTAATGTCTCTTACAGTGAAAGCTCTAAAGGAAGTATTGATACGCTTTGTTATCGGTTTCGTTTTGGTAGAAATAACCCAACTCGTCAAAGTTACGTTCCAGTTGGGTAACATCATCGACTTGTAAACCAATTAGCACACGGCCGAAATCTGCACCGTGATTACGATAATGGAATAAAGAAATATTCCAATGCGTACCCACCTTCTTTAAAAAGTTAAGCAAAGCACCGGGGCGCTCAGGAAATTCAAATCGGTACAGTACTTCATTATCAGCATCCGAACGGCCACCCACCATATAACGAATATGGGTTTTGGCAATCGAATTATCACTCATATCTAAAATATCAAATGATTGTGAGAGCTTGGTTATCAACGCTTCTTTTTCGCTCAAGCCTTTACTGAGCGCCACGCCGACAAAAATATGGGCCTGTCTGCTAGATGCATAACGATAGTTAAACTCTGTAATGGCATGGTTATCCAACAACTGACAAAACTTTAAGAAGCTACCGGGTTGTTCTGGAATAGTGGCTGCAATAATGGCTTCATTATGCTCACCAAGATCAGCGCGTTCTGAGATATAGCGCAGGCGATCAAAGTTAACATTAGCACCTGAGACAATAGAGACCAAGTTCTCATTTTCAATGTTGTTTTGTTCGACGTACTTCTTCACCCCTGCTGTGGCCAAGGCGCCAGCAGGCTCTGCAATGGAGCGCATGTCTTCATAGATATCTTTAATAGCAGCGCAGATTTCATCATTACTCACCAACACCACTTCATCTACCAATGCTTTAGCAATTGGATAAGTTTGTTCGCCAATTTGCTTGACCGCCACACCATCAGCAAAACGACCAACATCAGGCAATATAATACGCTCGCCTTTTTTAAGCGCTTGATAAAGCGTTGGTGAATCTTCTGGCTCAACACCAATCACTTGGATATTTGGTGCGTAATGCTTAATGTAAGTTGCTATACCAGCAATAAGACCGCCGCCGCCCACAGGAACAAATACTTTGTCCATGCTTGGGAGTTGTTCTAATAATTCTTTAGCAATGGTTGCCTGCCCTGCCATGACTTCAATATCATCATATGGATGGATGAAGACCAAATCTTGATCTTGTTCTAATTGTTTGGCGTATTGATAGGCGTCATCATACACATCGCCATGAAGCACAACTTTACCGCCCAGTTGCTCCACCGCCTTGACTTTAATCTTAGGGGTAGACAATGGCATCACAATCACTGACTCAATACCGAGTTTAGAAGCAGACAATGCTACACCCTGAGCATGATTTCCAGCACTTGATGCCACTACACCTTTGGCTGCTTGTTCTTTAGTTAAACCAGAGATTTTTTGATAAGCGCCTCTTAACTTAAAAGTGTGAATGACCAATTCATCTTCTCGTTTAAGATAGATGTTATTTTTGCTACGCTCGCTGAGTTGATGCGCTAAGCTCAATGGTGTAACACTGACAACGTCATAAACGCGGGTGTTATCAGCTAAATCAACAATACTTGGCATGCAGTTCCTTTAGGTAATCAATCGTTACATAAGTGGCATCAGTAGCGTCACCCTCAATTAATGCAAAAGGTTTATTTGGCTCGCCTAAATTGTTCAGAATAACGATTGCCTCATCAAACTGATGTGACTCAGTATATTCGTTAGTAGTGATTAATGTTTTTAAATTTGCATCGGTTGCCGAAACAATACCATTATGCGAATCTTCAAAAGCAATACAATCTTTAGCCTCTAGATTCATTTGCTCTAACACCCATTGGTAGATATCACCTGCTGGTTTTAAGTTAGTCACCACATTGCCTGCGCCAATTACCTCAAACCAATCAAGTGCCTCGTGCCCTAGCGTATTAGCAATCAGCGCATCAACATTGGCAGGTGTAGTGGTGGTAGCAATAGCCATTCTCAAACCTGCATCTCTAGCCTCATGAAACAAACGCTCTACACCGGGTCTTAAAGGTATTTTCCCTTCATTGACTAAGCGCACATAGATCTCAGTTTTGAGTGCATGGACAGATGCGGCAAAAGCATCTAAATCGTCATAAGTAAAATCGGGCTTATAATCATTAACATAATGTTTGATACGTAACTGCCCACCAGTGACATCGAGTAATTTGTGGTAAAGTTCGTTCGACCAGACCCAATCTAGGCCTAATTCTTCAAATGCTAAATTAAAGGCGACCAAATGTCCGTCACGCTCAGTGTTTGCAAGGGTTCCATCAACATCAAAAATAAGTGCTCTTAGTGTCATAAATAATTTTATAATAATAAATGTACGAAATAAATTGCTATTTTAAGTCAGTTTCGGTATAAACATTATTTTTTTAACTAACAACCACTATGTCAGAACCTAATTTTCAAAATATTCCTGCTTACAAACCTGCTAAAAATGAAGAGTTCATGAGTGTAAAACAGACTAAGCACTTTCAAACAAAATTAAATACTTGGAGAATGCAGCTTATTGATGATGCCGAATCTACCATTACTCACATCCAAGAGGATTCAAATCAAGTGGCAGATATTAATGACAGGGCCACTTTAGAAGAAGAGTTTGCGTTAGAGCTTAGAACACGTGATCGTGAAAGAAAACTAATTAGTAAAATTGAAAAAACCTTGCATATAATTGAACTGGGTGATTATGGCTATTGCAAAACTTGTGGTGCAGAAATCTCTTCAGTACGTTTAGAGGCACGCCCTACAGCTGATGAGTGTATTGATTGTAAAACCATTGCAGAGAAAAAAGAAGTTTAAAAATGTTGATAAGACGTACAAGTCTTATCCAGCCCTTTAATGTCTAAACTTTGATTCGTTGTAATAACGCCAATCTTAGTTAGAGTCATACCTAGATTTTTCTCAATCATTTTTAAAGCATTAATACGCGCTTCTGGCACGGTAAAGCACAGCTCATAATCATCACCACCCGCTAGTGCAATACACCAATCTTGCGTGGTATTAATATAACTACTCACTTCATCTGATAATGGAATAGCATCTATATTAATATTTGCACCCACTTTAGAGCGTTTTAGGATGTGTGAAAGGTCTTGCTGCAAACCATCTGAGAGATCAATACAAGCATTAGCCACGCCGACTAGCTCTTGTGCTAGGGTTACCCTTGGTGTAGGTCGGTTAAATCGCTCTAAACAAAAATCTGAAGGCCTGTCGCCCTGCTCAATTTGTTGCCAAGCATACGCTGCATCACCTATGACGTTAGAAACATAAATGAAATCATCTACTTCGGCACCTGAACGTAATAATGCCCTACCTACCTCTACTTCACCAATGATGTTAATGGTGATACTTAAAGCACCCTTGGTAGTATCGCCACCAATTAAATCAAGTTTGTATTCACCTGACAATTGTTTTAAAGCCTCTGAAAATTCACTTAACCACGCTTCATTTAATTCAGGCAGTGTTAAGGCTAAAGTGAAGTATTTTGGTGTGGCGCCCATTGCTGCCAAGTCACTTAAATTAACCGCTAATGCTTTGTAAGCAATATCAGCAGCACTGGTGTTTTTGGGGAAGTGTACGCCTTCAATTAACGTATCGACACTGGTAACGGTTTGTGTATGGAGAGTGGCATCAATAACGGCACAATCATCGCCAACGCCTAAACTAACTGAATGATAACAAGCCCAATTGAAATAACGATCAATCAGTTTAAATTCATTCATTGAGGGTGGTCTTGCATAAACGCCTGGCCAATCTCACCACGCCCCGCATTGAACATTGAGCCGGAGCCTAATACCATTGAAACCAAAATAACAAAAAACAGTGGCACAATACCCAATAAACTCAAAATCGAATCTAATATGCTGGTTCCATCCATACTGGCTGGTGCATCTGTATCGATAAAAAATGACAATGAAGTCACAATAAAATAAAATACATAGGCGCCAATGACTAATTTGTAACGATCCAATGATAACTTCCAGTGCAAATACACCAAATAAGGTGCGTTTTCTTTGGCTCTTTTAGTTTGGAAAAATGTATAAACAATGATATATAACGACAGTGTGATAGCACTTGCAATTGCACCATCCATACTAAAACCAAGTAGCTTAATCATACCTAATGAAAAGAATAAATGTACAATCACCATATTGATGGTGAACAGCTCGTGCGGCGCTTTTGCGCTTTTTCTGTCTTCAGCGCTAGCTTCAATTGTGGTTAACATAAAGTCATACCATAACTAACCCTTATCGAGTTACATATAGGCGTTTTCTTTTTGTGAATGATCAGTTGAATCCAAGATGTTTTTAATCTGCGGATAAAGTGCTTTTAATTGCGTTTCTACACCATTTTTTAATGTCACTTTAACCGAAGAACAACCTTGGCAACCACCACCAAAATTAAGCACTACATCCATATCATCGGTAATTTCAACCAACTCAACAAAGCCACCGTGTGAAGCTAGCTGTGGATTAACTTCAGCAACAATAGTATATTTAATTTTTTCTGATAAAGGTGCATCGTCTTTTGGCGCTTCGCCTTTAGCATTCGGTGCTGTAATGGTGAGCTTTTTAGTAGAACCATCTTCTTTCAAGGAAACTTCAGAGTCTTTCAAATAATCAAAATTACTCTCATCAATAAAAGCATTAAAACCTTCATACTCAAACTTAGAATAAGTTTTACCTAAGTCTTTAGAATAGCAAAAATTAAAAGTGACGGCAGCAGCCGGTGTGCCGGCTTTTTCAATATCGACTTTTAGGCCTAGATCTTCTTCACCTTGCTGGGCAAATAATTCGGCTACATAAGTTAGGGCTTCGTCAGTAATATTAAACATGGTTATCCTTTATTAAAAATTATATTATCAATCAATC
The DNA here is from genome assembly GCA_937899995.1 of uncultured Gammaproteobacteria bacterium. Taxonomy (GTDB): domain Bacteria; phylum Pseudomonadota; class Gammaproteobacteria; order PS1; family Pseudothioglobaceae; genus Thioglobus_C. The sequence continues at coordinate 7,705 of CALCCK010000013.1, forward strand.
GAGTTGATCCTAGATAGACTGAGCATAATATCGCAATTTTACTTGTATTATCAGTGATTTGCTTAAGGGTATTTGCATCTAGTGCTTCAAAATAATCCACTTTAAAATCTTCTGAAAGGGTGTTTTTTGCCCTGTTAGTTAATACTTCTACCAGTGCATTATCCAAATAATCTTGCTTAGCTTGAAGTAATACTTGATATAAGCGAGGTACGATTTTCCTCTCATCAATCGACAAATATTGATTACGTGTACTCATGGCTAAGCCATCTTGCTCTCTAATGGTTGGTTGTGACAGCAACTCAATTTCTGGAAAATATTGAGTAGCCATTTGTGTGATCAGCAATAACTGTTGATAATCCTTTTGTCCAAATATAGCAATGCTGGGTTTAACAATTTCAAACAAACGATGCACCACTTGCACCACCCCATCAAAATGCCCTGGACGAGAAGCGCCACACAAAATATCGCCCACCTCACTGACTTTAATATCGCTGTCTAAACCCTGAGGGTAAATCTGCTCAACACTTGGGCTATATAAACCATCAATTTGATGCTGTTCTAGCAACGCAATGTCTTGCTCAAGTTTATTGGGGTATTGATCAAAATCCTCATTTTTACCAAACTGCGTTGGATTCACAAATACACTGACCACAATCTTATCAGCCTTTTGCTTAGCAAAATCTACTAGAGATAAATGCCCGTCATGTAAACCACCCATGGTCGGCACAAAAGCAATGCGTTGCCCTTGAGATCGCCAGCTATCAATTGTGCTTTGTAATGATTGAATTGTTGTATGAGTTTTCACGGAAATTTGTAACTAATAACTGTGTTCATTGCCCGGGAATGACTGCTCTTTAACCGCCATAATAAAAGCATTAATAGCGCCTTGAATATCATTATTGTCTTTTAGAAAGTTTTTAACAAATCTTGGTAAGTGCTGAGTATTAATCCCAAGCATGTCGTAGCTTACAAGCACTTGCCCGTCACAATCAACCCCTGCACCAATACCAATGGTTGGAATGCTCAATGCTTGAGAAACTTGCTTGGCTAATGCTGCAGGCACACATTCAAGTACTAACGTTTGCACACCCCAAGCCTCTAAAGCCAATGCGTCGTCAATAATTTTCTTGGCACTCACCTCGTCCTTACCTTGCACTTTATAGCCACCCATTTCAATCACTGATTGTGGCTGTAGACCTAAATGCCCACAAACTGGGATATTGTTGGTTTGTAAGATCTTAAACGAATCTTTGTGCTCTTGCCCACCTTCAAACTTTACCATTTGTGCGCCTGCATCAATCAACCGCTGGGCATTTGCCAATGTTTGCTTGGCATTGTCGTAACTTTGATAAGGCATATCAGCAATCAATAAGGCATCTTTAATACCTTTTGCTACTGATTGAGTATGATAGATCATATCTTCCATGGTAACGCCAAGCGTATTTTCGCCACCTTGGATTACATTACCTAGAGAATCACCCACTAAAATAATATCAACACCACATTCATCAAACAACTGAGAAAATGAGCTGTCATAAGCGGTCAAACAAGTGATCTTTTCTGCAGATTGTTTAAAGACCTGTAACTCGTCAATCTTCATAATTTAATCAACTCTGAAGTATCTATTAGGTCAATTAATGCTTGTAAAGGGCCTAATACAGGCACCTTAAGATCCGATTCTAGCTCAGACAATGGTACCAATACAAAAGCTCTGTTCATCATTTCAGGGTGTGGAATGATTAACTGCTTTGATGCAACCACTTGTACGCCATAAAGAATAATATCTAAATCAATGGTTCTTGCGCCCCATTTTTTTTCTCGTACACGATGCTGTTTGGTTTCAATTTCTTGGCACACATACAATAACTCTAGCGCGGTTAAATGCGTATCTACTTGGCAAATGGCATTAATATAATCAGGCTGCTTAGAATCATCAATTGGTTTGGATTGATACAAGCTCGACAAAGCCACCACTTTCATATCCTGTGTGGAATTAAGCGCAATTAGTGCATCTTTAATTTGCTGTTTTGGGCTGTTAAGATTGGAACCCAGGCCGATATAAGCTAACAAGTGATTAACGTGCCAATATGCTCACCATTGGCTAATCTTGTTAATACATTTGGTGCTTTTCCAGGAGCAATGATGGTAGTTGTATTTGACTCAGCGGCTTTTTTAGCGGCCAGTACTTTAGTGTACATACCACCAGAACCTAAGGATCCGCCTGTTCTACCAGCGACCTGCGTAAGTTTTTCATCATCTACATGAATGGTGTCAATCAATTTAGCATTAGCATCCTGACGAGGGTCGGCATCATATACACCACCCTGGTCAGTAAGGATAACGAGTTGGTTTGCACCAACTAAATTAGCCACTAGCGCGGCCAAGGTATCGTTATCACCAAACTTAATTTCATCAGTGGCCACGGTATCGTTTTCATTAACGATTGGCACTGTACCAAAGTCTAATAAATTTTTAAGGGTTGATGAGATATTTTCGTAACGATCAGCATTGGTGAGATTATCATGCGTTAACAAAATCTGTGCGGTATGTATATCATGTTTAGCAAAGAGAGACTCATACGTTTGAATCAAGCCCATTTGCCCAACAGCTGCAGCCGCTTGAAGCTTATGAATATCATTTGGACGCTCATTCCAGCCTAGACGTTTAATACCCTCGGCAATCGCACCGGATGAAACTAATATCACCTCAATATCTTGTTTGGTCAGAGTAACAATTTGATCTACCCATGAGGCGATAGAAGTCGTATCCAACCCCTTACCATTATTGGTAAGTAGCGCTGATCCAATTTTAATAACCCATTTTTTTTTACTCATTATTGCCTTTAACTAAATGAAACAATCCTTTTACTAAATCTTTACAGCCAAGGCCGTTTAACGCAGAAATATTATAAAATTCTCCTTGGTAGTTAATCGATTTTAACAATTTAGTTACAATTTCAACACGATCATCTTCGTGCAATAAGTCCATTTTATTAATGGCTAGAATTCTAGGTTTGTCAGCTAATTCTGGATCGTATTTTCTTAACTCATTTTCAATGGTTAAAAAATTTTTAGCAGGGTCAGACGCATCAGCCGGCAAAATATCCACCACATGCAACAATGCCTTAGCACGAGATAAATGCTTCAAAAATTCAAAACCCAGACCCACACCTTCACTAGCATCTTCAATCAAACCAGGAATATCCGCCATAACAATGTGTTCATCATAATACGACACCACACCAAGTGAAGGGTGTAACGTGGTAAATGGATAATCCGCTACTTTTGGTCGGGCACTTGAGATTTGTCTAATCAAACTCGACTTGCCAGCATTAGGCATACCCAGCAGACCAATATCCGCCATTACACTCATCTCTAGACCAATTTCGCGCGCTTCGCCTGGTGAGCCTGGTGTGGTTTTGCGTGGTGCACGGTTAATGCTTGATTTAAAGCGTGTATTGCCTAAACCATGAAAACCACCTTTAGCTACTAATATTACTTGATCATGCTCAATCATTTCACCAATCAATTCATCGGTTTCTAAATCGTACACTTTAGTACCTAAAGGGATTTCAACCGTTAAATGCACAGCCGACTTGCCACGCTTATTTTGGCCTTGACCTGGTTGGCCATTCTTAGCTCTGAACAAGCGATTAAAGCGAAATTCACTTAGCGTGTTAAGCCCTTCCTGACCACGAAAATAAACATGGCCACCATCGCCACCATCGCCACCGTCAGGGCCACCATCTGGGATATATTTCTCTCGACGAAAACCTAAACAACCTGCACCACCTTTGCCAGCTTCAATACGAATACTGGCAGAATCAACAAATTTCATGGGAACTCTTTTAAAAACCACTAAAATACAATGCGTGTATTATACCTTTTATCAATGAATCGAACTCTCTACAGCTTAGTTGGATATTTGCTTTTACCAATCATGGTATTGCGCTTATTAATCAAAGGCTTAAAAACACCTACTTACCGACATAGAATTTTTGAACGACTCGGGTTTATTAACAAAATCCCGGTGCCAATTATCTGGGTGCATTGTGTCTCAGTAGGTGAATTTAGAGCGGCTACGGTACTGATTGATCAACTAATTTTAAACTACTCTGATCATAGAATTTTAGTCACAACCACCACCCATACAGGATCACAAGCAGTACTTGGGCACTACCAAAGTGAAGTGTTACATTTTTACTTTCCATTTGATTTACCCTTGATTTTGAATCGCTACATTAAGCAAATTAATCCTGCCATTTGTATTATATTAGAGACGGAGATTTGGCCCAATCTTATTCATACTTTAAATAAAAACAACATTCCATGTTTGTTGGTAAATGCTAGATTGTCACAACAGTCATTAGAAAAATACCAAAAGTTTGCGCCGAATTTAGCCCAACAAACTTTAAACAAGCTAAGTGTTATTGCCACACAAAACCAAAACTCTGCCAATCGATTTATTGAATTGGGTACAAATACTGGTAAAGTTGTTGTGACAGGTAATATTAAATTTGATCAAAACCCAAGCGCCGACAAAACTATTAGTAAAATATTAAAAAACATCATTGGTAAACGTAAGGTCGTGGTTTTTGCCAGTACGCATAAAGGTGAAGAAGCACAAATTATTAATGCTTATTTAAACCATAAAGACAACATTGATGCTTTGTTGGTGATTATTCCAAGACACCCCGAGCGTTTTAATGAGGTGTACAAACTAGCACAAAAACACCAGCTCAACATTGTTAAGCGATCAAGCAATAAATCGTGCAAAGATTGCGACCTACTGCTAGGTGATTCTATGGGTGAGATGATGAGTTACTTTGATGTAGCAGACATTGTATTTATGGGTGGTAGCCTTAACAATACGGGTGGGCATAATATGCTCGAACCTGCTGCTTTATCTAAGCCCATTTTATTTGGTCCGAATGTTTTTAACTTTGCTGAGATATCATCTGAACTATTAGAACAAAATGGTGCAATTCAAGTGCCTAATGCTGATGATTTATTTAAATCTATTATGGTACTACTCACAGATACTAAGAAAGCAAAAACTCTAGGCAATAATGCCAATCAATACTTCCAATCTAAGCAAGGTGCGGTAAATAGACTTATCGAACAGGTTCGGTTATTTTTGCATTAAGTGCTGTCTAACAAATGCAGCCGTTCTTTGGTTGGCATCTTTGGTCGCTAGATCATCTGCAAAAGTTCTTACATGTGCTGGTCTAAAATCAAAGCCTCTACCGACACCTGGATAGATGATCAATTCAGCATCTACACCTCTACTTTTTAAAACATCAATACCCGCTAAGATCGGTCTCATTCTTTGGTATTGGTCATGCTCACCAATAAAGATTAGCGTTGGCGTATTAAGTTCATTGAGTTCAGATGCATATTGATATATCTGCTTAGCTTCTGCCGCATTTGGATCTTGCCAATGCGGATAGTATGACACATAACAGGCCACTTTTTCATCTTGCTGCTTGTGCGTTACTAAAGCTTTTAGAGTCATGTAACCACCACGTGTGTGTGACACTGTACAAACTTTATTGCCAATAATATCATCACGTTGTAATAGTGCATCAATGCCTTTAGCTACGTGCTGATCGTAAATATAATCATGCTCAATAGGAAATGCAGGCTTCATATAAGTGCCAAACATATCAGGTGCCAACACAACAAAACCACGTGCCGCCAAACGCTTAATTCTTGGTAGTGTCCAGGCACCTAAACCACGACGTCCGTGTTGAAATAAGATGGGTAAATATTTACCAGGTTTAGTGGGTTTAAATAAAAATGCTTCAACCTTAACACCCTTATCCATGTAGCTAACCTCTTCCATAGAAACCTCATAGTTTTGCGGTACGGTTAGTTGACCTTCTTTCCACCAAGCATCATCCCACCAGCGTTTTTCTTTGTCTTGTGGGTAGTTAATCTCCACCCAAGGTTTGGACGGATGTGGCTCTGCAAAAATGACACTCGATAATAAGATTAAAATTAGAAAGTGAGCAATCTGTTTCATTGTTTGTTATTAATTAAAGCAATCAGCCGTTAATTATACCCGTATCAAAAAATACAAATTTAAACTCAAAGAATTATAATGGACGCTATTAACTTGCAAAATTTTGGGAATAATTAAAATGGGTTGTTGTAATACCAAGACTGATGAAAAGCCACTATGTTATTGCTTTAACATTAGTAAAAATGCTTACATAGAAGCGCTAAAAGCCGGAAAAGGCGATATTTTAAAGGGTTTTGTGGTGTTTCAAACCAAACACAACTATTGCAACTGTGAAAATCTTAATCCTTCTAAACAGTGCTGCCTAAAAGAATTTAAGAAAATAGAAATTTCAATAAAAAACCAAACGACGCCTTAAGCACCCTCTTTCATGTAGATTTCAGAATCATTGGCTAAAAATTCAGCTGATTTTTGATCCATCTCAACTTGAATCGCGTTAATCTTAGCAATTTTTGCCTTATCCATAGTTTTGATCTCTTGCGAAATTTCCATTGAACAAAACTTAGGGCCACACATAGAACAAAAATGTGACGTCTTTGCTGCTTGCTTAGGCAAGGTTTCATCATGATACTTACGTGCGGTGTCTGGATCTAAACCCAGATTAAACTGATCTTCCCATCTAAATTCAAAACGCGCTTTAGATAGAGCGTTGTCACGAATCTGTGCACCAGGATGGCCTTTAGCAAGATCGGCCGCATGAGCAGCAATCTTATAAGCAATAATACCTTGTTTCACATCGTCTTGATTCGGCAAACCTAAATGCTCTTTAGGTGTCACATAACAAAGCATAGCACAACCGTACCAACCGATTTGCGCAGCGCCAATGGCTGAAGTAATATGGTCATAACCTGGAGCAATATCCGTGGTTAATGGGCCTAATGTATAGAATGGTGCCTCACCACACTCTTCTAATTGCTTCTCCATATTTTCTTTAATCATCTGCATTGGTACATGACCAGGGCCTTCGATAAAAGTTTGTACGTCGTGTTTCCAAGCAATCTTTGTGAGTTCACCTAAGGTTTCTAACTCTCCAAATTGTGCCGCATCGTTGGCATCAGCAATACAGCCTGGACGCAAACCATCACCGAGTGAAAAAGTGATGTCGTATTGTTTCATAATTTCACAAATATCTTCAAAATGTGTATAAATAAAACTCTCTTGATGGTGTGCTAAACACCACTTAGCCATAATAGAACCACCGCGAGACACAATGCCAGTAATACGATCAATGGTTAAGGGTATGTACTTCAAACGAACGCCAGCATGGATGGTGAAATAATCCACACCCTGCTCAGCTTGTTCAATTAAGGTATCTCGGAATATTTCCCAAGTTAGGTCTTCAGCAACACCGTTTACTTTTTCTAAAGCTTGGTAGATTGGCACAGTGCCAATTGGTACCGGTGAGTTACGAATGATCCATTCGCGTGTTTCATGAATATTTTTACCAGTTGATAAATCCATAATGGTGTCAGCACCCCAGCGGATACCCCACACCATCTTATCAACTTCTTCTTCAATACTTGAACCGAGTGCCGAATTACCAATATTGCCGTTAATCTTCACCATAAAGTTACGGCCAATAATCATTGGCTCAGTTTCTGGGTGGTTAATATTCGCCGGAATCACTGCGCGGCCGCGAGCTACCTCACTACGGACAAATTCTGCGGTGATAACCTCTGGAATATCAGCGCCAAAATTCTCACCCTTGTGCTGGCCAATTTGATCTTTATAATCTTGCCATTTACAATTTTCACGAATGGCGATGTACTCCATCTCAGGGGTGATAATACCCTGCCTAGCATAGTGCATTTGAGAGACATTTTTACCGTCTTTTGCGCGCTTAGGGCTGCTTAAATATTCAAAACGCAAAGAATCTAGCTCAGTGTTATCAAGGCGTTCGTTAGAGAATACTGAACTTAATCCATCTAAGTTTTCAGTGTCGTTACGCTCATCAATCCAATTTGAACGAATATCGTCTAGACCCTTACGTAAATCAATTTTCACATTAGAATCGGTATAAACACCTGAGGTGTCATACACATAGATCGGGTCATTTTTCTCGGCCAATTCACCAATGGTATCGGTGAGTGTAATCTTACGCATCGGCACCTGGATATCAGACCGTGAACCTTCAACATAGATTTTTTGAGAGTTAGGAAAAGACTGAATGAATACCTCTTTAACCTTTGACATTGTTTTTAACGTTTTGTTTGTTGTGCTCATTGTTGTATAATTGGTTAAATTATTAAGAAATAATATATTAAAAAAATCAAGATGTCCATTTTAACCCATAGACCACGTCGCATGAGAAAACACGCATATACCCGTGAATTAATGCGTGAAAATACGTTAACCACCGATGACTTAATCTTTCCTATTTTTATCGTAGAAGGTGAAAATCAGCGCCAAAGCATTGATTCTATGCCAGATATCGAACGTTTAAGTATCGATCAACTGCTAATTGAAGCAGATGAATTAGTAGACTTAGGTATTCGAGCAGTGGCTTTATTCCCAGTGGTATCAGAAGATAAAAAATCACTAGGGGCTGAAGAAGCGTTTAATAAAGACGGTTTAGCGCAGCAAGCTGTTCGCGCACTCAAAGCAAACCACTCAGCACTAGCTGTGATTACGGATGTGGCATTAGACCCATTTACCACACATGGACAAGATGGCTTAATCGATGATAGTGGCTATGTACTCAATGACGAAACTACCGAGGTTTTGGTTAAACAAGCCTTATCACACGCGCAAGCGGGTGCGGATATTGTAGCGCCGTCAGATATGATGGATGGGCGTATTGGTGCGATTCGAGATGCCTTAGAAGAACATGGTTTTATCCACACCAATATCTTGGCTTATTCAGCTAAATATGCATCAAATTTTTACGGGCCTTTCCGCGATGCGGTCGGCTCTGCTAAAAACTTAGGGGAGTCAAGCAAAGAAACCTACCAAATGGATCCTGCTAATGCCAATGAGGCCATTCGTGAAGTAGGCTTAGACATTGAAGAAGGTGCAGATATGGTGATGATTAAGCCAGGCTTACCCTACCTAGATATTTTGCATCAAGTTAAGCAAACCTTTGGAATGCCAACTTTTGCCTATCATGTGAGTGGTGAATATGCGATGTTAAAAGCTGCCTCTCAAAATGGCTGGATTAATGAGCGCCCAGTTGTACTTGAAACTCTGCTCTCTTTTAAACGCGCTGGTGCCGATGGTATCTTGACCTACTATGCCAAGCAAGCTGCTAAGTGGTTGAAATAAAACAATATATTTTATATATTAAAATATAATAACACCCTATATTATCTCTATTAGGACTTTACAATGGAAAATAAATCACCTTTTTTCGTGGCCGTACTTGCCATTACTTTAATTGCAGGGTATTTCTTTTACGATGACAAAATTACTAAGCTTGAAGCAGAGGTTAGCAATATTGTTAACGAATACAACGAGAAAATTGTTGAAGTAAAAACTGATGTTATCACTACAGACAACACAAGCACATTAGAAGATCTAAACAATCAGCTAATTAGAGTTCGTTCAGAGTTGCAAAAAACACAAGAAAAACTGTCGTTAGCTACTGGAAAAACGAGTGTGTTGGGTGATGAAATGTCACAAATGCATGATGCTAGAGGAAAGGTGAAATCATTAAGTTCATCTCTAGATGGTGCTGAACAGGCACTAAACTTATCTGACAAAAAATTAACTCAACTCAAAAATATTTTTGAAAAACAGAATAAAATCAACATTCAAAACAATCTACAGCGTATTTACGACTTAGAAGACACGGCTAAAGGTATCGCAATTACCGGGCTGATCTTGCCTGTTGTCGGTGTTGCTACTTTGTTTGCTTACACCAACAAAGAAACTAAAAATTATTGTAAAAATATCCAGAATACGATCAGCCTAGAAAAGAAAGTATTTGGCAGAACAGTGTCAATCAATGACAAAATGAAACAACTATATCAAACTCGATGTATTGACAGACAACAAGAAGAGAATAAATAACTAAAGTCTATTTTTAATTAGATTCTCAACCACCTCTGGCTCTGCCAGAGTAGATGTATCACCTAAATTGGCATAATCGTCTTCGGCAATCTTACGTAAGATACGACGCATAATTTTACCACTACGCGTTTTTGGCAAACCTGGTGCAAATTGAATTTTGTCCACTGTTGCAATGGGCCCAATTTCACTACGAACCAATTTTACCAACTCTGCTTTTAATTCATCTGTTGGCTCAACACCGCTCATAATCGATACATAGGCATAAATACCTTGGCCTTTAATATCATGTGGATAGCCTACTACTGCTGCTTCTGAAACATTTTCATGCAACACTAAGGCTGACTCAATCTCGGCTGTACCTAGACGATGCCCTGAGATATTTAACACATCATCCACTCTGCCAGTAATCCAATAATAACCATCTGCATCGCGCTTTACCCCATCACCAGAAAAATACTTGCCTGGGAAGGTTGAAAAATACGCCTCCATAAAGCGTTCATGATTGTTATAAAGTGTACGCATTTGCCCCGGCCAAGATCTGGCAAGCACCAAAATACCTTCAGCCTCACCTTCTAATACTTCACCTTGCTCATTGACTACTTGTGGCTCAATACCAAAAAACGGCATACTAGCTGACCCTGGCTTTAACACAGTCGCATAAGGCAAAGGTGTGATCATATGCCCACCTGTCTCTGTTTGCCACCAAGTGTCTACTACTGGACACTGGCCATTACCCACAACACGGTGATACCATTCCCATACATCCGGATTAATTGGTTCACCTACCGTACCCAAAATACGCAAACTAGAGCGAGAAGTCTTATTGACAAAATCATCACCACCACCCATCAGTGCACGAATGGCTGTGGGTGCGGTATAAAACGTATTCACCTGGTGTTTATCAATTACTTGCCAAAAACGAGAGCAATCAGGATAAGTGGGTACACCTTCAAACATGAGTGTTGTCGCACCATTTGCTAACGGACCATAAACAATATAAGAGTGCCCTGTTACCCAGCCAACATCTGCCGTACACCAATACACGTCCCCCTGTTGATAATCAAAGGTGTATTTATGTGTCATTGCCGCATAAAGCAAATAACCACCAGAAGTATGCAACACGCCCTTAGGTTTACCTGTTGATCCCGATGTGTAAAGAATAAAAAGTGGTGTTTCTGCATCATAAGATTTGCACGGGCAATCAGCCGGCATATCGACAACTAATTCGTGATACCAAATATCTTTAATACCCCAGTGCACTTCGCCTTTAGTGTGCTGAACCACAATCACCGAATCTACACAATCACAAGCACCAATCGCTTTGTCTACATTGGCTTTCAGTGGGATTGTCTTACCACCACGCACACCTTCGTCAGCGGTAATAACAATCTTGCATTCTAAATCTAAGATTCTATCTTTAAGTGCTTCAGGTGAAAAACCACCAAAGACCACTGAGTGAATTGCACCAATACGAGCACAAGCCAGCATAGCGTAGCTTGCCTCAAGAATCATTGGCATATAAATACAAACACGGTCGCCTTTTTTAACGCCCAGTTTTTTCAAACCATTGGCGAATTTTGCCACTTTATCATGCAGCTGTTGGTAAGTAACAGACTCACTAACGTCAGGATTATCACTCTCCCAAATAATAGCGATTTGATCGGCGCGTTCACTCAGATGCCGATCAATACAATTGTAAGCAACGTTTAGTTCTCCACCTTTAAACCACTCGATTTTGCCCTGATGATAATCAATATTAGAAGTTTGAGCCCAATCCTTATCCCAATCTAAAAACACTTTGGCTTGTTTGGCCCAAAACGCATCAGAATCATTAATTGATTCCGCATACATGGCTTGATAAGTTGCCTCATCGCACAAAGGCGTTCTGTTTGATTTTGCAATTGGGTAGGTTTTCATGAGCTTAATTTATTAAACAAAATAAAGCTTTAAATCATACCTACATATTTCCTGCAGACGAAAAAAAATGACGCATTTGCGTCATTTTATGAAATGAAAGTAGTCGTATTTTATACTTCTTCTACTTCCGTCATTTCGTCACTAGATTCGTCAATTGCAGTGGTTGATAACTCATTTTCCACTTCAGCCATCTTAGCGCTGTCTGCTACTTTTTCTTGTGCGGATAATTCTTCTTCCATTGCGTATTCTTCTGTTAAGATTGAGGCATTAATCAAACCAGCTTCAATTTCTCTAAGAGCGACAACCGTTGGCTTATCTTTGCCAACATCTAAAGTTGACCTATAACCGCCTGAGCTTAGCTGGTGTGCACGCTTAGCAGCAACTAAAACCAATTCAAAACGATTATCTACAAAATTTAAACATTCTTCTACAGTAACTCTTGCCATCTCTTTTAATTTTCCAACTTCAAATACGATAAAATGGACAATTTTACACGAAAAATAAACTTGAGTCGATGGAAAGATTAATTGTTCTAGATACTGAAACCACAGGCATTGAGCCGTCGGAAGGTCATCGCATTATTGAAATCGGTTGTACCGAAATTATTGATAGAGAAATTACTGAAAATAATGAATACCACCAATACATTCAGCCTGATCGACTGGTAGGTGATTCAGAAAGAATTCACGGCATTAAAGACAGTTTTTTAAAAGGTAAGCCTAAATTCGAAGAGATTGCTGCAGAGTTTTTAAAATATGTTGAAGGCGCAATCTTGATTATTCACAACACACCGTTTGCCTTCGGTTTTTTACATCCCGCACTAAAACCCATGAGTTTTGTCCCCACTTTTGC
>CALCCK010000014.1 GCA_937899995.1 uncultured Gammaproteobacteria bacterium
AGATGGTTGCTGTTTTACCATCGTCACTAATGTTTATCTTTACAAGACCCTCAGCAGCGATACGACCTGATTTTTTAGCAGCTTTAGCAGCACCTGATGCGCGCATAAGGTCAATCGCTGCCTCCATGTCGCCATTGGTTTCTGTTAGGGCTTTTTTGCAGTCCATCATACCTGCACCGGTTCTTTCTCTAAGTTCTTTAACTGAAGCGGCTGTAATTGCCATAAGTATCTCCTGTATGTATTGCACCCCAGTAAAGTGGGGGTGGCTTAATGTGTGTTCGCGCCCTTATGTAAGCTTTTCAATCATTTGAGCTTTAGTGTCGTTAGCGTTAACCTTAATACCCTGAATACTTGCATAATCAGCTAACTCTGCTTTTTTCATTGCGTTAAGTGCTGTTTTGTTAAGCTTTTCCGCTTCAGCAGCTTCTGGCTTTTTAGCGGGTGCTTCTTTAGACGCTTCTTTAGGTTCTTCTTTAGGTTCTTCTTTAGGTGTTACAGTTTCAGTTTTTGCTTCTTCTTTCTTAGCAGTAAGCTCTTTAGCAGGCGCGGCTTTAGTCTGTTTGCCAGCGGCAGCCTTCGCTTCTAAAACGGCGTTAGCAATTTCTCTAGCGTAGAAACCAATAGCTCTGATTGAATCGTCATTACCAGGAACAACGTAGTCAATGCCTTCTGGATTATAGTTGGTATCTACAATACCGATAATCGGTAAGTGAAGCTTTTGCGCTTCTTTAATAGCATTTTTTTCATGACCAATGTCAATCACAAAAACCACATCAGGAATACCACCCAAGTCTTTAATACCCCCCAAACTGCGTTCTAATTTTTCCATTTCACGTGTCATCATTAGCGCTTCTTTTTTACCAAACTGGGTAAAGTTTTCTTCGGCTAAAAATTCAAGATCTTTTAAGCGCTTAATAGAAGCTTTAATTGTCTTGTAGTTTGTCATCATGCCACCTAACCAGCGGTGATTAACGTATGGCATGCCACAACGAATCGCCTCTTCTTTAATGATATCGGTTGCTGCTCTCTTGGTGCCAACGAATAAGATTGAACCACCTGCAGCCGCTGTTTTTGATGCAAAATTCAGTACATCATTAAATAGTGGAAGGGTTTTTTCTAGGTTGATGATATGCACACCATTGCGAGTGCCATAGATGTAGCGCTCCATTTTTGGGTGCCAAAAACGGCTGCGGTGACCAAAGTGTACACCAGCCTCTAACATTTTTTTCATGGACGTTTTTGCCATAATATTTTCTCCGGGGTTAATAAAGAATACTGACTTTTGTCAACTTCTTTCTTCCACAGCCTCTGCTAGCCAACCCTTTATTTTGCAAAAGGGCACCCTGACCAACATGTCAAGCCGTGTGATACATTAAAACAAGTTGGGCGTCCATTATCGAAACTGGACGCCCAACTCAACTTTTTGATTTTTTATTACTTAGAAAGTAATTAAAATCGTAAAACGCACTATTATACCGCAGCAGTGTTGATACGACAAGCCTATGCGTTAATCACCTTATGCTTTAGCGAGCTCTGCACGCATTGCATCAATAGTGGCCTTGTAATCATCAGTACTGAAGATTGCAGAACCAGCAACAAACGTGTCGGCACCAGCTTCAGCCACTTCACGAATGTTGTCAATTTTGACACCACCATCAACCTCCAAACGAATGTCTCTACCGCTAGCGTCTATTAACTTACGTACTTGACGACACTTTTCTAGCGTGTGCGGGATAAACGATTGCCCGCCAAAACCAGGGTTGACTGACATTAGTAAGATCATGTCTAGTTTGTCCATGATGTTGTCTAGCACGTGTAAGGGCGTGGCTGGGTTAAACACCAGGCCAGCTTTACAGCCGCTTTCTTGAATCATACCAAGGGTTCTGTCGATATGCTCAGAAGCCTCCGGATGGAAGGTAATGTATGAAGCGCCTGCTGCCACAAAATCAGGAACGATTCTGTCAACTGGCTTCACCATTAAATGCACATCGATTGGTGCTGTTACGCCATGATTTCTAAGCGCTTCACACACTAATGGACCAATGGTTAGATTAGGCACATAGTGGTTGTCCATTACGTCAAAGTGAACGATGTCAGCGCCATCACGTAGAACATTATCAACTTCTTCACCTAGTCTAGCAAAGTCAGCGGCTAAGATAGAAGGTGCGATAAAATTAGATTGTTTCATTTCTCTCTCCTGTTTTTAAATTTATTTTTAAAGATTATTGGTCAAATGTTAAAAGGCTAGTCCCGGTCATCTCATCGGGTTTTTCGATATCCATCATTGCCAAGAGTGTTGGAGCGATATCGGACAATGACCCTGTACCCGGTTCGGCGATGTCAGCGTTGCGATCACTAATAAATAATAACGGTACTAAATTATTAGTGTGTGCAGTATGCACTTCGCCAGTTTCAGGGTTGACCATTTGCTCGACATTACCATGATCGGCGGTAATTAGAATTTCCCCGCTAATTTCGTGCATTGCTTGGTAAACAATACCTAGACAAGCATCAACCGCTTCAACCGCTTTAATGGCAGCATCAAGCTTGCCAGAGTGGCCAACCATGTCAGTGTTGGCGAAGTTGCAAATAATGAGGTCGTATTTTTGACTTTCAATGTGTTCAACCAGTTCATCAGTCAGCTCAAAAGCACTCATTTCTGGCTGAAGGTCGTAAGTGGCCACGTCAGGTGATGGGATCAATACTCGGTCTTCGCCATAAAAAGGGCGTTCGACGCCACCATTAAGGAAAAAAGTAACGTGAGCGTATTTTTCAGTTTCGGCAATTCTAAGCTGAGTCATGCCCAGGTTAGACAAATATTTACCCAAAACATTGTTTAACTTAGCTGAAGGATAAGCCACAGGTAGATTAAAGTCTTTTTTGTACTGGGTCAGGCAAACGAACTGTGTTGGGAGGAATGTTCCACGTGAAAAACCCTGGAAGTTTTCATCAAAAAACGCTTGTGTGATTTGACGAGCACGATCGGCACGATAATTCATAAAGATAAGTACGTCGCCTTTTTTAATCTTAGTTGGCGCTTTAATCACCGTTGACTGAACAAATTCGTCTGTTTCACCACGCTCATAAGCCATATCAATAGCGTCGGTGGCGGACTTGGCCAAGAACTTACCTTTGCCTTTAGCAATTAGCTCGTAGGCACAACGTACACGTGCCCAACGATTATCACGGTCCATTGAAAAATAGCGACCGATAACGCTGGCAATTTCACCAATACCAACTTCGATAATTTTTTCTTCGAGTATCTGAATGTATTTTTTAGCGCTTTTTTGTGCACAGTCTCGACCATCGGTAAAAACGTGTAAATACACTTCTTTACAGTCATGTTTTTTGGTCATTTCTAACATAGCGTGAATTTGCTCTTCATGTGAATGAACACCGCCATCGGACAATAAGCCCATAATATGAACAGCTTTATTGTTGTCGTTAGCATAATCCAATGAGTTTTTTAAGATTGGATTTCTGAAGAAATCACCGTTTCCAATTTCTTTGTGAATACGGGTAAAGTCTTGTTTAACAACACGACCTGCGCCCAGGTTTAAGTGACCTACCTCTGAATTACCCATTTGTTCGCCAGGAAGCCCAACCTCTTTACCACTAGTGTTGATTAAAGAATGAGGGAATTGCTCGTTAAACCTATCCCAAACAGGTGTTTCCGCTTGAGCGATTGCGTTGCCCTCAACAACATCAGAGTGTCCCCAGCCGTCAAGAATAATGAGTAATTTTGTTTGTTTTTTAACGATCATTGACCTAAGCTTGTTGAGGGTTAAACATTAAATAAGAAGTGTACCACATCGCCATCTTGGACAATGTAGTCCTTGCCTTCAGAGCGCAGTTTTCCCGCCTCTTTGGCGCCTTTTTCACCATGGTATTGAATAAAATCATCAAAAGCAATTGTTTCGGCGCGAATAAAACCCTTTTCAAAATCACCATGAATTTTACCCGCTGCTTGCGGCGCACTATCACCTACGTTAATGGTCCAAGCGCGTACCTCTTGGACGCCAGCAGTAAAGTAGGTTTGTAGGCCTAGTAAAGCATAACCAGATTTAATCAGTCGGTCTAGGCCAGACTCGCTTTGACCCATTTCAGATAAGAACTCTTGTTTCTCTTCAAGATCAAGCTCAGAGATTTGGGCTTCAATATCAGCGCAAATTGCCACAACTTGTGCACCTTCTGCTTTAGAAAAACTAGTCACAACATCAAGGTGTGTATTGTTATTAAACCCCTCTTCACTGACATTGGCAACATAGACCACGGGCTTAATGGTTAACAATTGGAAGCCTTTGAGTAGTTTGAGCTCTTCAGCATCGTAAGACAGCGTTCTTGCGCTTTCACCTGCTTCAAGAGCAGGCAATATCTTTTCTAATAAAGCTTTAAGTGGTAGCCCATCCTTCTGGCCAGACTTAGTGTTTTTAATAGCTTTTTGATAAAGTTTTTCAACCACGGCTAGATCAGCCAACACAAGTTCAGTGTTGATGATTTCAATGTCATCGAGAGGCGATATTTTGCCAGCAACATGGATAATGTCTTCATCTTCAAAACAACGAACCACATGAACAATGGCATCAGTTTCACGAATATTGGTTAGAAACTTGTTGCCGAGACCTTCGCCTTTTGAAGCGCCCTCAACCAAGCCGGCAATGTCGACAAACTCCATAGTGGTGGGTAGGATTTTTTCAGGATTAACGATATCAGCCAGTTGCTGTAAGCGCCTATCATTAATCGGTACGATGCCTACATTCGGCTCAATTGTACAAAATGGATAGTTAGCAGATTCAATGCCTGCCTGAGTTAGCGCGTTAAAGAGAGTTGATTTTCCGACGTTGGGTAAGCCAACAATACCACATTTAAATCCCATTTTTATCCTTGTGTGTGTAGCGCCTTCATAGCGGGCTCAATATCACCCTTAACTACTTGTTCAATAACGTTTAACGAGTTAACCAATGCTGTTTGTATTGGCTCAACCTCTGATTTATTAGGCGTATGTAAAACAAAATCAGCTACTTTTGATTTGTCACCCGGGTGACCAATACCGATCCTTAGTCGGTAAAAACCATTACTGCTAAGCGCTTTAATAGTGTCTCTAAGGCCATTGTGACCACCGTGTCCTCCGCTAAGTTTGATTCGAGCAATGCCAGGATCGAGGTCTAGCTCATCATGTGCAACTAAAACCTCATCAACCGTAAGTTGGTAGAATTTGGCAATGCTTTGAACAGACTGACCTGAGCGGTTCATATAAGTATTTGGTTTTAGTAAGTACAAGTTTGATCCTGCAATATTGACACGTGCTACATCACCAAAAAACTTGGCTTCTTTTTTGAAGGTGCCTGAGTATAAATGCGCAAGCGCATCACAAAACCAAAAACCAACGTTGTGGCGATGGGGCTGATAGTCTTTGCCTGGGTTGCCCAAGCCAACAATCAGTTTAATCGCCATAATGGTTTAGCTCAAATTAAGAGTTTGAGTCTGAATCGCCTTGTTCAGTATCGCCGCCTTCAGCAGACTCATCACCTTCAGCTTCAACAACCTCTTCTTCGACCTCAGCCATAATCTTGGCCTCTTGAACAGCAACAACACTTTGGTCGTGTGCTTCAATATCACCATGTGTGAGCGCAGTAAGTGTCACACCTTCTGGCATGTTAAGGCCAGTTAAGCTAATATGGTCGCCCAAAGCAAGGTTGCTAATATCAACATCAATACCATTCGGCATGTCTGCTGGTAAACAAGAAACCTCAACAGCATTAATGAATTGGTTAAGGATAGCACCTAGACGGAGCGCCTCGTTGTCGTCAGAGCCAGTAAAGTTCAGTGGAATACTGGTAACAATAGCTTGTTTCATGTTAATGCGTAATAAGTCAACATGCGTAATGGTGTTTTTAGCAGGGTGGCGCTGCAAGTCTTTAATAATGACAGGCTCTACTTTTTTATCAATCGACAAATCAAGAACGGATGTATAAGCATCGTCGCTTTCTAATAGATGTGTGATCTCGTGTATGTTTAGTGAAATTGCACTAGGCTCCTTGCCCGCACCGTAAACGATAGCGGGTATTTTTTCTTCACGACGCAGGCGGCGGCTCGCACCTTTGCCCTGGTCATCGTCATCTCTTACTGTTGCATTAATTATCATGCTCATTTTGACTCTCCAAATAATAAAAAAACACCCACCAATTGGGCGCCATATAAACAATATGCTTTGCGACCAAACATATTGAGGTGGTAATTTTACCCGAAAATAAGGCCAAAGAAAACGTTATCTAGACTTGATCCAGAACACCAAGCCAGCCACTGCACTAATGCCACTAGCTAGCCATAAAGCATTAGTAGCCAAAACACCTGAAAGGATGATTAAGGCCCCTGCAAAAATAGCCGATGTTTGTTTGTTAGCATTGTCTTTTAATTGCTTGACAATTGAATCTGTTTGTTGGGCGTATAGGCCAGACAGGTCTTTCATTTTGTCGAGTTTCTTTAGAGCGCTAATGGCTAATGCCGGCAACTCTGGAATGTCTTTTAACATCTGTGGTGCTTGTTCTTTGAGTTTTTCAAATGTGTTTTTCATACTGTATTTCTCTTTAACTAAATCTTCTAAAAAGGGCTTTGCTGTTGCCCATAAATCTAGTTGTGGGTAAAGCTGTCTGCCCAGCCCCTCAACGTTCAACAGGGTTTTGTCTAATAATAACAGTTGTGGCTGAACAGTGATATCAAAATTTTTCGCCTCTCCCATTAAATCCAGGAGCACCTGTCCAAAGGAAATTTCACCTAAAGATTTTTCGAACATAGGCTCGCAGATTCTGCCGATGGCTTTTTCAAAGGCCACTACATCAGTACTAGCACTTGCCCAGCCTGATTCAATGTAAGCACTAGCCACACCGTGATAATCTTGATTAAAAAACGCTAAAAAGATATCGGCAAGAAAGTCTTTATCGGTTTCAGTGAGTGTACCCATAATGCCAAAATCAACACCAATATAGTTGCCCTCAGCACCGATAAAGATGTTGCCAGGGTGCATGTCAGCATGAAAGAAGTTGTGTTTAAACACCTGAGTAAAAAAGATAATTACACCCTCTTCGGCTAATCTTTTAAGGTCGACATTGTCAGCTTTAAGTTGGGCGATATTACCGACGGGTGTGCCGTAAATGCGTTCGGTAGTTAGGATGTTTTCGCTACACAAATCCCAGTACACTTTTGGCACATAAAGCAAGTTTGAATTTTGAAAATTTTGTCGTAGTTGAGAGGCGTTGTTAGCCTCATTAAGCATGTTTAGCTCATTTAAGATAATAGCTTCAAATTCTGCGACAAGTTCTAAAGGACGCACCTTTTCACTTATAGGGTGCTTACTAATCAGTCTAGCCAAAGCGTACATCAGTGAGATATCACGTTTAATGGTTTGGTCAATATTAGGGCGCACCACTTTAACCACAACAGCGTCACCATCATGTGTAATGGCTGTGTGTACTTGAGCAATGGAGGCTGAGGCGAGCGGCGCCTGATCAAACTGTTTAAACAAGCGCTCTGTGCTATCACCCAGAGATTGTTCAATGATGCGTTTGGCTTCGGCTGAATCAAAGGCAGGGCAGCTGTCTTGCAGTTTGGCTAATTCATCACCAATGTCATTTGGCAACAAATCTCGTCTGGTAGAAAGCGTTTGTCCAAATTTAATAAAAATTGGCCCCAGCTCTTCTAGTGCTAAACGAATGCGTTCGCCACGGGTGTATTGCTTTACTGGAAAATAATGCCAGGGGATTAAATATAAAAGCGGCTTAAAGCTTTTTAACAAAGGCGTGGACAAGACCAGGCTATCCAATCGATAGCGCATTAAAATACGTGAGATAGCAAAAAATCTGAGCAAGTTGCGCATCTGTTTTTAGGCGCCCTTGTTTTTGAACAGTTTAGATTTTGTTGGTGTGATGAGTAAAGCGGTCAGTTCGTCTTTGAGTGTTTCTAATGGGTTGTCAGACGCCTTAAAACTTTTAGCCAGTTTTCCTATTTGATGGGCAACAACATCACCAGTGTATTTAGATAGTGCTTCTTCGAAATCAATGTCAACTTGTTGAAGCAGGTCGACTAATAATTGCGCGGTTTTAACATCACCATGGATGATTATTTTGTCTTGTCGAAGTAATTCGGTTAAGTCTTCACCTTGAAACAACGCTAAGAAGACACTAGATTTGAGCTTTATGTCGACATCAGCACCAGCACTTGTGTCTGTAGTGACAAAAATACGATCATTGGTGCAGATGAAGTTAACGTTGAGTGGTAAGTCCTCCAAGGCAAAGTACAGTATTTTACCGTTGAGCGCACTTAGATCTGCATTGCCTTGATCGATTAAATAGTTTAAGGCTTGTTCAAGCACAAAGCATTGCATGGAATTTAAACTTTGATGCCTTTGTGCAAAGCAACGATACCGCCGGATAGGTTGTGATACTCGCAGAAACCAAAGCCTGCATCCAGCACCATAGATTTCAGCGTTTCTTGATCAGGATGCTTGCGAATGGATTCGGCTAAATATTGATAAGACTCTTCGTCATCAGCAAGTATGCCACCAAGTTTTGGCATAACGTTGAATGAATAAAAATCATAGAATTTTTTCAAAAATTCAGAATCAGTTTTAGAAAATTCTAAAATTAATAAACAACCACCCGGCTTGAGAATGCGGAGCATTTCTTTGAGTGCTTGATCTTTGTCAGTGACGTTTCTAAGACCAAAGGCAATACTAACGCAATCAAAGGTGTTGTCTGCAAATGGAATTTGTTGCGCATTAAGCTGGACAAACCCCACACCAAAAATACCGTTGTTGATTAAGTTTTTTCTGCCCTCATCAAGCATAGCGGCGTTAATATCGCTTAGAACAACTTGCCCAGCATCGCCGACTTTTTTTCTAAATTCAATGGCTAGATCGCCAGTTCCACCAGCAATATCTAACACTTTGTCCCCAGCCCCCACATTGCTTGAGGCAATGGTATAACGCTTCCATAAACGATGTGCACCAAACGAAAGTACGTCATTCATAAGATCGTACTTGCTAGCTACTGAGTCGAAAACACCCTTAACTAGACTTTGTTTGTCGTCAGTAGCAACATCTTTAAAACCAAAATGTGTCGTTTTATCCATGTTTGATTTGAGCTATTTGCTTGGGTATTTTCTAAAATCAGCGCCAGTGTAGATTTGCGTTGGTCTGAAAATACGATTATGGCGTACTTGCTCTCTCCAATGCGCTAACCAGCCTGCTGAACGCGCAACCGCAAAGATAGGGGTGAACTGGTCAGTCGGTAAGTGTAGTATTTCCGCATACAAAATACCAGAGTAGAAGTCAACATTTGGATAGACGCCTTTAGTCGACAATAACTCTTCACAAATTCGCTCTACTTCTAACGCGATTTCGAAACGCTTAGACAGGGTGACACCCGTTTTGTTGACGTATTCTTCAATCATTTTTTGCAAAATAGTGGCGCGCGGGTCTTTGACGCTATATTCGCGATGCCCCATACCCCAAACCACTTGCTTATTTTTTAGGCGGTTTTCAATGTAGCTACGTGCATTTTTAACCTCGCCAATCTCGTCTAACATATTGAGCACGTCTTCATTGGCGCCACCATGTAGCGGCCCGGCTAAAGTACCAACGGCTGCCGACATTGCAGCAAACGGATTGGTTAGCGTAGAAGCTGTTACCATGGCTGAGAAGGTTGAGGCGTTAATAGTGTGTTCTGCGTGCAAAATTAAGCAAGCATCAAACAGCTTAACAATGTCATCGCTGGGCTCTTTGGTGCAAAGCATGTGCAGGAAATTTTGCGCATAGCCCATTGATGGGTCGGGCGGTACTGGGTCGTAACCGTTGCGTATATTTTCCCACATAGAAACCAGGGTGGCTGTGGTCGACAAAATATGAATGAGCGCCACTTGAGTTACAGCAGAGTCAGGGGTTGCCGCCTTGGCTTCTGGATAGAAAGTCGCCATTGAGGCGATCGCCATCTGCAGCACATTCATCGGATGGCCTGTTTGTGGCAATGACCACATCATCGTGCGAATGTTTGACTTTACGCGATAATGGCTTTGTAGTAAATGCTTAAACTCTCCAAGCTCTTGTTTGTTAGGTAATTCGCCGTGTAATAGCAGCATTGAAGTCTCTTCGAAAGAAGAATTTTTGACTAAATCTTCAATGGAATAGCCACGATAAGCCAAAATGCCATTTTCGCCATCAATCGAGGAAATGGAAGACTCTGTTGCCGGAACGCCGGCTAAACCAGGGATATATTCAATCACACTGAGAACGATGAGCCACAACCGCAAGTGGTTTTGGCATTTGGATTATGAATAATAAAGCGTGAGCCTTGTAAGTCTTCAAGATAGTCAACCGTTGCACCAATTAAATATTGGTAACTCATTGGGTCAACAACAAGGCGCACACCGTTGTTATCAACAGCACTGTCACCCTCTTTGTATTTTTCATCAAAAGTGAAGCCGTAAGAAAAACCAGAACAGCCACCACCAGTAATATAGACACGTAGTTTTAGGTCTTCGTTTTTTTCTTCAACAATTAAGTCGGCTACTTTTTTAGCAGCAGAGTCGCTAAAAATAATATCAGCTTCTTCAAAAGTTTGTGTTGTGTCCATGTTTATCTCCTTTAAGGCAGTAAGCCAATTTGTTCTAGGCCTAACCCTTCATCCATATCAAACATAATATTCATGTTTTGTATTGCCTGTCCTGCTGCACCCTTAATCAAATTATCAATCACGGATATCATCACCAGCTTACCACCAACTGTTTTTTGTGCAGCAATTTGACAGAAGTTGCTTGACTTGACATTACGTGTTTCAGGCACAACACCTGCACCAAGAACAGTCACAAAATGCTCGTCTTTATAAGCGTCTTCAAGTACTGATTGTACATCAACATCAGCATCTAATAAGTCCACATAAATTGTGGATTCCATGCCGCGAATCATTGGCACTAGGTGTGGAATAAAGGTTAAGCCAACAGGCTTGCCGCCCGCCAATAGACTTAATTCTTGTTTAATTTCTGGGTAGTGACGATGGCCACTTATGCCATAGGCTTTAACAGACTCACTGGCTTCACATAATAGCATTGCTTGGTTTGCACCACGACCTGCACCACTCACACCTGTTTTGGAATCAACAATAATGTTTGATAAATCGATCAAACCGTTTTCAATCAACGGCTTAAGCGCCAACAAAACAGTAGTCGGAAAACAGCCCGGATTACCAATTAATTGCGCGTCTTTAATTTGCTCACGATTAATTTCAGAAAGTCCATACACCGACGACGCAAGTAGGTCGTCTTGGAAATTTTCCAAACCATACCATTGTGCATATTCGTCTTTATCACGTAAACGGAAGTCTGGGCCCAAATCAATAACTTTAATGCCTTTGTTAATAAAGGCGCCAGCAGTTTCCATCGCAACACCATGTGGCGTTGCAAAGAAGATTACGTCACACTTATCTAGGATTGCATCATCGGGCGCTGTGAAAGCTAAATCTGTTTGCCCCGCTAAAGACGGGAAAAACTCGCCAACCAGTTGCCCTGCTTCTGAACGAGAGCTGATTGCAATCACCTCTACCTGTGCGTGGTTGTGTAGTAATCGGAGTAGCTCAACACCAGTATAACCCGTGCCGCCAATAATGCCTGCTTTAATCATAGTAGTCGATCTCTAGTGAGGCTCCCCAAGCATTTTTTCTAAGTAGTGAATGTTCATGCCGCCCTTACGAAAAGTTTCGTCTTCCATAATGCGAACTTGCAACGGAATGTTGGTTTTAATGCCATCAATCACCATTTCGTCCAATGCATTTTGCATTTTGATAATGGCACCGTGCCGCGTGTCAGCAAAAGTAATCAGCTTGCCAATCATTGAATCGTAATACGGCGGCACCGTGTAACCGTTATAAATATGTGAGTCCACACGTACACCCAGACCACCAGCAACATGGTATTGAGTAATCTTGCCGGGTGAAGGTATAAAATTGTTTGGGTCTTCAGCGTTAATACGACACTCAATTGCACAGCCTTTAATTTCAATCTCATCTTGAGTGAACGACAACGGTTGGCCGTCAGCAATTAGTATTTGTTCGCGTACGATATCAACACCAGTAACCATTTCAGTAACTGGATGCTCCACTTGAATGCGAGTGTTCATCTCGATAAAGTAAAACTCGTCGTTTTCAAATAAAAATTCAAATGTACCTGCGCCACGATAGTTAATGGCTTTACAGGCATCGGCACAAACCGTACCGATTTTGTTGCGAAGTTCGGGCGTGATGCCTGGAGCAGGCGCCTCTTCAACCACTTTTTGGTGGCGTCGTTGCATAGAGCAGTCACGTTCACCTAAGTGTACAGCGTTGCCGTGTTCATCTGCCAATATTTGAATTTCAATATGACGAGGCGTAGTAAGGAATTTTTCCATATACACTTCAGGGTTGCTAAAGAAATTTTGTGCTTCAGTTTTAGTTAGTTCGATTGAGCCGAGCAAATCTTCTTCTTTTTCGACAACGCGCATACCGCGACCACCACCACCACCAGAGGCCTTAATAATAATAGGCAGGCCGATATTGCGAGCTAGTTCTATATTCTCAATATCGTTAGTGCCTAAGCCACCATCCGATCCCGGCACACAAGGTACGCCAGATTTTTGCATGGCCTCAATGGCCGCGACCTTGTCACCCATCACGCGAATATTTTCAGCGCGAGGGCCGATGAATATAAAACCACTTTCTTCAACGCGTTGAGCAAAGTCCGCGCTTTCAGACAGGAAACCATAGCCCGGGTGAATTGCATCTGCATGCGTCACTTCAGCTGCACTAATGAGTGCTGGAATATTAAGGTAGCTATCTGTTGATGAGGGTG
The DNA here is from genome assembly GCA_937899995.1 of uncultured Gammaproteobacteria bacterium. Classification (GTDB taxonomy): domain Bacteria; phylum Pseudomonadota; class Gammaproteobacteria; order PS1; family Pseudothioglobaceae; genus Thioglobus_C. Next base: position 12,871 of record CALCCK010000014.1, read on the forward strand.
GGCCAATACAAACAGCCTCATCCGCTAGGCGGACATGTTTTAAGCTACGATCTGCTGTTGAGTAAACTGCAACCGTTTTGATGCCGAGCTCTTTACAAGCGCGCAAAATACGCAAGGCGATTTCACCACGGTTGGCGATTAGAACTTTTTGGATTTTATTCATTGGATTACAACTAAAGTTTGACCAAATTCAATTGCATCGCCATCGTTACATAAGATTTCAGTCACGGTGCCAGATTGATCCGCCTCAATTGGGTTCATGATCTTCATGGCTTCAACGATACAAATTGTGTCACCTTGATTAACATGTTGGCCAATTTTTATAAAAGCTTCAGAGGTTGGTGATGCCGCACCATAATAAGTTCCCACCATTGGCGAGGTGATTGGGTGGCCGTTAACACTTGGTGCTGCGCTCTCGGTTGTTACCTCTGTTACCTCTGTTGTTTGTGTCGCTACCACCACTGGTGCTGCCACCATAGGTGCAGCACCATAGCGCGAGATGCGAACCGATTCTTCACCCTCATGAATTTCAATCTCTGCCATGCCGGACTGTTCTAACAATTCCATTAATTTTTTTACCTTACGAATGTCCATTTACTTCCCCTATACTTGTGTTTGTATGTGTTTAATTGCTGCACTCATTGCGAATTCGTAGCCTTGTGCGCCAAAGCCAGAAATCACACCCTGTGCTATGTCTGAAAAATATGATTTAGAACGAAAATCCTCTCTTTTATAAACGTTCGAGAGATGTATCTCTGCGAATGGAATATCTACAGCCAGCATTGCATCACGTAGCGCAACTGAAGTATGCGTAAATGCCGCCGGATTGATAATAATGTACTTAACGTCGTCATTGTGTGCCTGATGAATACGCTCAATTAGCCCTACCTCTGCGTTGTCTTGATGATGGCCAAGCGTTAAACCAGCCTCTGTTGCTAAATCAGTCACTTTATTAACAATATCGTCTAAGGTTTGCACACCATAATGGTCAGGCTCGCGCGCGCCGAGCATGTTGAGATTTGGGCCGTTGAGTAACAAAATATCCATGGTTACAATCAGTGTTTTAAAATAAAACTGATTTTACCACCAACATCACAGATGTTAGAAGGATTTATCGGCATTTTAACTACACAATTTAAGCTTTTTTAAGTTTTATTTAGCTTTGTTGAAATGCTCGAGATAGCCTTGGGCATTAATTTCGCCCACAATACGCTGGGCGCGCTTTTCAACACCGTTATTGAAAAACAAAATTGCCGGCGGGCCAATAATATTAAAGCGCGCCATTAGAGCTTTATCGGTTGCATCATTTGCTGTGACATCTGCTTGTAAGGCAACGTGATTTTTCATTGCGTTAACTACTTTGGTGTTTGAGAAAACGAAACGTTCTAGCTCTTTACAAGAAATACACCAGTCAGCATAAAAATCTAGCATGACGATTTGATTGTTCTTTTTGGCTTTGGCCAGTATTTGATCCAAATCAGTATTAGATTTTATACGTTTAAACTTTACATGCGCTTGCTCGCTTTGAGTAGAGGCGCCGTAACCAGATAGCGGCGCTAACATGTCGCCACCACCACGAGCCACTAAGCCCCAAAGTAAAATACCATAAGCCAGCACTAATAATCCGATGCCTTTAAAGATACGCTGCCACGGTGTCGTTGTATTGGTGAGTGAGTTAAACACACCCATCGCAATCGGCGAGAAACTAAACAGCGTTGCCCATAATGCTAACGACACAACTGGTGAAACGATACGATCAAGCAGCCAAATAGCGACGGCTAACATTAAGATGCCGAATACATATTTGACATTATCCATCCAGCCGCCGGCTTTAGGTAATTTACTCACGCCCGCACCGACAGCTAATAGCGGCGCACCCATGCCTAAGCTCATGACAAATAGTGACAAACCACCAAGTACTGCATCACCTGTTTGACCAATGTAGATAAGTGCGCCTGCTAATGGCGGCGCCACACATGGACCAACGATCAGTGCGGATAAGAAGCCCATAATGGCCACCCCAATTAGGTGGCCACCCTCTTGCTTATTGCTGATTTTGGCAATTTTGTTTTGCAAACTGGCTGGCAGTTGGATTTCATAATAACCAAACATTGAGAATGCTAAGGCAACAAAAATCAGACTAAAGACCACCAGTATCCAGGGTGTTTGAAATAGTACTTGTAGGTTTTCACCAAAATACCCGGCGAGAACACCGGCAATCGAATAAGTCACACTCATTGCCAACACAAATACGATTGACATAATTAGTGCTTTTCTGGTGGTGACTTCGCCCTTATGGCCGACAATAATGCCTGATAAAATTGGGATCATTGGGAATACACAAGGCGTTAATGACAACAACAAACCAAAGCCAAAGAAGCTGGCAAGGATTAATAACACGCTATCTTGTTGCAACAGTGCTGCGATTCTGTCTGTTTCATTAAGTTCAACATTCACAGTCTTATTCGAAGTGTTAGCTGGTGTAGATTCTAGTGTATTGGTTGAGTTTTGTGCACCCTGAATAGGCAACGTAATTGTGTTGGTTTTTTCCATTGGTGGGTAGCAAATACCACCCAACCAACAACCCTGGAACTTAACGATGAAAGTGACTTGCTGTCCCTGAATATTTTTGAGCGGTATTTCAACACTTAGTTCGCCCTTGTGGACTTGAACCGTACCGAACAAAGGGTCCTCTTTGGTTTTCCCCTTAGGAAAAACAATATCGCCAAACTCAGCACCCTTAATGTCAAAGAAAAACTTATCGTTGTATAAATAATATTCCGGATGAATTTGCCAAGTTGCCATGAGTGTGTTGGCATCTGTTGCCACGACTGAGAAGGCAAAGGCCTCATCCGCAGGTAGTGGCTCATCAGAAATAGGTGTTACTTTATTGACCACTGACAGCATGCCAATTTTGGCCTTAGAAAGAAGATCAAGCGCACTGTTTACTATAGATGGCTTGTGAATGCTGCTAATATCAAGCGCAACTGACTTGGTAATTGGCGGATAACACACACCTAAATCAGCACAGCCTTGATAGGTAACGGTTAATAATATTGATTTTGCATCACCCTCAAGTACAGGGATTGCCACCACAGCGTTATTGCGATAAATACCAATTTTACCAAAGAATTCATCGTTCTTAATTTTAGCTTTTGGGAATTTTGCTGTACCTAACTGAGTAGAAAAGTCAGAAGAAATTTTGATCTTTTCTTTATATAGATAGTAACCTTGAGCAATGTCCCAGTTGAGCAATATCTCGTCATTAACAACTCTGGCCTTAAAAGCAAACGCCTCATCAGCAGGCAATAAGTCATTTTCTGCGTGTGTAAACGCTGAAAACAATAAGAATAATGACAGTAATAATCGTTTCATGCAGCCCCCTGAATTTTACACCCTAAGCATATTTATTTTATTACACTTAGAAGTAGGGGCTAATTATATGACAAACACACGTTTAAAACAAATACTTGTTGTTTTTCTTTAATGCAATAAAAAACCCCGAGTGTTTCCATACCCAGGATTTTGACTTTAACAACCAACCTGTTAAATTTAAACAGGTTAAAAAAATTAGCCAATTTTTGCTTGAATAGCGTCAATCACTGCTTGAGACGAAGTCGCATCTACAGAAAGCAGTAAACCCTCTTCTTTGTAGAAACCGACTAAAGGCGCTGTTTGGTCGTTGTAAACGTTAAGACGGTTGCTGATTGCTTCTTCAGTTTCGTCTTCACGTTGCGTTACAGCACCACCACACTTATCACACACACCCTCAACTTTAGTTGGATTAGACTTTACGTTATAGATTGCGCCACAACCTTCACAAGTACGACGCGTTGTTAAACGATCAAGAATCACATCACGCGGTACGTCAATTTCGACAGCCGCGTCTAATTTTTCGCCCATTTTTTCAAGCAATGTTTTCAATGCTTCTGCTTGTGGAATCGTGCGTGGGAAGCCGTCTAATAAGTAGCCGTTTTTACAATCATCTTCTTTAAGGCGCTCTTCCATAATGCCCATGATTAAATCGTCAGAGACTAAGTCACCCGCTTTCATTGCTGCTTGGGCTTGCTTACCTAGTTCGGTTCCGGCTGCAACTGCGCCACGTAAAATATCACCAGTTGAGATTTGTACTGAACCATCAATTTTGGTTAGTAATTTTGCAACAGTGCCCTTGCCAGCACCTGGTGCGCCTAAAAGAATTAATTTCATAATGTTTCCTTGGAAATAGTTAATAAAAAATACATACAAATAGGATTGTATGTATAAAAATTTGGCCTCATTTTTTATTATTTAAGGCCAAAATTGAGCGAAAATTATATCATACAGACGTGATGTTTACAATTCAAGCCAACAGTGGTTTGGACCGCTAAATAACTACTGAACCACAATTACCATTGCTGGGCGCACCAAGCGACCATTAAGGGTAAAGCCAATTTGCACCACTTCAAGTACTGAATTAGACTCTTTGTCAGGCGTTGGCACCATCGTGACTGCCTCATGAAGCTCAGGATTAAAAGTCCCGTCTGTTGGGTTGATAACCTCAACACCGAACTTTTCCATGGTGGATAAAAACACTTTGTCGGTCATCTCTAAGCCTTCAATAATGTGCTCAATAGTGGCTTTCTCCTCATTGGCAGTTTTAAGCCCCATAGTCAGCGAGTCTTTAACTTCAAGTAGCGCCTTAACAAAACCATCGAGTGCAAATTTGTGTGCATTTTCAAGATCTTTAGCATTACGACGTTTGAGATTTTCCATCTCAGCTTGGGCACGAAGCATTTTATCCCAATTGTCTTTAGCGGATTGTTGCGCTTCTTCTAACTGTGTTTGTAGGTCGGTTTCTTGTCCGTCTTGTTCAGTTGTTTCAATGTTTTCGTCTTCTACTTTTTCAGCTGATTCATCTTGTGCTTTCTTTTTTGTCATTTTGGTGTCCAATTAATGTATATTTATAGCTAATTATCAGCCAATTATATAGTGGCTATTTTAAAGAAAACAAGACTAATAAAATCAAAATGTTTAATACAATTGGCATCATCACAAAACCGAACGACCCGGTCAGCGAAGGCAAGGCTGCAGAGCTCAGTGCCTTTCTTGAAGAACAAGGCGTGGGTGTGGTGCTTGAAGCAGAACAAATTGCAGAGCAGGCAGATTTGATTATTGTGGTGGGCGGTGATGGCTCTTTACTCAACACTGCACGCTCTTTTGTGGACAATAACATCCCAATTTTAGGTATTAACTTAGGCCGTCTTGGATTTTTGGCAGATGTATCTGTTACACATATGCTGGATATTGTCGCCGAGATATTGAATGGCGATTTCACTAAAGAAGAGCGCTGTTTATTATCGTGCCAAATTGAGCAAGATGGCAATGTCCTGAGCCAACATTTAGCTTTAAACGATGTGGTTGTGCATCGAGAAGAAACCCTAAAAATGATTGAATTCGATGTGTTTATTGATAATAAGTTTGTCAATAATCAGCGCGCCGACGGTTTGATTGTAACCACACCAACAGGTTCAACAGCTTATGCTTTATCAAGTGGCGGCCCAATCATGCATCCTGGTGTCAATGCAATCGGCTTGGTGTCGATCTGCCCACATACCATGAGCCACCGCCCGTTGTTAATACCGGGTGGTAGCGAGGTGGTGATACGCCTAAAAGAAACGAACAAGGGCGCAACCGTAAGTTTTGATGGGCAAACTTCAGTGGCAATTGCTTCTGGGCAGGATATTCGCGTGCGCCAACATGGTAGTTTTATTCACCTATTGCACCCGCAAAATTACGACTACTTTGAGATTATTCGTTCAAAGTTACATTGGAGTACTAAGCTTTAAGTAGTGCACAATATCGACCATGTTATCCCTATTATCGGTTAAAAATCTTGCAGTTGTTGAAAAACTAGACTTGGCATTTTTTCCAGGAATGAGTACGGTGACTGGCGAGACTGGCGCAGGAAAATCAATTTTGCTGCAAGCACTTAGTTTGACACTTGGTAGACGTGGTGATTCCACTTTAGTTCGTCATGGCAAAGATAAGGCTGAAGTCAGTGCGGTATTTGATGTGACTAATCATCAAAAAATTCAGAATTACTTAGAAGAGCAATCATTAGAAGATGAAGGCGAGTGTATTTTGCGCCGTATTATTAGCAGAGACGGCCGATCAAAAGCGTTTGTTAACGGCGTTAGCGTGCCGTTGTCAGTATTAAAAAACGTGGGCGAGCTGTTAATTGATATGCATGGCCAAAACGAGCATCAATTATTATTGCGCCCCGACCAACAGCGAGATTTGCTTGATGCTTATGCGAAAAGTAGTGAGATATGCACCCAGCTTAATGCCATCGTTGTTGAATATAACACAGTCAGCAATCACATTGATGAGCTGAGTAGTAACCATGACTTAAAACAGCAACAGAAAACCTTATTACAACATCAGCTGCAAGAGTTAGAAGAGGCTGTACTCATCCAAGACGAGCTTAATAACATTGAAAGTGATTTTAAAACCAGCGCCAACGCAGCAAGTTTGATCGAAAAAACCTCTACTATTCTCAACCAGCTTGAACAAGAATCTGGTGTTAACGCTCAGCTGAATAGTTTGAGTTATGAGCTGAGTTTAGCAGCAGAAACCGATGAGAAGCTTGTACCAATCTCAGCGTTGCTGTCTAGTGCACAAGTGCAAACCCAAGAAAGTGTTTATGAGCTAAATAATTATTTGTCTAGTTTGTCAGTGGACGAACAAACAACGACCGAGTTAGAAGCTAGATTAAGTGAGTTGCATGATTTGTCGCGCAAACACAATTGCCAGATTACAGAATTAATTGCTACTAAAGAAGGTATTGGTTCAGAGTTAGAATCTATTGGCGGTGCTGGCGCATCGATCGACGCCTTGCAAGGGCAAAAGGAAAAACTATCCCAGCAGTATAGAACACAAGCCAAGCGCTTGAGTAAAATACGATCTGAAAAGGCCGTACACTTATCAAACGCAGTTACCGAAGCCATGCAAGTATTAGGTATGCCTGGTAGTGAGGTTAAAGTTGACTTACAGAACAAGGCAGTAGGCGTTCACTATAATGGTGATGAGAGCGTTAATTTTTTGGTAAAAACCAACAAGGGTAGTGGTTTTAAAACCCTGAAGAAGGTGGCATCAGGCGGCGAACTTTCTCGTATCTCTTTGGCAATATCAGTAGTCAGTAGTGATAGAGAATACACACCAACCTTAATTTTTGATGAGGTTGATGTAGGTATTAGTGGTGCGGTTGCCGAAGTAGTTGGGCAAAAATTAAAACAGTTGAGCGAGCATTATCAAGTGATTTGTATTACTCATTTGGCGCAAGTGGCTGCTTTTGGTCATCAGCACTTGCGTGTGAGTAAAACACAAAATGATAATGGCGCTCAAACAACCGTCGAACAACTCTCTAATGATGAGCGTATTAGTGAAGTGGCACGTATTTTAGGCGGAGCAACTATTACTGACAAGGCGCTCAGAGCCGCCGAAGAAATGATCGAACAAAGTTATTCATGAGGTGGAACTGTAGGGCGTTAGTTAAAGCCTAATTACCCCCACCATCGACAATAGCCAATATGAAACTGTTATCAAAGAAACTACGATATTACACTTTGTTGAATTAATAAGTAACTTTTCACGAAAAACCTCTTTAATTTATAATGCTCAGACTGTATAATGCTCTCTTTTGTGGGTTTGTGATATTGGAGTTTTGGCAATGAAAAGTAAGCTGCCAAAGATTCAACTAATCACCATATTGGTGACCATCGCTTATTTTTCCTCATTAGGTGTAGGACTTTCTGCAGCCTATGGGGGATTAATTAGCTTGATGAATACAGGACTGGTTAATCGACATATAAGCAAACAAAGAGAAGACTTAACTATTAGCGCCCAAGCGAGTGTTGGGATGATGGCCATTAGTGTGATAATGCGTATGGCGCTGGTGGTGGGTTTGACTTTAGCCGGGCATTTCCTTTTGAAGTTAAGTACAGATGCCCTAATCGTTAGTTTAGTTTTAGGACTGATTGGTTTTTTAATAGATAAGATGTTGCCCAATGGCGGGCAATAAATATAAGCATAGAAGTTTAGACTATGGCAACAGGAAATGAATTAATCGCTTCTGGCGATTATATTAAACACCACCTACAAAATTTGACCTATGGTCAAAACCCAGACACAGGTGTTTGGGAATTGGCACATACTGCGCAAGAAGCTAAAGACATGGGCTTTATGGCATTCCATTTAGATACGCTTGGTGTTTCATTTGTTTTGGGTGTGTTTTTCTTGTTCTTCTTTTATCGCATTGGTAAGAAGATGACTGCTGATACACCTTCTGGCGCCCAAAACTTTATTGAGAGCATTATTGAGTTTATTGATGAAAATGTTCGTGGCTCATTCAATGGCAAGAACCCAATGGTTGCACCATTGGCGCTTACAACCTTTATCTGGATTATATTGATGAACACCATGGATTTGGTGCCGGTTGATTGGCTACCGTATCTTGCACAACAGGTTGGCGTATTCTTTGGCGCAGACCCTCATCATGTATTCTTTAAGGTAGTACCAACCACAGACCCAAATGCAACATTTGGCATGTCGATTGGTATTTTCTTCTTGATCCTTTATTACAGCATCAAGGAAAAAGGCGCCGGTGGTTTTGCAGCAGAGCTTTTGTTCCACCCATTTGGCAAAATGATGCTGCCATTTAATTTGTTCTTAGAGGGCGTGAACTTGATTGCTAAGCCAGTTTCGTTGGCCTTGCGTTTATTTGGCAATATGTATGCTGGTGAGATGATCTTCATCTTAATCGCTTTGTTGCCGTTTTGGATTCAGTGGAGTTTGTCACTGCCGTGGGCAATCTTCCACATTTTGATTGTATTACTACAGGCGTTTATCTTTATGACCTTGGTAATTGTGTATATGGATATGGCTCATCAGAAGGATGAGCATTAATTTTTTTAAAAAAAAAGGAGTAAGAAATGACAGAAGTACAAGCAACATTATATTTAGCAGGTTCGATCTTAATGGGTTTAGGTGCATTGGGTGCGGCAGTTGGTATTGGTATCTTGGGTGCAAGATTTTTAGAAGGTGCTGCGCGTCAGCCTGAGCTTATCCCAATGCTTAGAACGCAAATGTTCATCGTAATGGGTCTAGTAGATGCGGTACCAATGATTGCGGTAGGTATCTCAATGTATATCATATTTGCGGTTGCCGGTTAAATACTTTTTACTTAAAAGCACAAGGTTTAAGCTATGAATATTAATTTGACGATGATTGGCCAGTTAATCATGTTCGCCATGTTTACATGGTTCTGCATGAAGTTTATTTGGCCACCAATTGTTGCTGCCATGGACGAGCGTAAAAAACGCATTGAAAGTGGTTTGATTGCAGCAGAACGAGGCTTGTCAGAGCACAAAGAAGCACAACAAAAAGCGCAAGAGATGCTTAATCAGTCTAAAGATCAAGCAGCTGAAATCATTGCTAATGCGGGCAGACAAGCTTCAACAATGGTTGAAGACGCTAAAGACGTTGCCTCTCAAGAAGCGGACCGTATTAAAGCGCACGCACAAGCGGAGATTGAGCAAGAAGCCAATCGTGCGCGTAATAAGCTAAAAGATCAAGTGTCTGATTTAGTTATGCAGGGTGTAAATTCGGTATTGGCTAAAGAAGTAGACGCTAAAACACATAAAGACATGTTAGGCAAGTTGTCGCAAACACTATAGGATATATCAGTGGAATTAACAACAATCGCCAAGCCCTACGCTAATGCAGTTTTTGAAATTGCTGAGCAAAATAAGTCACATTCAGACTGGAGGGGTGTATTAGAGGCGGGTGCACAATTAGCCAATGATGGAAATATGCAAGCATTTATTGCTTCGCCAAGCGCCACTAGTGAGAATAAAATACAAGCAGTGGTAGCAGTATTTAAGGCGATTTTAGGCAGGGCATTAAGCAAGGAGGAGACATCTTTCGTTACTTTGTTGTTAGACAATGGTCGTATTGGTGTTTTACCCAGTATGCTTGAGTTATTTGATGCAATGAGCAACCTTAGTAGTGATTCCAAAGCATTTCATGTGATTAGTGCTTATAAGTTAAGTGCCGCTGAAGAAAAACAAATTGTGAGTGATTTATCTGATAAATACAGTACAACAGTTAGTATCGACACCGAAATAGACGAAAGTTTGGTTGGTGGCGTAGTGATTAAAGAAGGTGACAAAGTGATTGACTTGTCGATTAAGGCTCGAGTAGATGGGCTGAGTTCATGTTTGTCAATCAATTAATTTATTTTATTAAGAGGAAGGGTTATGCAATTAAACGCAAGCGAGATTAGTGATTTAATTAAAAAACAAATAGAAGGCTTTGATTTCGTAGCTGAAGCACGTACTGAAGGTACGGTAATCAGTGTTAGTGACGGCATTGTTCGTATTCACGGATTGGCAGATGTTCAGTTTGGTGAAATGTTAGAGTTCCCAGGCAATACGTTTGGTTTGGCATTGAACTTAGAGCAAGATTCAGTCGGTTCAGTTGTTTTAGGAAGCTATTTACATATTTCTGAAGGCGATACAGTTAAATGTACTAATCGTTTGCTGGAAGTGCCAGTTGGTGAGGCGATGTTAGGTCGCGTAGTTAACGCACTAGGAAAGCCAATTGATGGTAAAGGTGATATTGACACTCAAGACGCACGTCCAATAGAGGTTATGGCACCAGGTGTGATTGATCGTCAAAGTGTTGACGAGCCGCTTCAAACAGGTGTGAAAGCAATTGATGCGATGGTTCCCGTTGGCCGTGGTCAGCGCGAGTTAATCATTGGAGATCGTCAAACCGGTAAAACAGCCGTAGCCATTGATGCAATCATCAACCAAAAAGACACCGGTGTTAAATGTATCTACGTTGCTATTGGTCAAAAAGATTCTTCAGTAGCCGCTGTTGTGCGTAAGCTGGAAGAGCATGGTGCAATGGAAAATACCATTGTGGTTAATGCCGGTGCTTCTGATTCAGCGGCTTTACAATACATCGCACCTTATGCAGGTTGTGCGATGGGCGAATATTTCCGTGATCGTGGTGAAGACGCCTTGATTGTTTATGATGATTTAACTAAACAGGCTTGGGCTTACCGTGAAGTATCACTATTATTAAGGCGTCCACCAGGCCGTGAAGCATACCCAGGTGATGTATTCTACTTACACTCACGTTTACTTGAACGCGCAGCACGTGTGAATGCAGATTACGTAGAAAAGCAGACTAATGGCGAAGTTAAAGGTAAAACTGGCTCATTAACGGCATTGCCAATTATTGAGACCCAGGGTGGTGACGTGTCAGCATTCGTACCAACGAATGTAATTTCAATTACAGATGGTCAGATTTTCTTAGAAACAGATTTGTTTAACGCGGGTATTCGTCCAGCGATTAATGCGGGTTTGTCAGTATCACGAGTGGGTGGCGCGGCACAAACTAACATTATAAAGAAGCTCGGTGGCGGTATTCGTCTTGACTTGGCACAATACCGTGAATTAGCGGCGTTTGCACAGTTTGCTTCAGATCTTGATGCAGAAACAAAAGCACAAATTGACCGTGGCCAGCGTGTTACTGAGTTGATGAAACAAAATCAATATGCACCACTATCAGTAGCAGAAATGGCAACCTCATTATTTGCAGCCAACTCAGGTTCATTAGATGACATTGATGTAAATAAAGTGGTTGATTTTGAAGCGGCATTGATTGCTTATATGAATGCAAATCAAGTATCACTACTTGAAAAAATTGATACAACAGGTGACTATAACGATCAAATTGTAGCTGAATTACAAGCCGCAATTGATGACTTTAAAGCAAACCATACTTGGTAAATAGATAATATGGCAGTTGGAAAGGAAATTAAAACGCAGATCGCGAGTATTAAAAACACTCAGAAGATTACTTCGGCCATGGAAATGGTGGCAGCGTCTAAAATGAAAAAAGCCCAAAATAGAATGTTGGCATCACGCCCTTATTCTGAAAAAATATCCAAAGTTATTGGACACTTGACGTACGCTCATTCTGAATTTGAACATCCGTATATGAAAGAGGCGGGCGATGTTAAGCGTGTTGGTATTATTATCGTTTCTAGTGATAGAGGTTTGTGTGGTGGTTTAAACACTAACTTATTCAGAAGCTTGTTAAAGCAAGTAGCTGATTATCAAGCCAAGGGTATTGAAGTTGATATTTGTACGATTGGTAAAAAAGCCACCGCATTCTTTAAAAACTTAGGCTTAAACATTAAGTCAGTTTTAACGGATCTAGGTGACACACCACACTTTGATGATTTATTAGGTACAGTAAAAGTAATGCTAGATGCTTACGATGAAGGTGAAATTCAGCAGTTATCTGTGGCTTACAATCGATTTGAAAATACTATGACCCAAGTGCCAACAGTGGCACAATTAGTGCCAATGGTTGCAGGTGAAGTTGATGATATGGATCATCATTGGGATTACATTTATGAGCCAGACGCTGAAGAGGCGTTGAATGCATTATTAGTAAGATATATTGAAGCTTTGGTTTATCAAGGCCTAGTAGAGAATATTGCTTGTGAGCAGTCATCACGTATGATCTCGATGAAGAGTGCAACAGATAATGCAGGCGACATGGTTCAAGAATTAGAGTTAGTTTACAATAAGGCAAGACAGGCGGCAATTACTCAGGAAATTTCTGAGATTGTTAGTGGTGCTTCTGCGGTATAAATTTAAAAAATATAGAGTTTAAAAAGAGGAAAAAGCAAAATGAACAACGGAAAAATTACACAAATTATTGGCGCGGTTATCGACGTTGAGTTTGCAGCGGATAGTGTTCCGAATATTTATAACGCCTTAATCGTTACTGAAACAGGTTTGACATTAGAGGTTCAACAGCAGCTGGGTGATAATGTAGTTCGTGCGATTGCAATGGGCGGCTCTGAAGGTTTAAAACGAGGTTTAGAGGTATCAGATACAGGTGAGCCAATTAAAGTGCCGGTAGGTACTAAAACATTAGGCCGTATTATGAACGTACTTGGTGAACCAATTGATAATGCTGGCGATATTGGTCATGAAATTGAATGGGCAATTCACCGTCCGGCTCCGAATTATGACGAATTAGCCCCTGCAGCTGAATTATTAGAAACAGGTATCAAGGTAATTGACTTAATTTGTCCGTTTGCTAAGGGTGGTAAGGTTGGTTTGTTTGGTGGTGCTGGCGTAGGTAAAACCGTCAACATGATGGAGCTTATTCGTAACATTGCGATCGAGCACTCCGGTTACTCAGTATTTGCTGGTGTTGGTGAGCGTACTCGTGAGGGTAACGATTTCTACCATGAAATGAAAGATTCAAACGTATTAGATAAAGTATCACTGGTATATGGCCAAATGAATGAGCCACCGGGAAACAGATTACGTGTTGCATTAACTGGCTTAACCATGGCTGAGTACTTCCGTGATGAAGGTCGTGATGTATTATTATTCATTGATAACATTTATCGTTACACGCTTGCGGGTACTGAAGTGTCAGCACTATTAGGTCGTATGCCTTCTGCGGTAGGTTACCAGCCGACACTAGCATCAGAAATGGGTGCATTGCAAGAGCGCATCACTTCAACTAAGAAAGGTTCAATTACTTCAATTCAAGCGGTATACGTACCGGCGGATGACTTAACGGACCCATCTCCCGCAACAACCTTTGCTCACTTAGATGCAACCGTTGTATTGTCGCGTCAAGTGGCAGAATTAGGTATTTACCCTGCGGTAGATCCATTAGATTCTACTTCACGCCAGCTAGATCCATTAATCGTTGGTGAAGAGCATTACAATGTTGCACGTGGTGTACAAGGTGTATTGCAACGCTATAAAGAATTAAAAGATATTATTGCGATTCTAGGTATGGACGAATTATCTGAAGAAGATAAGCAATCAGTATCTCGCGCTCGTAAGATTCAGCGTTTCTTGTCTCAGCCATTTTTCGTGGCAGAAGTATTCACCGGTGCACCAGGCAAGTACGTATCTTTAAAAGACACTATTTCTGGTTTCAAAGCTATCCTTGATGGTGAAATGGATGACCTTCCCGAGCAAGCTTTTTACATGATGGGCTCTATTGATGAGGTTCGTGAAAAAGCAACGGAGAACGCATAAATGTCAACCATTCATGTCGACGTTGTTAGTGCAACAGAGTCACTTTACTCAGGTGAAGCAAACTGTGTGTTTGCACCAGGATCTACTGGCGAATTAGGTATCTATCCAAAACATGTAGCTTTGTTATCGACATTAAAGCCGGGTGAAGTTAGAGTAGAAACTGACAAAGGCGTTGAGTCTATTTATGTTTCTGGCGGAATTGTTGAAGTACAACCCAATGTGGTTACTATTTTTTCTGATACAGCAATCCGAGCGCATGATTTAGATGAGTCTAAAGCATTAGAGGCTAAGCAACGCGCTGAAGAGGCAATGGCTGATTCAGACAATGGTCATGATGTTGGCACAACACAAGCCGCATTGGCAGAAGCGATGGCGCAATTACAGATGATCTCTAAAATGCGAGGTAAAAAGCTATAGACTGCTTCTTAAGTAAGAATTAGAACAAAAACGCCTTCTTTGTGAGGGCGTTTTTATTGCGTGCTCTTTTATAAAACCCTATTGATGTAAGTAAGGTTTCATTGCTTCATCAAACTTGTCTTGTGCTTTTAGTAAAAAGTCACACACTTCTCTAACGGCGCCATGACCACCATTCTTCTCGGTTACCATACAAGATTTTTCTTTGACTAATTCATGTGCATTAGCAACAGCTATAGGCAAACCAACTTTGGTCATTACGGGTAGATCGATCACATCATCCCCCACGTAGGCAACCTGATCAGCACTTAGGTTAAGCTTTTCTAATAAGTCGTTGTAGGCAACTAGTTTGTCTTCTTGACCTTGGTAAAAATGCGTAATACCCAGATTTTTCATCCGAAGCTCAACAGTTGTAGATGTGCGAGCAGTAATAACAGCAGGTTCGACACCATTGTCTTTTAGGATCTTAATACCCAGCCCGTCAAGTGAATTAAAGCGCTTAAACTCTTGCCCATCATCAGAAAAATACAATCCACCGTCGGTTAATACACCATCAACATCAAAAATAATAAGTTGAATTTGCTTGGCCCGTAAGTAAGATTTATTGAGTAGCTTCATGAGTTAATCCTTTATTTCGTCCCAATTAAATGCTTCGCCTGGGTCAGTTTTCCTACCCGGGGCGATATCACTATGCCCAACGATATTTTGGACTGGGTAATGGTTTTTTAATTGCTTTAATGTTGTTTTTAATGACTGGTATTGTACCGCTTCATAGTTAAGATTGTCAGTACCTTCTAGTTCGATACCGATGGAAAAATCATTGCAATTGTCTTGTTTATTAAAGCTAGACTCGCCCGCATGCCACGCGCGTTTATCAAAGGGCACGAACTGAATGATTGAACCGTCGCGCTTAATTAGTAGGTGGGCTGACACTTGTAAGTCTTGAATAGTTTTGAAATAGGGGTGTGCATTAAAATCGAGCTGGTTTGTAAAAAACTGCTCAATAAAGCGGTTGTTGAATTCACCCGGCGGTAAAGAGATGTTGTGAATTACTATTAGAGAAATTTCCCCATTGGGGCGATCGTTATAATTAATCGAGGGATATTGTGCGGCTGATGCTAGTCGGTGATTGCTAATCATGAATTCATTATATCCCTATTCGATTCGGTTAAAGTAACGCCCTCTTAGTAGTAGTCTTGGGTTATCTTTATCATCAGTAAAAGCATTGCGCTTGTGTAAAACATTGTTACAAAGAAAGCCTTGCCCAGTTTGCATCAGGTGTTTAAAGTGATAGTCAGTTGTTGTATTTAACAGAACATCTAAATACTTTACAGCTTGTTTAATCTCAAGCGAATTTAAGAACTCGATATTTTTTTTTCGCTGTGTGTAGCGCATAGACAATTCCTTGCTTAATTCATCAATAAAAAAGATGGGCCCAGTTGATGTTTCTCGCCTAACTTTGCCATCAACCTTGTGCTCAGGAATGCTCATGGCCTCTGGGTGAACCAATGCTTTGACAACATCAGGGTTATCTTCACGTAATAATAAATAAATCATTTGTGGGTCAACCCACTCGTTGACCCCACCTTGGGCGGCGGGCTTGACACAGAACAGTGAAAACGCACGAATACGCTGCTCTATTGCATTGTAATAGCCATCTGTATGCCAGCCTAGGTTTTTGTCAGTGTAGGGGATGAATTCGCCTTGGTCTTTTTTGTCGCTTTGAGTAATGTGTGCTAGCCCACCTGTTTTAACAAACAAGTGTTGATCAAAATCTTTTAAACCTAATTGTGTATTGACACTTATAATCGCTTTATCATATTGGTCAACAGGTTGAATTTGAAATAGTGCAAAATTACCTTTCTGACAAAGGCTGGTAATTTTGTTTTTTTCAGCATTTGAGAGTTTAAATGGGCTTTGTATTTCAACAATACAATCGCTTAATTGGGTTGGTGCATTGGCTAGCTTTTCATCTCGCCAATATCGGTAATCATCTAAATTATCTAATAACATGTTTAAAAATTAAAGATACAAGGTTATTTTGTCTAAAGACAGTATAACTTGAATACACTGTAAGACAAATAGCGCAGTAATTTTATTTTTTAACCATTTAGACGTTTATTAATCGTCCACTGTTGTGCAATCGACAGAACGTTGTTAAACACCCAGTAAAGTACTAAACCTGATGGGAACCATAAGAAGAAAATAGTAAATACAAAGGGTAATGACATCATGATCTTCGCTTGCATTGGGTCAGGTGGTGGCGGGTTGAGTTTTTGCTGTATAAACATAGACGCACCCATGATGATTGGTAAGATGTAGTAAGGGTCTTCCATTGATAGATCGGTTAGCCACCAAAACGATGTTTGGCGTAATTCGACTGTATCAAGCAACATCCAATAAAAGGCAATGAATACTGGAATTTGCACCATGATTGGTAAACAACCAGAGGCTGGATTAATTTTTTCCTTCTTATACAGCTCCATGGTTTTTTGACCAAGTTTTTGTTTGTCGTCACCATAGGTTTCTTTAAGCTTGGTGAGTCTTGGCGAGAGTTTTCTCATGCCCGCCATTGAGCGGTAAGACTTTTCACTTAGTGGATAGAAAGCTAGCTTGATTAAAATAGTAATGATAATAATAGACCAACCCCAGCTATTAATTAGGTCATTGATTTTATGGATACCCCAAGACAGCGGATCTGCCAAGATATCTAACCAGCCATAATCAAGTGTGTAGTTTAATCCAATAGCTACTTCTTCAATCTTGCCATACTCTTTAGGGCCAAGATAAAGCTTGTTGGCAGATAGTATGGTGCTGCTGCCAGCACCAAGGCTAATTTGTTGGTTGGCATTGGTTAACTTGTGTAAGTTGTTGCTTGAGCTAGCAGAAAACGTCTGAGACTCATCTTGATTCGGGATCCAAGCAGCAATAAAATATTGCTGAACCATTGCTATCCAGCCGCCAGTTGATTGTTGTGCGTCAAAATCATCCCAATCGTCAAATTCATTTTTTTGTACTGTATGAGCTATCTTATCATAAATGATACCGCCGGTAAAAGTCGGCATCATCATGTTTGATTGGTCAATTGCACTTCTACTGAGGCGCACATAGCTTTTAACCGGAATGGCTTGATTAGAATTGTTGGTGATTTGATAATCAATCTCAACAACATAACTGCCTTTTTTAAAGTGAAAATTCTTAGTGACCATGGTGCCGTCTTTTCCTTGCCAAGTCAGCGGCACGGTGAGTGTGTCAGCAGACAACTGATAGTTTGAGTTAGCAGAGTTGAATAATGATAAATGTGTTGGCATTAAATCGTCGCGTGAAGCTAAGCCACTTTGTGCTTGGAACAACATTCCAACTTTATCACTCAATAGTTGGAATTTTTCTTTGCCACCTTTTTCTAAAGGGAAAGCGTTGAGATAGGCATTTTGAATTGTTCCGCCTTTGTGGCTAATTTCTACTGTAAGCAAATCAGTGGTAACCGTGGTATAGCCGTGTGACTCATTAATACTTGGTGGGGTTGGTAGGTCAATTTGTGTTGTTTCTGCGTTGATCATTGGCACGTCAGTATTTTGTGCACTAGTATCAAGTGTGATTTGAGTTTTGCGTATGACATTGCCATCTTCATCAGTGACATGGGTGATTTGCCACTTGTCCCATAATAAGAAAACAGTTAAGAAAATTGCAATACCGAGAAATACTTTTTGATTGTTCATAAGAATAATTTATTGATTAATGAATGTGTTTTTTTGGCACTGGATCAAACCCGCCATCATGCCAAGGGTGGCATTTTCCAATACGTTTTACGCTTAGAGTAAAACCCTTAAAAAAGCCATGTTCTTTCACGGCGTCATAAGAATATTGTGAACAGGTTGGATTAAAACGACAGTTAGTCCCTAAAAACGGACTAATAAATAATTGATAAAATTTAATGGGAATAAGCAATAAATAACGCATAATTCAAATTAGTTTTTCGTCACCTGTGTAAATAAGTCCAGTAGTTCAGCAGATAATTCTGGATTTTTAGTCGGCTTAGCGTTTCTGGCCATAACTACAAATCCCCAACTATCTAAGTGTGGTTGCGCCACTCTAAAGGTTTCTCTTGCAACACGTTTGAATCGGTTTCTATCGACAGCCAAACGCGTTACTTTCTTTGAGATTGCTAAGCCTAAACGCGGCCTAGAGTCTTGAATAGGTTTTGCAATGATTTGCCAGTATTTACCCTTGGCCCGCTTACCACCTTTAAAAATATGGGTGTATTCGCTGGGTTTTAGGATTTTGGCTTCACGTGTCAGCCGTAGAGACATTAAGCTGCAGCTAAGCGCTTACGTCCTTTTCTTCTACGAGCATTGATTACTGCACGGCCAGACTTAGTGCTCATTCTTGATCTAAAGCCATGAGTACGTCTGCGTTTTAAAACACTGGGTTGGAAGGTTCTTTTCTGTTTCATAATAGAATATCAGCCGATAAAATCTTGCAATTTTACCATAAATCACAATACACCTTGTAAATAACTATGATAATTTATAATAATGTCAATACGCTGAAATGGGTTTAGAAGTGCCTTTATCAGGCAATAACGTACCTATTTATACAAAAGATGTAGACAACACCCCCCTTGTGCTATTAAAATGCTTGAGTTGTGAAGCCATGAGTATTGATAAAATACTTGAAAAAAGTGGATTAATCCCCAAATATTAGAACATGCGAACAGAGACAAAGGTTAGCGACTCTGGCTATCTATTAACTAAGTGAGATTTTTATGACACACAATATTCTTGATGTACTAACTTATATGTTTGATTATCTGTTTGAAGAAGCAGAACAAGACTCGTCTCATGAAATTGATGATACTGCTTTAAAGGCTCATCTTTCAGATGCTGGTTTTGAAACAGTTCGTATTGAAAAAGCGCTTAGCTGGCTAGAAAATATTGCCACTTTGCAAGATGGCAGTGTTAAGCCGTTTGCTAATACGCATGGTGGCATGCGTATTTATAGCGACGCGGAAAAACTAAAGCTTGATGTCAAGTCTCGTGGCTTTTTATTGTTCATGGAAAACATGGGTCAACTAGATGCCAATCAACGTGAAATAATCATTGATCAAATTATGTCATTGGGTGATTCATCGGTGCCTTTAGATGATTTAAAGTGGGTGGTGATGATGGTACTGGGCAACAGCAATGATGAAGAGATTTCAGTACAATGGCTAGAATCAATTGTGTTTCTTGACGATAACCATACTGTTCAATAATGGCAAAAAACCTTGTCATTGTTGAGTCCCCTGCAAAAGCCAAAACAATTGAAAAATTCTTAGGCAAAGACTATACCGTTAAGTCAAGTATTGGTCATATTCGTGACATGCCTAAAAAAGACATGGGCATTGACCTTGAGAATAATTTCCAACCAACCTATGTGGTTAGTGCCGATAAGAAAAAGGTTGTAGCCGATCTTAGAAAATCAGTTAAAACAGCAGATCAAGTTTATCTCGCGACTGATGAGGACCGCGAAGGAGAGGCGATCGCTTGGCATTTGCTAGAGACATTAAATTTACCTAAAGATACACCACGCATTGTTTTTCATGAGATTACCAAGAGTGCCATTACTAAGGCAATCACTTCACCAAGAATAGTAGATTACCAGGTGGTTGATGCACAACAAGCTAGACGTGTGATTGATCGTTTAGTGGGTTTTGAAATCTCACCTATTTTATGGCGCAAGATTTCAGGTGCGCGTTCTGCAGGTCGAGTGCAATCGCCAGTAGTGCGTTTGGTAGTAGAAAGAGAAAGAGAAATTACCAATCACACGACGCAAAGCACCTATAAAGTTAAGGCTGAGCTAGTGAATGACAACGGTGAAGTTGTAGACGTAAAGCTTAGTAAAGATTTTGACTCTAAAGACGAAGCGGTTGTCTTTACTACAGCCCTATTAGATGCCAAATTAAGTGTTTCTGCGATTGAAAAGAAGCCTTCTAAACGCTCTCCTAAGCCACCATTTATTACCTCTACTTTACAACAAGAAGCCTCGCAAAAACTCGGTTTTTCGGTTAAACAAACCATGACCCTGGCACAAGGCTTGTATCGAGAAGGCTCAATTACTTACATGAGAACCGATTCATTTACTCTTTCAGAAACAGCCATTGAGGCAGCTGGAGAGGTGATTAAAAAAACCCATGGTTCAGACTATCATCAAGTTAGACGCTATAAGACTAAAGACGCTAGCGCACAAGAAGCGCATGAAGCAATTCGACCAACAGATTTAACCAAGTCAGAAATTTATGGTTTAGAGGATCAGGCTGCTAAACTTTATACACTTATTTATAAACGTACATTAGCCTCACAAATGAGTGATGCAAAATTACAAAGAACACAGATTAAGACCAACATTTCTAATCGCGACGAAACCTTTGTGGCTAACGGTGAGATATTGGTATTTCCAGGCTTTTTAAGTGTTTATGATTACCTATCATCAGACGATAAATTACTGCCTGACTTAAGTCAAGGCGACGAATTAACCTTAGCCAGTTTTGCAGCGAGAGAAAGTTTTTCACGCGCTAAGCCACGCTACACTGAAGCTTCTTTGGTTAAAAAAATTGAAGAAATGGGCATTGGTCGTCCCTCTACTTTTGCCACCATGGTGTCAACTGTACAAGACAGAAACTATGTTACTAAAGAAACACGTGAAGGTGTAGAACGCACTTATCAACTCATTGAAATTACTGATGGAAAAGTTGTCGAATCAAAGCCAGTTGAAACAATAGGCGTTGAGAAAAACAAACTATTCCCAACCAATGTGGCGTATTTGTTGAATGATTTTTTAGTGAAAAATTTCAGTAATATTATTGATTATGAATTTACTGCCAAATTAGAAAGTGATTTTGACACCATTGCCAATCAAGGTGTGGCTTGGCAAGGTATTGTTAAAAATTTCTATGAGCCCTTCCATGCTCAAATTGAACTAGCCAATGATATCTCTAGGGAAGAAACTCACGGTATGCGTGAGCTTGGTACTGATCCTAAGAGTGGTAAACCCGTCAGTGTACGTTTTGGACGCTATGGCGCCTTTGCACAAATTGGCCATAAAGATGACGAAGACAAACCAACTTTCGCCTCCCTTAGAGGCTCTCTTGATATTGAAACTATCAACCTTGATGAGGCGTTAGAGTTATTCAACATGCCACGTACGGTAGGTGAAACAGACGACTTTGGTGTTATAAAAGCCAATTATGGCCGTTTCGGCCCCTACATACAATATGGTAAGAAATATGTTTCTTTGAAAGAAGATATTCCTGAAGAAGTTACGCTTGAAAAAGCATTGGAATTGATTGTCGCTAAAGAAAAATTTGATGCTGAACGTATAATAAAAACCTTTGATGACAGTGAAATCCAGGTGCTTAATGGTCGCTTCGGCCCGTATATCTGGAATGGTAAGAAGCGTGGTAAAGGCCAAAAGAATATCACAGTCTCTAAATTGTTTGGCGACAAAGAGCCGAGCGAACTCACACTAGAAGAGTGTAAAAAAGCCATTTCTGGAAAAATCAAATCTAAGACTGCTAAGCGTAAAAAGAAAGCCACGAAAAAAGCAGTTAAAAAGACCGCCAAGAAAACCACGAAAAAATCATAGTCTAACTATCACGTAGCTATTTGTAAGCTTTGCAGTGTAAAATACAAGGCATTTAATTAATAACGGTAGTTTTTTATGTTGCTAATAAGTGAAGTCATAATTGCAAATCCGCAAATTGATGATTTTGAAGGTTTGGTTGTTGCACTTAAAGCCATCGCCAAAACATCAGACGAGCGTTTTTTTCAAATGGATGTTAAGCCTGATTATGGCGATACACCAGAGAACTGGGAAGATCGTTTAGAAGCGGCGTTTTACTAGAGGATAACAAATGGGATTTAAATATCTAAACAAAGATCATGATATTTTTGACGGCGATGACGGTGAAGATGTATACGCTAATGAAGAGCAGTTACAGTCGAGACTAGAATATTTTGAAGCACAACTGGCTAGCTTAAGTGAGGGCTCACCTGTTGAAGACAGAATTAAAAATTTATTAGAAATCGGTCGCATTCAGGTTGAACGCTATAAAGGTGCCGACGCTTGGGAAAAAGCCTTTACTGCCTTTAATTTAGCGCAGGAAGACGAGCTGTGGGAACTAGCCGTTGAGGCTTGTGATGTGATGTTTTTATCTGATGGGCCAGATGCTTTAGTCGCACTTGGACATGCACTATGGTTGGGAATTACTTTTCCAATCGACCCAGAAATCACCGTGGCAATGTTACAACATTTGGTTGAAGAATCTCCAGAAGAGGCGGACACTAGAGCAGTGGCAGCAGCAGCAGCATATTACGTTACTTCAATGCGTTGTGGTGAAGACGACGAGTTAACGTTTTTTACGTCGCAAATGTTGGCCAGTGTTGCCGATAAGCATTCACATATAACCGACCAATCCACTTTTGATGTATGGCATAGAACTTTGGAATTAGATAAGCCGGAGGTATTTTTAAAGAAATTATCCGGCGCGGTAGATCAACTGGTAGATGATAAGTGGTGGATTGACCGTGATACAATTAGAGAAAAATTAGAGGCTGAGAATATACATTAAATGAAAATTAAGATTTGCGGATTCACCAATGCTGACAATGCACGAGAAGCATCGCTTCTCGGTATAGATGCAATCGGCCTGGTGTTTTACGACAAATCGACTCGTCATGTTGATGTTGAATCGGCACTAGAAATTGTTAACGCCTTGCCACCGTTTATTAATCGCGTGGGTTTGTTTGTGAATGCGGATTCGAGTTTTATTGATGAAGTATTGTGTGAAGTGCCACTCGACACTTTGCAATTCCATGGTGATGAGTCTGTACTTGAATGCACACAATATGCCATGCCGTTTATTAAGGCGGTTCGCGTTAACCATGACACCAATCTTACGCAAATAGCTGATGATTATCATCAGGCCAGTGGTTTGTTGTTAGATGCCTTTAATAAAGACGCTTATGGCGGTACTGGTGAGGCCTTTGACTGGAGTTTAGCCAAGGTTGATATTGATTTACCCATTATTCTAGCAGGTGGCCTAAACCCCGATACGGCTGCTGAGGCGATTAAGCAAGTTAATCCTTATGCGGTTGATGTGTCTAGCGGTGTGGAAAGTGAGCCAGGCATGAAAGACATCACTAAAATAAAACAATTTATACAACAGGTTAGATCATGAGCTATTCATTGCCAGATGATAAAGGCCATTTCGAACAATATGGCGGTGTCTTTATTGCAGAAACTTTAATGACAGCAGTAACTGAGCTTAAAGAGGCTTATGAAAAATATAAGGATGATACAGACTTTATAAAAGAATTTGAACACGATCTTAAGCATTATGTTGGTCGTATAACGCCGCTTTATCATGCTGATAATTTGAGTAAAAAATTCGGTGGTGCACAGATTTACCTTAAGCGCGAAGACCTAAATCATACTGGTGCACACAAAATAAACAATACCATTGGCCAGGCTTTATTGGCTAAGCGTATGGGTAAAACACGTATTATTGCCGAGACCGGCGCAGGTCAACATGGCGTGGCCACTGCCACGGTTGCGGCGCGCCTAGGCTTAGAGTGTGTTGTGTACATGGGCGAGGTTGATGTAGCCCGTCAAGCGCTGAATGTCTTTCGCATGAAATTACTCGGTGCTACGGTAGTGCCAGTTACCTCTGGCTCTAAAACCCTTAAAGATGCACTGAACGAAGCGATGCGTGATTGGGTTACTAATATCGACGACACCTTTTATATTATTGGCACAGTGGCGGGTCCACACCCTTATCCGATGATGGTGCGTGATTTCCAAAGCATCATTGGTAAAGAGGCCAAAGTTCAATTCGCCGATCAAGTCGGTGGTTTGCCAGATGCACTAGTTGCTTGTGTCGGTGGCGGATCAAACGCTATTGGTTTATTTCATGAATTTATTGACGATGCATCAGTGGCCATTTATGGTGTGGAAGCAGGAGGATATGGTTTAGAAAAAGGACCAACGGCTCATGCAGCGCCTCTGTGTGCAGGTAGTGTCGGTGTATTGCACGGTAACAGAACTTACCTATTGGAAGATGAAAACGGCCAGATTATCGAAGGCCATTCAATTTCAGCGGGTTTAGATTATCCAGGTGTTGGCCCAGAACATGCTTACTTAAAAGACTCAGGTCGCGCACAATACGTCTCGATTACGGATGATGAGGCGCTGGAGGCCTTCCATACACTCACTAGAGTTGAAGGTATTTTGCCAGCATTAGAATCTGCTCACGCTGTGGCTTATGGTATTAAACTGGCACAAGAGCTAGGTAAAGATAAAAATATCATTATCAATCTCTCTGGGCGTGGTGATAAGGATATTCATACTATTGCTGAGATCGAAGGCATCGAGTTTTAGGACAGTACTTTTTCATAATTACTGCGTCAGTTTCCGTACCCAAAACCTCATGTATTAGTGAATACACTTCAATTTTTTCGTGCGTTACTTCCTTGTACTGATAAAAAATTATCAGCCTAAATTTTTTTAAAAGTTGTTTTTTTAGCAAAGGATTTGTTGTCGAAATTCTTAAAACAGTCATTTATTGTTAATAAACTCTTGTTTTTTAAAATTCCTTATACTTTGATTTCGGAAAAAATTACTATTTTAAAACCAATTAAATAGTGTTTTTATCTAAAATTAGCTAATTTTTAGTCAATTTATCGTATAAAACAGCTATTTTTAATCAAAAATAGTCTATTTATCTCAATTTTAGGTTGTTCTAGTATAAATTAGGCTAAAAATAGCAATATTTTGTGTTTTAAGTAAAAAAATTCTGTGCCGGTAATTTCTTATTTTTTAGTTGGGCGTTCCCAGTTTTTCAGGGTGGTTTGTCTAGAACGGCTTAGGCTTAGATGACTATCTGGTACGTCTTTGGTGATGGTAGATCCTGCGCCAATCGTGGCATTTTTACCAATAGTCACCGGAGCGATGAGTTGCGTATCTGAGCCAACGAATGCGCCGTCTTTAATGGTAGTTTGGTGTTTGTTAGCGCCGTCATAGTTGCAAGTGATCACGCCAGCGCCGATATTAACATCGTCACCTATGGTGGTGTCGCCCACATAACTTAGGTGTGAGACCTTTGAGCCTTTACCAATGGTGGATTTTTTAACTTCAACAAAGTTACCAATTTTTGCGTTTTCACCAATGTTAGCTTCTGGACGAATACGAGCAAATGGCCCGATGGACGCACCGTCGCCAATGATAGCACCCTCAATTACCGAGTTAGGCAATATGGATACGTTGCTACCAATGATAGTATTTTTAATAACACAGTTTGGTGCGATGGTTGTGTTGTCACCTAGGGTCACTTTACCTTCGACCACTACATTAACGTCGACCTCACAGTCTTGTCCAAAGCTTAAATTGCCTCGGCAATCAAAACGGGCAGGATCTTTTAACATTAATCCTTGCTGCATAAACCTGGTTGCTTGGTTCTGTTGTAAGGTTCTTTCTAATTCTGCGAGTTGTACTTTGTCGTTCACACCGGCTACCTCAAATTCGTTGTCTGTAATGACGGATGCGACAGTCTTACCATCACTCACAGCCATTTCAATAATGTCGGTTAAATATAATTCACCTTGGGCGTTGTTAGAATCTAAACCATCTAAGTAAGTTTTTAACAAACCACTATTAACCGCCATAATACCGGTATTCACTTCACAAATTGCGAGTTGTTCCTTGTTGGCATCTTTTTGTTCAATAATAGACTGTATTTGGTTATTTTGTCTGATGATTCGACCATAGCCTACAGGGTTGTCTAACACGACAGATAATAATGCCACACCATTGTGCTGTGCTTGGGTGATTAGGTTATTTAATGTGGATTTTTCAATCAGAGGTACATCACCATAAAGCACCAAGGATATTGAATCGTCATCAATATGCGGCATGGCCTGCTGGACTGCATGGCCCGTGCCAAGTTGATTAGCTTGCTCCACCCAGTTGATAGAATCATCATTAATGTGTTTACGCACCTGATCACCACCAAAGCCATACACCACATGTACTTTTGAACACAGTTTTTGAACTTGCGTGAGTACATGTCCGAGTAGGGTTTTGTCTGAAAGTATTTGTAAGACTTTTGGCTTTGAAGAGTTCATGCGCGTGCCTTTGCCTGCTGCAAGAATTATGCCGTGAATTTGGATCATAATGACGCTCTAGAAGTCTTCAACAATGGGATTTTGATCGAGGTAGGCCTGAGTAATGCCCGGTACAATAAAGCTGATTGTACCGATGACTTGCCCATCTTTACGGACTACACTATAGGTGGCAGCGCGCATGTGTGTAGGCGCATCTTTGAATATCTCTGAAAAATTACGCGCTTTGAGCGATTGAGCTTTAAATTCGTCTTTGCTAATAAAGGTGTATTTAATGTTGTGTTTTTGATAAGCGTTGTTTTCAAACTCAGCAATCAATTTAGTGAACTCGTGTTTGGCGAATGTATTGGCGCTAATCTCGATGATGTCTAAGCGCTCTTTGCCATCTTCAATAAGCACCAGATCAAATTGTGTTTTAAGTACGTAAAACATTTTTTTAATCTTGCTGACATCGCTCAGCGGCATCATTAGTACGATAGACACCAGTTGGTCTTTTAAAAATCGGAAGGCGATTTCTGCATTTTCACCTGACAATGAGTGATTCTGCATACACAATGTGCCCTGTTCGTATTTGATTGAACAGTCCTCTAATTTGTGTATCTTTTGTAAATGGGTTTTTGGGGTGCCTACAATATATTGCTTGTATAGACGAATTTGATCAGCGGCGATACTGGCAGTACTGAGTAGTAAGAATAAACCAAATAGTATTAAACGCTTCATAACTTTATATTATAAGAGAACCTAATAAAAAAATACAATAAAATCAGTCTATTAATGTCTAATGTTTGTTACCTGCCAGTCACCCTGACTAATAGAGTCGAATCGATTATTCAAGATACACAGCAAAATTTTTGCTGTGCGGGTTGTGTCAGTGTTTGTCAAACCATTTATGAAAGTGGTTTAGGTGCTTTTTATGATCAGCAAACTTCAACGCTCTTGCCTTGCTTTATAACGCTTTTATGGTGCCGTTGGCAATGATGGCTAAGGTTACGCCATTATTTGCCGCAATTGCGATGCCAATCAGTTCGATCATTGTGGTTGTTAATGCAGAGCTTGGTTGAGAAAAAATCAAGAATAGCGAATAATAATAGTATATAATTCCTCCTCTTTTAGATTTACATAAAGTTATAGACATGAAAACAAACATTCACCCTAATTACGACACTGTAAAAGTTGTATGCTCATGTGGCAATACTTTTGAGTCACGTTCAACGATTGGCAAGGAAGAATTACATTTAGATGTATGTTCTAGCTGCCACCCTTTTTACACAGGCAAGCAAAAAATTATGGACAGTGCTGGTCGTGTTGAGAAGTTTAAATCACGTTACGCTTCATTCAAGCGCTAAACACCAAGCATTCAATAAAAAAAAGCCACTTATGTGGCTTTTTTTATACCTGATTATATGAGCGTTTAGGACAAAAATCGTTATAATAATTGCACTATTAATTTTTTAATTCAACACTATGTCATTTGATTATCTTAATGCCTTATTAAAGCAACCTACATCACGTACACCTATCTGGGTAATGCGCCAAGCAGGTCGTTATTTACCTGAATATCGTGCCACTCGTAAGCAAGCGGGTGACTTTATGAGTTTGTGTAAAAATCCACAGCTTGCCTGTGAAGTAACCATGCAACCGATTGATCGATTTGATCTTGATGCGGCAATCTTGTTTTCTGACATCTTGACTATTCCTGATGCAATGGGTTTAGGCCTGTATTTTAGCGAAGGTGAAGGGCCAAAATTTGAGCGTCCTATCAAAACCTTGGCAGACATTGAGGCTATCCCGTCAGAGATTAATAATGACCTAACTTATGTGTTTGATGCTATATCTACGATTAAGACAGCGCTAGGTATGCGTGTACCACTGATTGGTTTTAGTGGTAGTCCTTGGACATTGGCTACCTATATGATTGAGGGTGGTAGTAGTAAAACTTTTGCTAAAACCAAAGCGATGCTGTTTAACGATCCAAAAATGTTGCATTTATTATTGGATAAATTAGCCGACAGTGTGATCGCCTATTTAGACCAGCAAGTACTGAGTGGTGCAGATAGTCTGATGGTTTTTGATACTTGGGGTGGTGTATTATCCAAGACGCATTATTTAGATTTCTCACTTAGCTACATGCAAAGAATTGTGAATGGGGTTAAGGAAAAACATCCAAATACACCAATCACTTTATTTAGTAAAAATGGCGGCAAGCATCTGAATGAGATTGCTAATACAGGCTGTGATGGTGTCGGTATTGATTGGACAGTAGATCTCAGTGAAGTTGAACAACAAATTGGCGACAAGGTGGCGATTCAAGGTAACCTAGACCCAGCTGTTATGTATGGCACGCCTGAAGTTGTTCGAGCAGAAGTTAAGAAAGTGCTCAGCCAGTTTAAAGGCGACACAGGTCATATCTTTAATTTAGGCCATGGCATCACCCCAGATGTTGATCCAGAAAACATGAAGGTGTTGGTAGACAGTGTGCATGAGTTTAGTGCTAAGTAACTATGTCAAGATTAGTTCAAGTTTTTTCTAATTTACCCGAGGGTCAAAAGGCGTTTATTCCATTTATTACTGCAGGTGATAGCGGTTTAGACAATACTTATGCCTTGATGCAAACCCTA
Source organism: uncultured Gammaproteobacteria bacterium (assembly GCA_937899995.1). Classification (GTDB taxonomy): domain Bacteria; phylum Pseudomonadota; class Gammaproteobacteria; order PS1; family Pseudothioglobaceae; genus Thioglobus_C. The sequence goes on from CALCCK010000014.1 coordinate 42,190, forward strand.
GTTGCTAATGGCGCTGATGTGATTGAACTTGGTGTGCCATTTTCAGACCCGATGGCCGATGGCCCTGTGATTGCTAAATCACATGAGCGTGCTGTGGCTGATGGTGTGAGTTTGCATGACGTAATTGATTTAGTAAATAAATTCAGACAAACTAACAATACGACAGCCGTTGTGTTGATGGGATATCTAAACCCTATCGAGGTATTTGGCTATCAAGCCTTTGCTGATGCGGCGAGTGAAAGTGGTGTTGATGGCGTACTAGTGGTGGATATGCCACCGGAAGAAGCGCATGATTTAAAGCAATGTTTAGATGATGTTGATATTGATTTTATTTTCCTGGTAGCGCCAACGACAACCAACGATCGTTTGGCATATATAGCTAATATTGCCTCGGGTTTTGTGTATTTCGTATCTCTTAAAGGGGTGACTGGTGCTGGCCATTTAGATATTGATTCGGTGAACACTAACCTGGCTAGAATTCGCCAATTTATTGATTTACCTGTAGGTGTAGGTTTTGGTATTAAAGACGCAGCAACTGCCAAAGCGGTTTCAGTCTCCGCTGACGCGGTGATTGTTGGCTCGTCTTTAGTGTCATTTATTGAGCAATATGCCACAGATAGGGATAAAATGTTAGCAAGTGTTGGTGCATTGTCAGCTGAAATATCAGCTGCTATCAGATAAAGGATTTATTATGAGCTGGCTAAAAAAAATCTTACCCACGATTACCAATGTTGTAAAAAAGAACATTCCTGAAGGCTTGTGGAGCAAATGCCCTAAGTGTGAATCCACTTTATACGAAGAAGAGCTTAAGCAACTGACTTATGTGTGTCCAAATTGTGACCACCATATGCGTATTTCAGCCAGAGTGCGACTTGAAAGTTTTTTGGATGTTGATGGCCAAGAAGAAATTGCACCAAATTTAGTCGCCGTTGATCCACTAAAGTTTAAAGACCAAAAGAAGTATAAAGACCGCTATTTACAAGCGCAAAAAAATACCGGCGAGAAAGATGCGTTAGTGGTTAAAAAAGGCACTCTAAATGGTATGTCTGTTGTTGTTGCTGCTTTTGAGTTTAAATTTATGGGTGGCTCAATGGGCTCTGTGGTTGGTGAAAAGTTTGTACGCGCCGCACAAGAAAGCATCCGTACCAATTCACCACTTATTTGTTTTTCAGCTTAGATCGGAAGAGCACACGTCTGAACTCCAGTCACAAGCCTACATCGTATGCCGTCTGCTGCTTGAAAAAAAAAAACAAGCACTCACGAACGCGAAGTACACACACTGTGAGACTCCCCAAAGTGACACATCATGACACACAGATGCACGCTGTATACAACCACCAGATAGTTCCTACAGATGACATAATATAAGTACAAG
>CALCCK010000015.1 GCA_937899995.1 uncultured Gammaproteobacteria bacterium
TTTTTTTTTTTTCAAGCAGAAGACGGCATACGAGATAGGCTTGTGACTGGAGTTCAGACGTGTGCTCTTCCGATCTGCGTATTGAATCCTTCCTTGTGGCTGATCTTTAATGGATTCGATCGCTCCTTCCCATCTAGGAATATTACCGTTATTGACAGAGAACGCCTGGTGTGATGTCTCAAAAAGTTGCACGCGTAAAGCTGATAATTTTGATTCAGAGCATTGTTTTGAAAAATCGTCAAGTATAAACATTTACAGTAAAAAAATAACCAGCTATAATAATCAAAGATAAATTAAATTTTAACCTTTTTGGAGATATAAATAATGATGAAAAACACTTTGAGTTTTATAGCAGCATTTGCTTTGATGGCCAATGTAGTGGCAGGTGGTGATGATCGTGATATGGGCCCTGTAGAATCATTTGATTCATTGGTACCAGTGGCAGAACAGATTGTTGTTGGTAATCAAAATGCCAAAACGATGACTTTAACTAATCCTGCCGATGCAACTATCGGAACAACAACTTCCGGCACAATAATTACTACTGCAGCACATGAATCTTGTAAGGCTAGTCTGGATTTATCTGAATATAATATTGAGCTTTTCAAAGAAGCTTTAATGGGTGATTATTTATATAATATTGGACCAATTGATACATTAGGAACTTCGTTTGCTAATGGTCGATGGGCAGATTATTTTTCTTGTGTTGAGTCATATGGAAAGTAAATAAAAATTAAGCAATAAAAAAGCCCGCAATGCGGGCTTTTTTTATTACCTATTGAAATCTATGGTTAGATTTCAAGCAATGAGTTTTCTTTGTGGTTTAACTTGTCATCAATTGACTTGACATGATCATCAGTGATTTTTTGAATGTTGTCTTCAGCTTTGCGTGCTTCATCTTCTGAAATCTCTTTTTCTTTTAACAACTCCTTACAGTCAGAATTTGCATCACGTCTTATATTTCGAATAGCCACTTTGGCCTGTTCGGCTTCATCTTTAACCACACGTACTAATTCTCGACGACGCTCTTCTGTCAGTGGCGGTAGGGGGATGCGAATTACCTGGCCCATGGATTGCGGGTTGAGCCCTAAGTCGGAAGTCATAATGGCCTTTTCAACGGGCGCACACATGTCTTTTTCCCAAACTGAGACTTTAAGTGTGTGTGAATCCTCAGCAACAATATTACCTACTTGAGATAATGGCACCATTGAGCCGTAGTATTCTACTTGTACTTGCTCTAATAAAGAGGGGTGCGCTCGACCTGCTCTAATTTTACTAAAGTTGTTCTCAAGCGAGCCCAAACTTTTATCCATGCGTTCTTTAGCATCTTGTTGAATTTCAGTTAACATATTAGCTCCTTACGATGGTTCCCAAAGATTCACCTTTTAGGATTTTAGAAAGTGTTTCTGGATCTTCAAGCATACTAAAGACACAGATTTCTAATTTGTGCTCACGACACAAAGCAAATGCAGCTGTATCCATAATTTGTAGGTTTTTCTCAATTGCTTCATTAAAACTAAGCGTTTCGTAACGGGTTGCATCCGGGTTTTTCATTGGGTCGTCGGTATAAACACCATCTACTTTAGTGGCTTTAAAGACAATATCAGCACCAATTTCAATACCTCGTAGTACCGCACCTGTATCAGTTGTAAAGCATGGACTGCCTGTACCTGCTGAGAAAATGACAACTTTTCCTTCACTGAGTGCTTGTTTGGCTTTGTTATGATCAACCGGATCACAAACGCCACCGCCAATAGGGAAGCCTGACATTACCATAGCATCGATATTGGATCGGCGACAAGCATCTGAAATTGCTAGTGCATTAATGACTGTAGCCAACATACCCATATGGTCGCCAGTTACACGGTTCATGCCGGCCTCAGCCAGTGCTGCACCTCTAAAAATATTACCACCGCCAACAACAATACCCACCTCGACTTTTTGATTAAGTGCAGATTGGATGATGTTGACTACTTTCCTAAGAGTGTCTGGATCGACGGTATTCTCGGCACTGGCCAAAGCCTCACCACTGAGTTTTAACAAGATGCGTTTATATTTTCTCATTCTTAACAAGGTCGTTAAATTATTTATGATTTTACATTGCGTGACCGTTATAATGAACCCTTTGTCCGACATATTTTTAAAAGCATTAGAATGGATCAGATTAGTATTCGTGGCGCCAGAGTCCACAACTTAAAAAACATTGATATTGATATTCCAAGGAATAAACTAGTTGTGATTACCGGTCTATCTGGTTCGGGTAAATCATCACTGGCCTTTGATACGATTTATGCTGAAGGGCAACGTCGTTACGTTGAGTCTTTATCGGCCTATGCGCGTCAATTTTTATCCTTAATGGAAAAGCCTGATGTAGACCATATTGAAGGTTTATCTCCTGCCATTTCTATTGAACAAAAGGCCACTTCGCATAATCCGCGTTCAACTGTTGGTACTATTACTGAAATCTATGATTATTTAAGATTGTTATTTGCTCGTGCTGGACTGCCAAAATGTCCGGAACATAAAATTGACCTAGTTTCGCAAACTATCTCGCAGATGGTAGATAGTATTATGACATTACCTAAAGGTGAGAAGATTATGTTGCTTTCGCCTGTGGTACAAAATCGCAAGGGTAGCCATACAAAAATGTTAGATGAGTTATCTCATCAGGGTTTTTTACGCGCACGTGTGGATGGCAAGATTGTGTATTTAGATGACATGACTGAGCTTGATGGCAAGACACACCACACTATTGAAATTGTCGTTGATCGTCTTAAAGTTAGAGAAGACATTACTTCTCGTTTGTCTGAATCTTTAGAAACAGCGCTTAATTTAAGCGATGGTTTAGTGCGTGTTGCACCAATGGACGAGGAATCAAAACAAGATGAATTGGTGTTTTCAGCCAAGTTTTCTTGTATTGAGTGCGGGTATTCTTTGGAAGAGTTAGAGCCAAGATTATTTTCATTTAACAATCCGGTAGGTGCTTGCCCAAGTTGTGATGGATTAGGTGTTAAAGATGTTTTTGATGAAGCTAAAGTTGTGGCTAATCCTGATCTTAGTTTGGCCGACGGTGCGATTTATGGTTGGGGTCGATCAAACGCTTATTTTTATCAGATATTAATGTTGGTAGGACAATATTACGGCTTTAGTATTGATACCCCATATGAATTATTGAGTGACGAACATAAGCACATTGTCCTATATGGTAGTGGTGAAGATGAAATTGATTTTTCAAGAATCAAGGGGCGCAAAGGGTGGGCAAATAAAGCCAAGCCATTTGATGGCGTCATCCCAAGAATGATGCGTCGTTATGAAGAAAGCGAGATTCGATCTGTGCGTGAAGAATTGTCACGTTATGTAGTAACTAGAAACTGTAGTAGTTGTGAGGGCGATCGATTGAATGAATCAGCCAGAAATGTATTTATTGGTGATTACAATTTATCCAAAATTTCTAAGTTTTCGATTGCTAATGCTCATAAATTTTTTAAAGATTTAAAACTTGAGGGCGCGCGTGGAAAGATTGCAGATAAGATTTTAAAAGAAATCACCCAACGTTTAGAATTTCTGATTAATGTAGGCTTGGAATATTTAAGTTTAGAGCGTCGTTCTAGTACTTTATCTGGCGGTGAGGCACAACGAATTCGTCTAGCCAGCCAAATAGGTGCAGGCTTAATGGGTGTTTTGTATGTATTAGACGAACCTTCTATTGGACTACATCAACGAGATAATGAGAAGTTATTAAAAACGCTAATTTATCTGAGAGATATTGGTAATACAGTGATTGTAGTAGAGCATGATGAAGATGCGATTAAGAAAGCGGATTACGTGATTGATATTGGCCCAGGCGCAGGTATACATGGTGGTGAAATTATTGCTTGTGGTACACCGCAAGAAGTTAGTGACAATCCTAAATCTCTCACAGGTGATTATCTTAGTGGTCGTAAGAGAATTGAAATTCCAAATGAGCGAAAAACCGCACAAAACTGGCTTAAGATTCGAGGTGCTTCAGGTAATAATCTTGATCAAGTTGATTTGTCAATTCCGATAGGAGTGCTCACTTGTATAACTGGTGTGTCGGGTTCTGGAAAATCTACATTGATTAATGACACACTATATTCTTTAGCCGCTAGAGAGCTGAACCGTGCACAAACAACACCCGCCCCTTATATCTCTGTCGAGGGGCTTGAGTATTTTGACAAGGTGGTTAATATCGATCAAAGTCCAATTGGGCGTACACCACGCTCAAATCCAGCAACATACACCGGAGTATTTTCACTGGTTCGTGATTTATTTTCTCTGACTTTAGAGGCGCGCTCACGTGGCTATAAATCTGGACGCTTTAGTTTCAATGTCAAAGGCGGTCGTTGTGAAGCTTGTAAGGGTGATGGCTTAATCAAAGTGGAGATGCATTTCTTATCGGATATATATGTACCTTGTGATGTGTGTAATAGTCATCGATACAATCGTGAAACCTTAGAAATTTTCTATAAAGGAAAAACCATCGCACAAGTTTTAGAGATGACAGTCGAAGATGCGGTAGTGTTTTTTGAACCTATGCCAAAGATTAAGCAAAAATTACAAACATTGATGGATGTTGGTTTGTCGTATATTACTTTAGGGCAAAATGCCACCACCTTGTCAGGTGGTGAAGCGCAGCGAATCAAGCTGGCCAAAGAGTTATCTAAAGCGGATACTGGGCAAACCCTTTATATTTTAGATGAGCCAACGACAGGTCTACATTTTCACGATATAAAACAATTGTTAGCGGTGATTAATCGTCTGCGTGAGCGTGAGAACACTATTGTAGTTATTGAGCACAATTTAGATGTGATTAAAACTGCAGATTGGATTGTAGATTTGGGTCCAGAAGGTGGTGATAAGGGTGGCAAGATCATCGCAACTGGAACGCCTGAAAAGGTCGCAGAAACCAAAGGCTCTTATACGGGACAATATCTAAAACCTATTCTTCAAAAATAACACTTTTTAGTTTTAAACTAAATCTTTGGTTTTTGAAAAATGTAAATAAAGCGTCTTGGGTTTTAGAAAAATGTAGTTCTATATTTTTATCTTTTTCGATGATTTTGACAGTATTGGCATCATCACTTTCTACAATTTGATAACGATGCCGCTCTATTTTCTTGCCGTCATTAACCATAAAGTCGAAATTGATTTTGGCTGGATTGTTATTAATTTCATTAGACAATGCTAAGAATAAAGAAAGCGGATCTAAATCGTCGTTTTTTAATTTAATGGTTATGTTTTTTTCAATTACGCCATTGATTACTTCAAATACACTGTACGAATTCGCATTAACGCCAGAATGGTCAATACTAAGTATTGCCTCTGCTTCAATATTGTAGTCTTTGATTAATTTTCCTAAACCCGTAGTCTTGGCGTTGGATTTGTAATGATACAAATTATTTTTTACAGTAAGTTTTCGATTGTCCACCCCTGCTTTGATACCAAACCATGAAAGTGTGTATGTGGCTTCATACGGGGTTAAAGCGCTAACGGTTGTATTGATTAGACAACATAAAATAGTGATAATGATTGATTTCATAACGCCTTTCCATCTAAAACAGCTTTGCCATTCTTCAATTTAAGCCTGCCCTGAGTAAACCAATGAATGACTTTAGGATAAAGTTTATGCTCTTCGATTAGCACTCTTTTGGCTAGAGAGCTGGCATCATCATCAGCCAATACAGCGATACGACTTTGAGCGATAGTAGGGCCGCCATCAAGCTCAGTAGTTACAAAATGAATACTCACACCATGTTCGTTTTCACCCGCATCAATCACACGTTGATGGGTGTTTAAGCCTTGAAATTTTGGCAATAGAGAAGGGTGTATATTTAGCATTTTTCCACAATATTGTTGAGCGAATGCTTCGGTAAAAATTCGCATAAATCCTGCTAAGATGACAATGCCAGGGTTGTATTGGTCGATGGTTTCACTAACAGCTTGGTCAAATATTTCTCTAGAATTAAACTGAGTATGGTCAATAACATGGCAAGGGATGCCTGCATTGCTTGCACGTGTGAGACCGTAAGCATTAGCATGGTTGCTAATAACACAACTGATATTTAAATCAATATTATCAGCTTGATCAATAATAGCTTGAAGATTAGAGCCACTGCCAGAAATTAAGACAACGCCTCTCATGGATTTAAATAATGACTTGGTTGCCGTCGTTTTGGGTGATGTCGCCAATTAACCAGGCAGTTTCACCAAGCTCATTCAAATGCGCTATGGCTTGTTCACTTTGTTCAGCAGGTATTACAATTACCATGCCAACACCGCAGTTAAAGACACGGTACATTTCCATAATATCGATGTTGCCATTATTTTGTAGAAATTGAAAAATTTCAGGTAGATCCCAAGATCTATCGTCTAATTTTGCAGCTAGATTAGCGGGTAAAACACGCGGAATGTTTTCCAGCAAGCCACCACCAGTAATATGTGAAATTGCATGAACCGAGAACTTTTCAATCAGTGACAGTACAGATTTTACATAAATTCGAGTCGGTTCAATCAGTGTGTTTAATTGCGCTTCACTCGGGTTTGACCGTTCTAATACTTTGCGAATTAGAGAATAGCCATTAGAGTGTGGGCCAGAAGAGGCCAATGCAATAATATGGTCACCATTAGCAACCTTAGAGCCATCAATAATTTTGTCTTTATCAACAATACCGACACAAAAACCGGCTAGGTCATAATCTTCGCCTTGGTACATGCCTGGCATTTCAGCAGTTTCACCACCAATGAGTGCACAGCCTGATTGCTTACAGCCCTCACCAATGCCAGAAATCACTGATATCGCAATTTCAGTATTAAGCTTGCCTGTGGCAAAGTAATCTAAGAAGAATAAAGGCTCTGCCCCTTGTACAATTAAATCATTAACACACATAGCGACCAAATCAATACCAATGGTATCGTGCTTGTTCAGCATTTCCGCTACTTTAAGTTTGGTGCCAACACCATCAGTGCCAGAGATTAATACTGGATTTTTATATTTGTTAATCGGTAGTTCAAACATAGCGCCAAAACCACCCAATCCGGCTAATACACCTTCTCTTACAGTCGATTTTGCAATCGGTTTAATGCGTTCAATAAGTTCATTACCTTTGGTAATATCAACGCCTGAGTCTTGGTAAGTCAATGATGACATCTTAGTTTTTCCGTATAATCAATATTTTTTTCTAGCAAAAAAATGAATTTTAGTATTTCTTCTTTGCCAAATGCACTGTCAATTTTACGCATTATTTTAACAGTGCCCATTGTAATGACTTTATTAAATCATAATTATTCTTTGGCAATTGTCTTGTTTTTTATTGCGGGTGTGACAGACGCATTAGATGGTTGGATTGCCAAACGCTTTTCTTGCCAAAGTCGATTAGGCTCTATTCTTGACCCTATGGCAGATAAGTTATTATTAGCTGGTAGTTTCATTACACTTTTTGTTATCGACTTGTTGCCGTTGTGGTTGCTAATATTAATTTTCCTACGTGATGTGATGATTGTGGCTGGTACGGTAGGTTATTTTTTAGGTACTGATGCTTCGCAGGATGAGTTGCTAGCACCGTCAAATTTATCTAAGTTTAATACAGTGTTACAAATTGTCTTAGTGTTGTTTTTGGTTATCACACAGATTTACCTGGTTTCACCGCAATGGACAGATATGTTTTTTATTGTTGTCGCTACCTCAACTGTCCTCAGTGGTGCGGATTATATGTGGATTTGGATTAAACAAGTTATTTTGCAAGAGCGTCGGTAATGAATCAATTAGGTTTGCCTTTTGCACTGAATGCCAAAATGCGCTGGTGTAATTTTAGTGGTGATAAAAATCAACAAATTATCGAGTTTTTAACCAATATTTTTGATCAATCCTCTGTTTCAGTTGTTTATATCTATGGTGATAAGTCAAGTGGTAAAACCCATTTACTGCAAGGCTGTACTTTTGAGGCATTAGAACAGTCATTAGGTGTTGTGTACTTAGATTTTGCACAAGAGATGCCTGATGGTATTCTAAATGGATTAGAAGACAATGACTGGGTTTGTATTGATAACGTTGGTTATTTAGACAAAAATCAACAGCAAGAATTATTTGATCTTTACAATCGTGCTACTCATACATCGGTTAAGTTGATTGTGAGCGGGTCTGTGTTGCCTGGTGAATTAACATTATTAAAAGATCTAAAAACGCGTTTGTCTTTAGCGACTATTTTTTGCCTTGAAAACTTGGATGATGAAAGCAAAAAAGACATTATTCAGCAGCAGATGAACGAACGCAATATAAAGATCGATCGTAAAATTTATGATTATTTATTTAAATATTATTCACGAGATCTAACAGATTTGTTGAACGCTATTGATCAGCTAGACAAAACGTCTTTACAACAAAAAAACAACATTAGTATTCCGCTTGTTAAGCAAGTATTAGATATTTAGCTGATTTTATGATCGATCTCTAAATTTAAATTTAGAGATCTTTGGCATTAGTTGAGAGAAAGGAATTTTTTCGAAACTGCCGTAGGTTTGCTTAGTTAATGTAACCAGTTCAATGATATTGTTAATTCCTTTATCGTTTGAATGACTGAGTATTTCTTGTAAAGCAAGCAAGCCACCCATTTTTATTTTAGATTGCTGACCCACTGATAAGCTAGACTGGCGATGCGATTTGAGTACAAAATCACTATTTTCTCGAAGACGATGATATAAAGATTGACACTCTGCAGAGGAGTGTTCATGTAAACAAGTACCAAATTCTTTTTCTGCAATACAATCTTTAGCGCTGTATTGACACCCACATCGTCCACTTAAAATTAAATGCGAAAAAGGGCAGGTGTAATGATCAATATTCATAACAATACTTTAATTGTTTGTTAGACATTATAATAGTAGCTTTTATTTTAGCGCTAAATAACCCATGAATTACCTGCCTATTTTTATTGATATTAAACAACAGCCTTGCTTAGTGGTTGGTGGTGGTGATATTGCTCTGCGTAAAATCAATTTATTATTAAAGGCAAGTGCGGCCATTACTTGCGTATCAAAAGAATGCTGTAATGGTATTGAAAAACTGGTTAAAGATAACAAGATTATTCATATTGAAAAAGCATTTGAAGCAACAGATATTAGTGCTCAAGTATTAATTGTATCGGCAACTGATGATTCAGACTTAAATGCACAAGTTTCAGCATTGGCCAAAACAGCTAATATTCCAGTCAATGTGGTAGATTCTCCAGATTTATGTTCGTTTATTATGCCGTCTATTGTAGATCGATCACCAATTGTAATTGCTATTTCATCTGCAGGGAAGGCCCCAGTATTAGCTCGTTTGATTCGTTCAAAACTTGAAAGTACTATTCCACACGCATACGGCAAGTTAGCAGAGCTTGCTGGTAATTTTAGAGATCAAGTTAAAGCAAAATTCAACAATATTGAAGACCGACGTTACTTTTGGGAAAAGACTTTTTCAGGCATTGTTGCTGAAAAAGTATTCTCCGGCAAGGTTGATGAAGCCAAAGCAGATTTGCAAGCACAACTTGATGGTAGCACTGACAGTGGTGTAGGTGAGGTATATCTAGTTGGTGGCGGTCCAGGTGACCCTGATTTACTGACTTTTAAAGCACTGCGCTTGATGCAACAAGCTGACGTTATTTTGTATGATCGCTTAGTCTCCGATGGTGTGATGGAGCTTGTTCGTCGTGATGCAGAGTTGATTTATGTGGGTAAAGAGCGTGATAATCATGCGGTACCACAGGGCGATATTAATCAATTATTAGTCGATTTAGCTAAACAAGGTCGACGTGTTTGTCGTCTTAAAGGCGGTGATCCATTTATTTTTGGCCGAGGTGGTGAAGAGATTGAAACTCTAGCTGAGAATGGTATTCCATTCCAGGTGGTGCCTGGCATTACTGCCGCTTCTGGTTGTTCGACTTATTCAGGTATTCCATTAACACACCGAGACTATTCACAATCTTGTCGTTTTGTTACAGGTCACTTAAAAGATGGCAGTATGAATCTACCTTGGAATGAGTTGGCAGTTGAACAACAAACCATTGTTTTTTATATGGCATTGTTGGGTGCTAGACATTTATCAGAGCAGTTGATTGCGCATGGTATGCGTGGTGATATGCCAGTAGCTTTGGTTGAAAAAGGTACTACACCAGAGCAGCAAGTTTATGTAACAACCTTAGCAGGATTACCTGATTTGGTTGAGAATACAATAATTCATGCGCCAACGTTAATTATCGTTGGTGAAGTGGTGAAGCTTAGAGAAAAACTTAATTGGTTTGACGTTGATAACGACTAATTTTTTAGTCCCATTGCTTTAAAGATCATTGCTGCTGGGCAAAAACCAGTAAAAGATGACTGGAATAGATTAAAGCCAACGAAAAAAGTTAGCCACAACCAACTTGGCTCATTAAACAAATTCTCAACAGCTAATAGTAATGAAACCATAATAAACACACCTGCCATAGCTGAAACAGCATTGTTAATTGTCATATCTTTATCCTGATCTTGAAATCACTCACTGTAACATTAATTAGGTATAATTTCAAATTTTCATCCTTAGGGGTGTTTAATAAATGCGGGAGTGGTGGAATTGGTAGACACGCTGGATTTAGGTTCCAGTGTCGCAAGACGTGAGAGTTCGAGTCTCTCCTTCCGCACCATAATCATGTTATAGGTTATGAACACAATCATTCAACATAGTGTCAATCTAGAAATTGCCACAAAAATTTCCACAAAATATGATTGCGAGATCAAACGCTATAATTCACATATTCGTCTTCACACCGATCAACAGATTAATCTTGATGAGTTAAGGCAAACTTACCAGATCGATTTTAATTATCTACCTGATTCATTTGATTTCCAAAAGGCCGCCATATTTATTAGCGATATGGATTCAACCTTAATTAATATTGAGTGTATTGATGAGATTGCTGATTTTTCTAATATAAAACCTCAAGTGGCTGCTATTACTGAGCTTGCTATGCAAGGAAAGATAGATTTTAATACTTCACTGATTGAACGAGTGGCATTATTAAAAGGACTTAATATATCGGTGTTAGACCAAGTGTATACCGAGCGATTACAAGTAAATCCTGGTGGTGTAGAATTAATCCAATTTTTAAAAGCTAAAGGGGTAAAAAGTGCGGTTGTTTCTGGTGGGTTTACGTATTTTACTGATCGATTAGCCAAGGATATTGGTCTTGATCATGCTCGCGCTAATAACCTAAACATAAAGAATAACCAATTAATAGGCACAATAAAAGGTGATATTATTAATGCAACAGCCAAGGCCAAATTTGTAAATGAATTGTGTAGTCAATATGCGGTTTCCCTTGGGCAAGTCATTGTTGCAGGAGATGGTGCAAATGATTTAGAGATGATGTCAATCGCTGGCTTATCAATTGCGTATCATGCTAAACCATTAGTTGTAAAAAAAGCAGATATTGTTATCAATTATGGCGGTTTAAATCAAATTATAGATTTTTTTTAATGATTAAATAAGAGTAATTAAGAAAGTATCTTTCATTTAGAGTCTTAATAATCACGTATTGTCTTGTAAATCTTATTGTTAGTAATAAAAAAAAAGATATTATTCATACATAATAGTAATTTAATCATATAATAGATTTTTTTTTAAATTAAATTACTATGTTAGTTGAAGTTGGACATTTCGCACTTATTCTTGCATTAGCATTTGCATTATTGCAAGTTAGTGTACCTACGTTAGGCATTATAAAAAATAATACCGCATTAACCCAATTGGCTAAGCCATTATTATGGGGGCAGTTTTTTTGGATTATTGTGTCCTTTGCAATTTTGATGAATGCCTTTATTGTTGATGATTTTTCAGTCAAATATGTGGCGAATAATTCTAATACAGAGCTACCTGATATTTTTAAAATATCGGCTGTTTGGGGTGCACACGAGGGCTCATTATTGTTATGGACAATGATTTTAGCTGGTTGGAGTGTTGCAGTTTCAATCTTCTCTAAACGATTACCAAATGAAGTAGTTAACCACATCCTTATTATATTAGGTTTTATTAGTATTGGATTTTTGTTATTTTTGTTACTGACATCAAACCCATTTGAGCGTCTAGATATAGTGCCTTTGCAAGGGCGAGAACTTAATCCTTTGTTACAAGATTTTGGTTTGATTATTCACCCGCCAATGTTGTATATGGGTTACGTCGGTATGTCCATTCCTTTTGCTTTTGTTTTATCATCGCTGGTACGTGGGCAGCTAGACTCTACTTGGCTTCGATGGTCAAGACCGTGGACACTGATAGCCTGGGCTTTTCTAACTTTTGGTATTACGCTTGGCTCTTGGTGGGCGTATTACGAGTTAGGCTGGGGTGGTTGGTGGTTTTGGGATCCGGTAGAAAACGCTTCCTTTATGCCTTGGCTGGTTGCAACGGCATTGGTGCATTCTTTAAGTGTGAGTGAAAAGCGTGGCGCCTTCAAGCATTGGACTGTATTGCTAGCAATTTCTGGATTTTCACTGAGTTTACTAGGGACATTTTTGGTGCGTTCTGGCATTCTAACTTCAGTGCACTCATTTGCTTCAGACCCTGCTAGAGGTTTATTTATTTTAATATTTTTGATTATTGTGATTGGCAGCTCCTTAGCTTTGTATGCTTGGCGTGCTAATTTAATGCGTAGCAGCAATACATTTGAGCCATTGTCTCGTGAAAGTGCACTGTTAATTAATAATATTTTGTTTGTGGCAGCAATGCTGAGTGTATTTTTGGGTACGCTTTATCCGTTGTTGTTGGATTCGTTAGGTTTAGGCAAGATTTCAGTGGGTGCACCATATTTTACTGCAGTATTTATACCAATCATGATTCCAGCAGTGTTAGTGATGGTGATAGGACCATTTTTACGCTGGAAAAAAGATTCCACTCAAAGGGTGGGTCGATTATTGAAAAATGTCTGGATTGGTGTGGCCTTGTTATTTTTATCTTCGTTATTTTTAACAGATAATATTTTTGTTTTATTGGCCGTATTCTTATTTATTTGGATTGTATTGCATTCATTGGTCTTATTGATTCAGCGGTTTAGTCAAAAAGGTAAGCCAGGCACTGCATTTATTGGCATGATTTTTGCACATATTGGTATTGCAATTTTCTTATTGGGTGCGACTGTAACAACACAATATGGTGTTGAAAAAGATATTAAGATGGAGCTAAATGAAACAATCGACATTGAAGGTTATCAATTCACTTTTAAAGGTGTTGAAAGTTTTTCTTATCAAAATTATAAGGGCCATAAAGGTGAAATTGAGGTTGCTTACGATGGTGAATATATTGCAACGCTAAAGCCTGAAAAGCGTCAATATGTGACTGGAATGCCAATGACAGAAGCCTCAATTGATCCATCGCTTTATAGGGACTTATATGTGGCATTAGGCGAGCCTTTGGGTAATAACGCATGGAGTTTAAGACTTTACTATAAACCACTAATTCGTTTGATCTGGTTGGGTGGTTTGTTTATTGTTTTCGGTGCTTTATTAGCAGCATTTGATCGACGTTATCGTTTGCGAGTGAAATCATGAGTATGCAGGTGTGGTTTGTTTTAATGATTGGTATGTCAGCCTCTTGGTTGATTTGGTTTTTATATCGTCCATTACAAGGTAATGACTTCAACCTTCAGAAATCAAATATCGCGTTAGGCAAACAAAGACAAAAGGAATTAGAACAAGATTTAGAAGGGGATTTAATTGATGCGCAATCTTTTTCACAAGCTCGAGATGAAATTACACAAACTTTGGCAATTGAATTAAGCCAAACAACAGACAATTCTTTTGCTAATAATCAATCTCAAAACAATTATGGATCATTTGTATTTGTTTTAATTTTCTTATCGGTATTTTCTTTTGGCATTTATGATGCATTATCGCCAGACAAATCCCAAAAGGTTGAATCAGTAGAGCAGCAAGTTGCTTCATTGAGTTTAGACGAGAGCCTAATCAAATTACAAGAACATTTGGACAAAAAACCTGATGATGCAAAAGCATGGCAGATGCTTGGGTTAACTTATTTTGAATTAGATAATTTAAATGAGTCGTTGAAAGCCTATGAAAAATCACACCAATTAGATGAAAATAATGTTAGAACGCTGGTTGAATACGCAACAACATTAGCCAGATTAAAAAATGGAATTTTTGTTGGAAAGCCAACAGAAATGGTTGAAAGGGCGCTGTCTATCAATCCAAATTCAATTGATGCTATTTATTTAACGGGTTTAATTGCGGCTAATCAACAAGATTTTGCAACAGCTGAAAGGCAATGGAAGCAAGCATTGATGCTACTACCTTTGACAGATCCTAATCGTCAAGCTATGCAAGAAATGTTAGAGCAAGTACAGAGCATGAGAACACCGCAGTCTCAATCTACTCAAAATGGTTTAATGGTCGACGTTATTATTCCTGAACAATTGATGCGTGAACGTTCAAAGGATGATTATTTAATGGTTTATGCCAAAGCTGCAACAGGTATGCCAATGCCAATTTCAATTGTTAAAATACGCTTAAAAGATTTTACTGGTAGAGTTATATTGTCAGATGATAATTCAGTGATGCCGTCTCGTTTATTGTCACAAGCGAAAAAAATTATTGTGGTTGCCAGAATCAGCCAGACAGGCAATGCAATGAAACAATCAGGAGATGTAGATTTCGCTAGCGATCCATTTGAATTAAAAGGCACATCTAGGATCTTATTAGATATGACGCCCGAGCCTGAAGTCGACGAAGAGCCGCTTCCTACCAAAGAAAGCATTCAAAGCCTAGAGCAAAAAGTTAAAGATAACCCTAAAGATGCTGAGTCATGGGCTTTTCTGGGTTATTCTTATATCTCTATTGGTAAAAATAAAGCAGGTGTTGCTGCGTACAATCAAGCCAGAGAGTTAGAGCCAACCAATGTCAGTTTGTTAATTGAAAGTGCTTCTATTCTTGCGCAATTGCAAAATGATCAATTTCGAGGTGAACCAATTAAATTAGTTAATCAGGTTCTGCAGCTTGATGCAAATAATGTTGAAGCATTATGGCGTTTGGGTTTGTACCAGTATCAACAAAACACGATCGACCTTGCTATTGCAACTTGGGAGCGCACACTACCATTGATGCCGAGTCAGTCTAAGGCAAAAATTGCTTTAATGAAAACACTGGTCATGGTTAAAGAAAAACATTCAGGAAAATCTCAAAAAGATGAAACAGTCAAACTGACAGTTAATGTTGAAATCAATGCAAACACTATGCAGAATCGACTGCGAACCAATGATTTTATTATGATTTATGTACGTGCGGCGAGCGGTATGCCAATACCAATTGCTATTGAAAAGATGCGCTTAAAGGATTTTTCAGGTAAGGTTACTTTGTCAGACAATAATTCAGTCATGCCATCTCGTTTATTGTCACAAGCAGGAAAAATTATTGCTGTTGCTCGTATTACTAAGACAGGTCAAGCTATTAAACAAGCAGGAGATATTGAAGTTAGAAGCCAGCCTTTTTCTTTAAAAGAAACTGTTAAAGTAAACTTAAATATTAAATAAATTTACCGCATGTCAAAAACTATTGATCTTGCTGAGTTATTGCTTTCTAAGCCGTCTTTAACGCCGTCAGATGAAGGCTGTCAGGCGTTGATGAGTGCTCGATTATCTGATGTTGATTTTCAAGTTCAATCTTTAAAATTTGGCGAGGTCGAAAACTTCTGGGCGTCACGAGGTGATACATCGCCTGTATTTATTTTTGCAGGCCATACCGATGTTGTGCCAGTTGGTTTAGATTGGCAAACAGATCCGTTCAAGCCAGAAATCATAGATGGCATGTTGTATGCTCGGGGTGCAGCAGATATGAAGGGCTCACTTGCGGCGATGGTTGTTGCAACTGAGCGATTTGTTGCAGATTTTCCTAATCATCAAGGCACCATTGGTTTTTTAATTACCTCAGATGAAGAGGGTCCGGCAGTTGATGGCACGATTAAAGTCTGTGAATATTTAAAAAATAAAAACCAAACGGTTGATTATTGTTTGGTGGGTGAGCCATCTTCAACTAATCAATTAGGTGATGTGATTAAAAATGGTCGCCGTGGTTCTCTCAATGGTTGTTTAACGATAATTGGTAAACAAGGCCATATTGCCTATCCACATTTGGCTGATAACCCAATTCACTTAATCGTACCTGCACTGGATGCTTTGTGTAATGAATTATGGGATGAGGGTAACGAATACTTCCCTGCCACCAGTTTTCAAATCTCTAATATTCATGCCGGTACTGGTGTAACCAATGTGATTCCCGGCGAAACTGAAGTTGTCTTTAATTTTAGATATTCAACCGAGTCTACTCATGAGAACTTACAACAAAGAGTGTTAGATATTCTAGATAAGCACAATCTTGACTATAAGATTAATTGGGAGCATTCAGGCTATCCATTTTTAACCCCTAAGGGCGTTTTGGTTGGCAGTTGTGTGGATGCGATTAAAACCGTTAAAGGTATTGATACAGAATTATCCACTTCGGGTGGCACTTCAGATGGGCGATTTATTGCGCCAATGCTAGATGCTCAGGTTGTTGAACTAGGTCCCTTGAACGCAACCATTCATCAAGTTGATGAGTGTGTCAGCGTACAAGATTTAGATGATCTGACTGATATTTATTATCAGATACTTAAAAACATATTGGCATAAACAATGCGTTTTAATGTGATCACCTTATTTCCTGAAATGTTTTCAGCGATTAAAGATGAAGGTGTGATTTCGCGTGGTATTAAAAAATCATTACTATCTGTTAATACTTATCAACTTCGGGATTTTAGCGATAATAAACATAAAAATATTGATGACAAGCCTTACGGTGGTGGCGCAGGCATGGTGATGCAAGTTAAACCAATACGTGATTGTATTAACAAAATCAAGCAAGACAAACCCAAGACAAAAGTTATTTATTTATCTCCACAAGGTAAAAAACTCACTCATAAGCTAGCTAAAGAATTATCAACATTAGGTTCAATCACCTTGTTATGTGGTCGTTATGAGGGTGTGGATGAGCGTGTGATTAAGAATGATATTGATATAGAAGTTTCAATTGGGGATTATGTGATTAGTGGCGGTGAGTTAGCAGCAATGGTGCTTATTGATGCTGTGAGTCGACAAATTCCAGGCGTGCTGGGTAATCAAGAGTCGTTAAATGATTCATTTGCTAATGGATTATTGGATTATCCACATTACACTCGACCAGAAGTGATTGATGGTCAATCAGTGCCCGAAGTATTACTCAGTGGTCATCAAGCTAATATCGACGCTTGGCGACAGTCTCAAGTCATTCAAAATACTCAAAAAAAACGCAAAGACCTAGTTAAAAAGTAAGGGTTTTCTTTTTTAAATTTCTCAACTATAATAAACTTTAATTATTTTGCAACGGCGCAAGATATTGAATAAGCATAGTTGCTATACAAGTTGCTCACGTGGGCGTTTTATTTTTAAGTTAATGAAAACTTAATCAAAG
This sequence comes from uncultured Gammaproteobacteria bacterium, assembly GCA_937899995.1. GTDB lineage: Bacteria > Pseudomonadota > Gammaproteobacteria > PS1 > Pseudothioglobaceae > Thioglobus_C. The sequence goes on from CALCCK010000015.1 coordinate 17,521, forward strand.
GAGAGAAATATGAAGTTTTTAACAGCAATTATTCGACCACATCAATTAGATGATGTGAGGGAAGCTTTATCAGAAGCCGGTGTAACCGGTATTACTGTCACCGAAGTCAAAGGCTTTGGTCGTCAAAAAGGCCACACAGAAATGTATCGTGGGTCAGAGTATCAAGTTGATTTTTTACCTAAAGTCAAACTAGAGATCGCAATTTCAGCATCGAAGCTCGATGGTGTGATTGAGGTGATTACCAATGTTGCCAGTTCTGGCAAAGTAGGTGATGGCAAAATTTTTGTCACTAATCTAGAAAAAGTTGTTCGTATTCGCACTGGTGAAACCGATCAAGACGCACTTTAAGGAGTAAAAAATGAAAAAATTATTATTAACATTATTAACATTATTGGCTTTAATGCCAATGAGCGTGTTCGCCGAAGGTTTAGATGGTGCTAATACTTCGTGGATTCTAACGTCAACTGCGTTAGTGTTGTTTATGACCTTGCCAGGTCTGGCTTTATTTTATGGTGGTTTAGTTCGCACTAAGAATATCTTATCAATATTGATGCAATGTTTTGCGATTGCTGGTATTGTGTCAATTCTTTGGTTAGTGGCCGGCTATTCAATCGCCTTCGCTGAGGGTAATGCGTATTTTGGTGATTTATCAAAATTTATGCTAGCAGGCGTTACAGAGGACTCTTTAAGTGGCGATATTCCTGAGAGTTTGTTTGCGCTTTTCCAGATGACTTTCGCGATTATCACACCAGCATTGATTATTGGTGGTTTTGCTGAGAGAATGAAGTTTTCAGCGGTATTGTTATTCAGTGCGATTTGGTTGATTGTAGTATATGCACCAATTACTCACTGGGTATGGGGTGGAGGTTGGTTAGGCGAAATGGGCCTTCTTGACTTTGCTGGTGGTACTGTTGTTCATATTACTGCAGGTGTTGCCGCTTTGGTAGCAGCGATTGTAGTAGGTCCTCGCAATGGCTTTCCATCAAAACCAATGCCTCCACATAATATGACAATGACCATTACCGGTGCAGCAATGCTATGGGTAGGTTGGTTTGGCTTTAACGGTGGCTCTGCACTAGCAGCAAATGGCGATGCAGCAATGGCAATGTTGGTTACGCATATTTCTGCCGCAGCAGGTGCGATGACTTGGATGTTCTACGAGTGGATTAAGTATGGAAAACCAACAGCTCTAGGCGCGGTTACTGGTATGGTTGCTGGTTTAGGTACGATTACACCAGCTTCTGGTTTTGTCGGTCCTGCAGGTGGTTTGGTAATTGGTATTGTTGCAGGTATTGTTTGTTTTAACGCAGTAATATTGATTAAGCAAAAATGGAAAATTGACGATTCATTAGATGTATTTCCAGTACATGGTGTGGGCGGTGCTATTGGCACACTCATGGCAGCAGTTTTTGCATCAAGCGAATTGGGTATTTTCTCCGGACAAGGATTAGCAGAAGGTATGACTATTATGTCGCAACTAGAAGTTCAAGCGATTGGCGTTGTCGCAACTGTTGTTTATACAGCTGTAGCAACCTATATTATTCTTAAAGTAGTTGATATGATTACTGGTTTAAGAGTAAGTGCAGAGGAAGAGCAGCAAGGTTTAGATCTAATTTTACATGATGAAAAAGGTTACGATTTGTAAGTTAAATCAAACCTAAAAAACCCGATAATTACTTTGTTTTTAGCGGGTTTTTTTATGCCTAAAAAATGGGTTTCGTATATAATTCTAATAATTATTAGTAATATTTAATCTAATGCGTATTAATCACCCTTTAACTGGCTGTATGGTCGCCTTAATTACCCCGATGTTTGAAGATGGGTCGGTAGATTTTGGTGCGCTCGAAGCTTTAGTTGAATTTCATATTGATGCCGGCACTCGTGCTATTATTTCTATGGGAACAACGGGTGAATCGGCAACACTTAATCATACTGAGCATGTTGAAGTCATGCGAAAAACGGTCGAATTTTCTAAAGGCCGAATCTCAATTATTGCAGGTACAGGAGCTAATTCAACAACAGAGGCGATTGCATTGACTAAAGCTGCAAAAGAGATTGGTGCTGATGCATGTTTATTAGTAACACCGTATTACAATAAACCGACTCAAGAGGGGCTTTACCAGCATTATAAAGCCATTGCTGATGTAGTCGATATTGATCAGATTTTGTACAATGTGCCAGGTAGAACGGCAGTCGATTTATCAGTAAAAACTGCTGTGCGCCTTTCTTCTATTGATAATATCATTGGCATTAAGGATGCGACAGGTGATTTAGAGGTGGCTAGGGCGTTGATAGACCAATGCCCCAATGATTTCTTGCTTTATAGTGGCGATGATGCTACAGCCGTTGAGTTTATTTTAATGGGCGGTCATGGTGGTATTTCTGTGAGTGCAAATGTTGCTCCTAAAGCAGTTTCAGATGCTTATAATGCTGCTATGAATGGCGATCAGAATTTAGCAGAAACTATTAATTCAACACTAATTGGTTTGCATCAGCATTTATTTGTTGAGTCTAATCCAATTCCAGTTAAATGGGCGTTGTTTAAAATGCAAAAATGTGAAGAGGGTATTCGTCTACCACTTACCAAATTATCACAAGAGGCTCAAGTAGTATTAGAGCAGGATCTATTATCATTGGGGGTTATATAAAATGTTGGCTAAATTATTAAGTGTTTTTCTCGTATTATTTTTGAGTGGCTGTATGTCGTTTGGTGGAGATGATAAAACTGAAGAAGAAAAATTAAGAGAAGCCTTTATTGATAAGAAGATTAATTATTATTCAGATAAGACCGTTTCCTCTTTAGAGGTTCCGCCAGACCTTACAACACCTAGCTCACAAAAAGCATTTAAGTTAAGTAAGTATGTTAACGATGTTCAAGAAGATACAATTAGTTTTAATATAAAGAAAGCTTCTACTCAAGAAAAAGAGAAGTCAGCCAATATTTTAAAAACACCATCAAATATTAAAGTCATAAAATCAGGCAAACGTCGTTGGTTAATTGTTGATAAAAAGCCAGATATAGTATGGGATTTATCAAAAAGTTTCTTGAAGTCTCGTGGTTTTTCTATTAAGAAAATCAATAAAAAAATTGGCTTGATAGAAACTGACTTTTTAGAGAATTACGCTGAGATTCCAGACGAAAGTTTAGGCATGATTCGTAGTTTTATTAGCTCTAAACTTGGTGCTTATGTTCTTCCTACAGTTGATAAGTATCGAGTGCGTCTTGAGCCAATGAACAATGGTAAAAAAACAGCCCTATATTTATCATTAAGTTCGATGGAAGAGGTGGTAACTAATTCTGGCTCAAAAGATGAGAATACCATTTGGCAAGCACGCCCTAAAGATCAGGATTTAGAAACTACAATGTTGTATGAATTTATGGTCTATTTAGGTGGGGATAAAGTCAAAGCAAGAGATCAGATTGTTAAAGCTAAAGAGCAAGAAAAAATTACAGTTAACCTAGTTCAAGGTGTTGGCGGTTATGCAAAATTAGTATTTAAAATGAATCAGTATGATACTTGGAGTAATATCGGTTGGGCATTGGATCAGCTTGACATTGAAATTGAGGATACTGATATTAAAGAAGGTAGTTTTTATATTAAAGTCGTTAGAACACAAGACAAAGGTATCTTCTCAAGAATTTTTGGTGATAGTGCCATCAAAAAATCTTTTCAAATACTTGTAAGGCAAACTAGTAGCAATACAACTGAGGTATATTTTAATGATATTTCTGAAGAAAATGAGCAAGCAACCATTGACTTTAGTCATGAATTCTTAGGAAATATTGCCAAACAGTTCTAATAGCCTAAATGGCATTATCCTCATCAATTATTAATCAAATCATCCAACAAGAAGTTTTGTTGGATGATTTATCAGATGACGATTTAGCAAGTTTTTGTCAAACTGCCAATCTGACTTATCGAACAGGCAAACCAATTGTAAGTGATCAGGATTATGATTTCATTTATCTGCCTGCATTAAAACAAAGACTTCCACACCATCCTTTATTACAATCTATTGAGCCAGAAGGGCAAGGTTTTTCTGAAGAAAAAGTATTGCTACCAGAAATAATGCTTTCCACCGATAAAGCCTATTCTTGGGAAGAAATCAGTAAATGGATAGAGCGATTAGAAAAATCTGCTGTTGAAATCGATCTAGAACTGTCCTTAATCCAAATAAAAGCCACACCTAAATTAGATGGTTTTGCCGGCTTTGATGATGGCACTCGTCTTTACACGCGTGGAGATGGCAAAAAAGGCAGTGATATTACCCGTGTATTTGATCGAGGTCTGCATGTCTATAATGATTCTGAGCGTGGCCAGGGTGCAGGCGAGATTATGGTTAAAAAAAGTTATTTTGAGGTATTTTTATCACAAGATTATGAATATCCACGCAATTTTCAAGCCAGTTTAATTAAAGAAAAAGCACTGGATATAAAAGCACAACAGGCCATTTTGGATAAGGCAGCACTCTTTGTACCTTTTACACAGCTGCCTACTTGGTTAGGCGGTATTAATGAATTAAGCAATCAGTTTGAGCGAATTGTAGAGAATGTGTTATCCACCGTTGACTTTGATGTAGATGGCGTGGTACTTGAAGTGACTAATGACGACTTAAAAATACAGATGGGGGCCAATCGTAAATTTCATCGTTGGCAAATTGCCTTTAAAGAGAATAAAGACAAGGCGCAAGTAAAGGTGTTATCAGTCACACCTCAAGTGGGACGAACCGGCAAGATCACTCCAGTAGTAGAATTAGAGCCGACGTTACTTAGTGGTGCGACAATAGTGCGAGCAACAGGGCATCATTATGGATTGGTCAAAGAACAAGGATTAGGTTCGGGTAGTGTGATTGAGCTCATACGTTCAGGATTAGTGATTCCGAAAATCAATCAAGTTTTAAAGTCAGCACCCGTTGATATTCCGGAAATATGCCCAAGTTGTGGTGAAAAATTACAATGGAAATCTGATTTCTTAATGTGTCCTAATCATTCTATCTGTCCTGCGCAGGTGATTGGGAAAATGGAGTATTTTTTCAAAATATTAGCCAATAATAATGGCTTTGGTATTGCCACCATTGAAAAGCTTTATGAGCATGGTATACGTAAAGTTTCACAAATTTATGCACTGAGTATTGATGATTTAAACATTATGGATTTTGGTGAAAAAACTTGTACTAACCTAGTAAATCAACTCAAGCGCTCGACCAGTGAACAAATTGAAGATTGGCGTTTTTTAGCTGCTTTTGGTGTAGCGAGAATGGGCACGGGAAATTGTGAAAATTTACTTAAGTCTTACCCAATAAATACTATTTTTGAATTAAATTTAGAGCAGGTATCAACTATTGATGGTTTCGCAACATTAACGGCACAAATGATTGTTACTGGTCTTGATTCTATCCAATCAGAATTTGAATTATTGAGTCAATATCACTTTAATTTAGAATTAACACCTTTGCAAAAATATTTGGCAAAATTTACCCATAGTCTTAGTGGTAAAAAAATCATTTTCACAGGTAAGATGAGCGGCTCTAGAGAGGAAATGAAAAAACATGCTAAGTCAATTGGCATACAAGTGGTTAGTAGTGTTAGTGCCAAAACTGATTATCTAGTCATTGGTGAAAAGGTTGGGCAAAAAAAGATCGAAAGTGCTGAAAAATTTGGTGTTGAAATATTGACTGAAACCGATTATCTTGCACTGATTAAATTACAAATAACAAAAAAATAGTTTACAATGAATCAAAAAACAACCTGAAGTTGGGTGGTTTTTGGCATAGAAGCCTAATAACAAATTCATTTTTAAAAATGGTTTGTTATTAGGCTTTTTTATTGAGGTTTTTAAAAAAAATATTTAAGAGGTAAAAAGTGCAAATTTCAGCATTAATTAACAAGCAAAAAGAATTTTTGAGTTATGAATTAGAAGGTGGCTTTAGGCAGTTATCACAGCAGTGTGCACATACGATGGTTAGCGCAAGAAGTTTTAATGATCTTGATGATTTACTACATTCTCATATGAAAAAATGTAAATACGCAAACTTAACTTACGTGCTTGATTGTTCTGGTGTACAGCTTAGTTCTAATGTTGATAGAACTCAAATATTAACTGATTTCCAAGGGCAGGATTTATCAGCCAGGCCATTTTTTAATAAAGTTGATGTTGAGCATCCATTTTATTTATCAGATGCTTATATATCAGGCGTAACCCTTAAGCCATGTATTAGTGCGGTACATGCTATTTGTTACGATGATGTATTGATTGGTATGTTGGTATTTGATCTAGAATTACAAAAATTACCGCTATTAGAGCCAAAAATTGGAAGCAACGATTTTCGTCAGATTAAGGGTGATCCTGAAATTCGATCGAATTTATTTAATCAAAATCGAGTACAGTCTGCGATGGATCAGTCGATTGATACAGTACATAATATTTCAGCTGAATTGTTGTGTGAATTAGGTGTATTCCATATTAAGCTTCACTACGCTTCATCTAGAGCAACTATTTGGACGTATGACGATCCATACAATTATAAACTTCACGTATTAGATGAAATTATTAGTCCTAATATTTGCCTTTTATATCCAAAAAAGTCGTATCCATCAACAGCTAAAGTGTCTCATGAGCAAATTAGGAAAGTGCTAGATCATTTTAAAAAAATGCGTTTTATGGACGAAAATTTGTATTTAAAAACAGGTAGCTTGAATATTATGAATGGTATAGTCGGCCTCAGTTTCTCTTGTGATGGTAGCCACTATTTATCAGTAGAAGAATTTTTAGCTAATTTTGATAAAATCTATGCTTAGTTAAAAATAATTGTAAAAAACCTTGTGTATTGCAATTATTTAGATATAATTTGAACTAGTTATTTCCTAAAGATGGGAAAAGAACACAGAACATTGACGTTTATTTAAGCTTTTGTAATAAGAAGCTGAAGTAAACGTTTTTTTTTGCTAATCTCAAAGATGGGGTTGTGGCAATTGGTATAGAGGCCGGTAGTTGAGTTTGTATTTTTACGAACACAATTATTGGCCTTTTTTGTTTTTAAAATAAGGAGAAGTTACATGAAAATGTTAACAGCAATTATTAAGCCTTTTAAGCTTGATGATGTAAGAGATGCTCTTTCTGAGATTGGTGTTTCAGGAATTACAGCAACAGAGGTAAAAGGCTTTGGTCGTCAAAAAGGCCATACAGAACTTTATCGTGGTGCAGAGTACACGATCGATTTTTTACCTAAAGTAAAATTAGAAATCGCTATTGCAGCAGATCAAGTAGAGGCTGCCATCAGTGCAATCAGTAGTGCTGCTAAGTCTGATGACGGAGGTAAGATCGGTGATGGTAAGATTTTTGTTACAAATTTAGAAGAGGTGGTCCGTATTCGTACGGGTGAAACTGGTTCTGTAGCGCTATAAGGAGCAAATGATGGAAAATACAATTTTAGAAATACAATTTGCAATTGACACCTTTTATTTCCTAATGATGGGTGCATTGGTTATGTGGATGGCAGCGGGATTCTCGATGTTAGAAGCAGGTATGGTTCGTAGTAAAAATACGGCTGAAATCTTAACAAAAAATATTGGCCTATATGCGATTGCTTGTACAACCTATATGGTTTACGGTTATGACGTAATGTATGGCGGTGGTGTCATGTTAGATGGCATTGAAGTGATTGCAAAAGATGCTACTTATGCAGCACCTTCTGACTTCTTCTTCCAGGTAGTATTCGTAGCAACAGCGATGTCAATCGTTTCTGGTGCAGTAGCTGAGCGTATGAAGTTATTTACTTTCTTTGCTTTTGCGATTGTTTTCACGGGTGTTATTTACCCAATGGAAGGCGCATGGACATGGAATGGTGCATCAGTATTTGGCATGTATACCCTAGGTGACTTAGGTTTTGCTGACTTTGCTGGTTCAGGTATTGTACATATGGCTGGTGCAGCAGCAGCTTTATCTGGTGTAATAGTTTTAGGTGCTCGTAGGGGTAAATACAACAAAGACGGTTCATCAAACGCAATTCCAGGTGCAAATATGCCATTAGCAACACTAGGAACCTTCATCCTATGGTTGGGTTGGTTTGGTTTTAATGGTGGCTCAGTATTAGCAATGGCAAGTAAAGAAAGTGCCAACGCAGTAGCGATGGTATTTTTGAATACTAATGCAGCAGCAGCTGGTGGTGTAATCGCGGCATTAATCTTGGTTAAACTACTATGGGGCAAGGCAGACTTAACAATGGCACTAAATGGTGCATTAGCAGGTCTAGTTGCAATTACTGCAGGCCCAGATACGCCAACGGCTTTAGAGGCAACTCTAATTGGTGCTGTTGGTGGTGTATTAGTAGTATTCTCAATCGATATCTTAGACAAAGTATTTAAGATTGATGATCCAGTAGGTGCAATCTCAGTACACGGTGTTGTCGGTTTGTGGGGCTTGTTAGCAGTGCCATTAACAAACTCAGGTGTATCTTTCAGTGGTCAGTTAGCTGGTGCAGGTACAATCTTTGTTTGGGTATTTGGTACTTCAATGGTGTTATGGTTAGTTCTAAAAGCAATCATGGGTATCCGAGTTACTGCAGAGGAAGAAGACGAAGGTGTGGATATTACAGAATGTGGTTTAGAAGCATATCCTGAATTTACAAAATAACTCCCAAAAAACCTAACTATGTTTTTAAGCCCCCTTTTTTAGGGGGCTTTTTTTATTTTTATTTCAGGGTAAAATCAATAAAATGAATACAGCATTAAAAATTATCCTAGTGGATAAAAATACCGGCCGCTCAGCTATGTTACGTCGCGCTTTACAAGACAAAGGTCACGAAGTGATTTGTCGTATGAGTAACAGCTCACAACTACAAGACAGTAACGAAATGACGCACGCAGACGTAGTGATTTTGAATGCTGATATTCCTGATGAAGAGGTATTTGCGAATCTAACTGATATCAATAAGACAAAGCCTAAACCAATCGTAATGTTTACTGAGGAGTCTAACTCTGAAATGGCAAATTCTGCGATTAAATCAGGCGTTAATGCGTATATCGTAGATGGCCTTGAAGAAAACAGAGTGCAGCCCATTATCGATGTGGCGATGGCACGTTTTCGTGAGTTCCAAGCGCTTAAAGATGAACTGGATGCAACGCGCAATCAGCTCTCAGAGCGTAAAGCAGTAGAGAAAGCAAAAGGTTTGTTAATGAAGCATAAAAATGTTAGCGAAGATGATGCTTACCAATCATTAAGAAAGATGGCAATGGATAAGAATAAGCGTATTTTCGATGTGGCTGAAAGTGTGATTAATGCGTTCGAACTATTAGAGTAAAACTTTATTCTTTATCTAACTTATTAAACTCTTCATCGATTTTATCCATTTCAGCATCTAACACTTCATTATCCCAATCTTCATTATCTGATACATCATCATCATCGTCATTTTTTTTTGAGTCTGTTGAAGGCTTAGTTGGGTCATTATCATTTATAGTTTCGGTTGGATTTTTCCTTTTAAACATTGGTGCAAAAATTAATCCCGCTTCAAATAATAACCACATCGGAATAGCAATTAATACCTGAGAAATGATATCGGGTGGTGTGAGCAACATACCTAATATAAAGGCGCCAATAATGACATACGCTCGGTTTTTCTTTAGCTTTTCGATTGTTGTAATGTTAAACATAATCAGCAAAATAGTAGCAATAGGCACTTCAAAAGCCACACCAAAGGCAAAAGAAACCTTAAGTACAAAATCTAAATAGTATTGAATATCAGGGGTGAAGTCGACAATGCTTGGGCCAACACTAGATAAGAATCCAAAAATAACCGGGAAAACTACATAAAATGAAAATAAGATGCCTGCATAGAACAAAATAGTGGACGACACTATTAAAGGAACAATCATTTGTTTTTCATGTTTGTATAAGGCGGGGGCAATAAAAGACCAAATTTGAAATAATAAGTAGGGCATTGCTAGATAAACCGCAAAGATTAGCGTCATTTTTAGTGGCGTTAAGAATGGTGAAATAACGCCAATGGCAATAATATTGGTACCAGCTGGTAATACGTTGATAATAGGTGCTGCAATAAATCCATAGACTTCGTTGGCAAATGGAAAAATACCAATAAATATCAATAGGATAGCAATGACTGAATGCAGAAGTTTGTCGCGTAGTTCAACCAAATGCTGAACAAAAGTCATTTCTTCTCTTAATTTTTTTGAAGTCATTATTTATCGATATTGGCGTCGTTCTTAATTTTATTAAGCTCTTCTTTGGTCTCTTTCAAAATTTCAACGATATTTGAGTCTTTGTCTTCAAGGCTTAAATGTTTTTTGAGTTTATCAGTTTCAAGTTCATCACCAATATCTTCTTGAATTTTAGCGACGAATTTTTTGACTTGTCCAACGTATTGGCCAGCTTTTCGAGCGATAGCCGGCATTCTTTCAGGGCCAACCACAATTAGTGTGATGACGCCAATTAAGGCAAATTCCCAAAAACCAATATCAAACATGGTTTATTTTTCTTTTTTGTCTTCTTCTTTGACAATTTTGGCTTCAATCACATCATCTTGATTGTCAATTTTTTTTCCTTCTGAGCCTTCTTTCATCGACTTTTTAAAGCCTTTAATGGCGCCACCAAGGTCGCCACCAATATTCTTTAAGCGTTTACCACCAAAAAGTAGCAATACGATGACTAAGATAATAATCAGTTCAAATGGTCCTGGCATCATGTTTTCTCCTATTGTTTAGTTATTTCTATTGGCTTTTTCTTCCAAACCTGATAAGCCAAATCGTTTTGATAATTCATCTAGTATTTTATCGATTTTTATGTCTTTGTGTCGTAGTAATACAAGTGTGTGGAACCACAAGTCAGCCACTTCATAAATGATTTTATCTTTATCATTGTCTTTGGCAGCCATCACTACTTCAGTAGATTCTTCACCAATCTTCTTTAAGATTTCATCTAAGCCCCTGGCATATAAAGAAGAGACGTATGATTCATCTGCATTGGCAGATTTACGCTCTTCTAGTATTCGCTCTAATTTTGTTAGTATGTCATCCATAAATATCTTTTGGGTCTTTTAGCACATCTGCAATACTTTTCCACTTGTTAGTATCTAGCTTTTGGAAAAAGCATGATTTTCTACCTGTGTGACAAGCTATGCCACCTACTTGTTTAACCTTAAGCAGAATAACATCATTATCACAATCTGTATAGATTTCTTTGATTAATTGTGTGTGTCCTGATTCTTCACCTTTAAACCACAATTTTTTGCGAGAGCGAGAATAATAAACTGCTTGTTGTTTCTCAATCGTGAGCGCTAAGGATTCTTCGTTCATCCAGGCAAACATTAAAATTTCTCCCGTTTCAAAATCTTGGGCAATCGCAGGAATTAATCCATCACTATCGAATTGTGTTTGTTCTAATGCGCTCACGTGCTACAACAGTCTTTTGTTAAAATGATTGATTTTACCGCTAGTATTTGCTTACATGAAATTATTTACTTTATGCTTATTACTATCTATCAATGCTTTGGCCAATATAGGCAATTTCATATTAAGCAGTGAAAAAACTTTATATATTGTTGATGGTGATAGTATCAGTGTGCAAATGCGCATCAAAGGTATTGACACCCCTGAAATTAAACAAAAATGCCGAAAAACCAAATTTCAAGTAGTTGATTGTGGTCGCCTGGCTAAGGATTATTTAAAGCAAGTCTTGAAAAATTTACCGGGTGAACTGCTAATCGAACCCGTTAGTATTGATTACTACAATCGTATTTTAGTCAAAGTATACAAGGGCAATGTCGATATTGGTAAGCTTATGGTAGAATCGGGCATGGCGTTTTCTTATAAAGATGCTTATCGGCAAGAAGAAGATTTAGCTAAGGCAAAAAAACTTGGATTCTGGGGTTTTCACACGCAACCTATTCAGCCGTACAAGTGGCGCAAAATGAATCATCGTTAATTACCTTAAGGTTACTAGTTCTTCAGCACTAGATGGATGAATAGCTATTGTGTCATCAAACTGCTTTTTAGTCGCACCCATCTTAATAGCAACTGCAAATCCTTGTAGCATCTCATCAGCGCCATGGCCCATAATATGACAACCGATGATTTTTTCATCATCACCTTCGCACACAAGTTTTAAAGCGGTAGTGGTTTTGTGATCAAGTAAAGCATCTGCCATTGGGGTGAATTCTGATTTATAGATTTTTATCTTGTCGAATTTTTCATTGGCTTCATCTTCCGTTAATCCGATAGTGCCAATCGGCGGATGAGAGAAGATCACGGTAGCGATGTTGTTGTAATCAAGGTGGCGATCAGTCATGCCATTGTATAAGCGATCAGATAGTCTTCTACCAGCTGCAATTGCTACTGGTGTGAGTGGCGCTCTACCAGTGGCATCACCAAGTGCAAAAATATTATCAATATTAGTAACTTGGAATTTGTCTGTCGGGATAAATCCGCGCTGGTCGCACTCAACACCTGCATTTTCCAAACCAAGATTTTGTGTCATTGGGTTTCTACCGACAGCCCAAATAATTTGGTCAAAGCCTGAAAATTTACCCTTATTAGTGACAATGGTTTTATCTTTTGTTACTCTGTCTATCTGCGATCCATGGTGAATGGTAATGCCATGCTCTGTGTAGTCTTTATCCAGTGCGGTTTGGATCATTGAATCAAAGCCTCTAAGCAGAGTATCAGCACGGCCAAAAATCTCCACTTCTGAGCCAAGTGCATTGAGTACACCTGCAAGTTCTACACCAATATAGCCACCACCAATCACAGCTACTTTTTTAGGCAAGTCTTCTAATTCAAAAAAACCATCTGAAGTAATGCCATATTGTGCACCTTCAATATGTGGAATAGAGGGTTCGCCACCAGGCGAGAGTACAATATAATCAGCCGTGTAAGTATCGCCATTAACAGAGACTGTATTTTTGTCGACTAATTTACCAAAGCCGTGAATGTAATCAATACCTAAGTCTTCCAAATACCCATCGTACCAATTGGTAATACCTTTAATATAGTTATCTCTGCCTTCTTTCAGCTTTTTCCATGAAAAATTTTTCACCTCAACATCAAAACCGAAGCCTTGAGCACTATTAATATGTGTCGCGGTATTGGCGGCAAACCACATGACTTTTTTGGGCACACAGCCAACATTTACACAAGTACCACCAATGGTTTTCACTTCAATGATCAGGCATTTTTTACCGTATTCACTAGCACGCTCAACTGCTGATAATCCGCCAGAACCTGCACCAATTGCAATCATGTCATAATGTGTTGTCATCCTATTCTCCTAATAACCAGCTTTAAGGCTAGCTTCAATAAATTTGTCTAAATTACCATCTAATACATCTTGTGTATTGGTTGATTCTACTCCAGTACGTAAATCCTTAATACGAGACTGATCAAGTACATAGGAGCGAATTTGATGCCCCCAGCCAATATCAGACTTTGCGTCTTCTAATTCTTGGTTTTTGCTATTTCGTTTTTGCATTTCTAACTCGTATAGTTTAGATTTGAGCTGCTTCATTGCTTGGTCTTTATTGGCATGTTGTGAGCGCCCATCTTGGCACTGAACTACGGTGTTCGTTGGTAAATGGGTAATACGTACGGCTGAATCAGTTTTATTAACATGCTGGCCACCAGCACCACTGGCACGATAAGTATCAATACGAATATCAGCCTTATTAATTTCAATATCAATATTGTCATCCACTTCAGGAGAAACAAAGACAGATGAGAAAGAAGTATGACGTTTACCATTAGCATTAAAAGGTGATTTTCTTACCAGGCGATGGATGCCGATTTCACTACGTAACCAGCCAAACGCATATTCACCATCAAAATGAATGGTGGCTGATTTAATACCAGCAACTTCACCAGCTGACACCTCCATGAGTTTTACTTTGAAATTGTGCTTTTCACCCCAGCGTAAGTACATTCTTAAAATCATTTCTGCCCAATCTTGCGCCTCGGTACCACCTGAACCTGATTGAATATCCAAGTAAGCGGAATTGGCATCGAGGTCACCGCTAAACATGCGCTGGAATTCTAATTTCTTAACTGAGGTTTCAATGCGATTTAAGTCATCAATAACACTATTAGCAGTATCTTCATCATCTTCAGATTGAGCCATGTCTAAGAGTTCTTTCGCATCCTCTAAAACAGCGCTCGCCTCATCAAAGGTTTGGCAAATTGATTCTAATTTTGATTTCTCTTGACCTAGGGCTTGAGCTGTTTCTGGGTTAGACCAGATATCTGGATTCTCCATCTCTAGCAAAACCTCTTCGAGTCTGCCTCGTTTTTCTTCTAAATCAAGATGTACGGACAAAATAGAGGAACGCTCTGTTAGATCTTCAATTTTTTTATAAGTGGGGGATAACTCCATAAGCTGTATTTTAACTAAAGCATTACTGTAGAAACAAAAAAAGCCCCAAATGGGGCTTTTTTTTTATCAAGGTATGAAACTTATTTTCTAAGACCTAAACGAGAGATTAAATCAGAATAAGCTGTTACATCATTACCTCTAAGGTAAGTTAGTAATTTTTTACGCTGAGAAACTAAACGTAAAAGACCTCTTCTTGAGTGGTGGTCTTTTTTGTGAGTTTTAAAATGCTCAGTTAAATGCTTAATACGAGCTGTTAGTAACGCAACTTGCACGTTTGTTGAGCCTGTATCGTTAGCTTCTTGTTGGTATTCTTTAATAATAGATTGTGTATCAATTGACATAATTAGTATAAGTAAATCAAAATTCAGTAAAGGGTTAATTATACGCTAATTATTTTTTTGATTCCATAGCTTGAGTAAAAAATTAATAAAAAGAGGCTTCTCCATTAGGCCTAGTCTTAAAACGTCTATGAATCCATAAATATTGTTCTGGTGCTTTAAGGATTTGATCTTGCAAAATTTGATTGGTTTTAGTGGCATCATCTATTGCATTATTACTCGGATAGTCTGTAAGTGGTGCATCAAAACTCATGGTATAGCCCTTATCAGTACGGATAAAAAAATAAGGTATAACCACTGTATTTGATGTTTTTGCTAAACGCGCCGTTGCGGTAATGGTGGCAGTTTGGATACCGAATAAAGGCGCGAAAACAGAGTTATTTTCACCTAAGTCTTGATCGGGTGCATACCAAATAGGCAAGCCACTTTTTAATGTTTTCATCATAGTGCGCGTGTCTTTAGTTTTGATCATCAGTGCGCCATTCTTAATAAAAGATTTGGTCATCACTTCATCAAACAAAGCATTATTTTGTGGGCGATAGATATTGGCAATCTTGTGTTTTAACAGTAACGCTCTTGAGCCTAGCATTAGCGGCATAAAATGGGCAGCAAGTAGAATAATACCTTGTTTTTTATTCAATGCATCCGTCAAGTGATGTTCATTATGAATGGTGATGAGTTTTTGTATTTTTTCGCTTTTACCAAAATAAGCATTGGCTGTTTCAAAAATCGAGACACCTATTGCTTCAAAGTTTTGCTTTACTAAGCTTTCTACTTGAATCGAACTTTTATTGGGAAAGCAGTGTTTAATGTTATTAAATGCAATTTTTCTACGACTTGACAACTTTTCCAAACGTGACATTAAGTAGAATAATCGACCAATCCCAGTACCAATAAGCACTTGGGATTTAAAGGGTAATTTGGCACCTAATTTCATAAAGCCAATCAAAAACCAAGTTGGTATAAATTTAGGGTGATAAAAATTTTGTTTTTTCATTAAAATATATTTTATGCCTTATATCAGTCAAAGCTTTATTGACGATTTACCTAATCAAATTGACATTGTCAATTTGATCTCTAAACGCTTATCGCTTAAAAAAACAGGCAGTGATTATCGCGCACCTTGCCCTTTTCATGGTGGTAAAAATCGTAACTTTGCTGTCAATAGTCACAAGCAATTTTATCACTGTTTTAAGTGTGGTGAGAGCGGTGGCGCAATTAGTTTTGTACAAAAATTTGATAATTTAGATTTTGTTGAAGCAATTGAAGTGATTGCCGGTGAATTTGGATTAAAGATTGAATATGATAGCAACACCAAGCCGGTTGATCCGCGATTAGAGCGTTATCGAGATTTGTCTAAAAAGGTGAGTGCATTTTATATTCAGCAACTTCGTAACTCTCCAGCAAAGGAAAAAGCAGTTAGCTATGCAAAAAATAGAGGCATCAGCGGTGAGATTGCCAAGCGCTTTGAATTGGGCTTTGCCACACCGAGTAATAATGATCTATTAATAGAATTTGAAAAAAGTGAACAAGACATAAGCGATTTAAAGTCATTAGGCTTGTTAAAAACAGGTCAATATGGCGACTATGATTTTTTTCGTGATCGTTTAATGTTTCCTATTCATAATACCAAGGGTAATGTTATTGCTTTTGGTGGTAGAGCGTTTGATAATAAAGCCAAGGCTAAATATTTAAATTCTTCAGAAAGTCCAATATTTTCTAAGTCAAGAGAGCTTTATGGGCTTTACCATGCACGTAAATATTCCCGTGCGATGGATTATGTCTTGGTGGTTGAAGGTTATATGGATGTGGTGGCACTCCACCAGGCAGGCTTTACCAAAGTAGTTGCTACGCTAGGTACAGCAACAACCCCAGAACATTTGCAAATATTAGCACGAACCACCAACACCATTGTTTTTTGTTTTGATGGTGATAGTGCAGGGCGAGCTGCCGCTTGGAAAGCGTTACAAATTGCATTGCCAATCATTAAGGCTGGGCTGGTCATTAAGTTTTTATTCTTGCCTGATGGTGAAGACCCAGATACTTTGGTTAAGAAAGAGTCCAGAAAATCTTTTGAAGCACGCATTGAAAAATCTCATACTTTGTCTCATTTTTTATTTGATCATGTCAAAGCAGAAGTTGATTTTGACACCATCGAAGGCAAAACTTTATTTTTAGAAAAAGTCTCAGTACTGATTAATCAAGTCAATTATGAAATTTACCAACAGCAGCTCATTGATGGGGTTGCTCAAGTGGTTGGGCAAAGTGTTGACCAGGTTCAAACTATTTTTAAGCAACAAGCTGAACAAGTAATATCAACATCCTTTAACATAATCCCAGTTATTGACAATGAACCGCTGACACCTGATTTCTCAGATTTTTCGGATGATTATCAAGCGCTAAATCCAGCTCCTCAAGAGAATAGTGCGGTTAAAGCACTGATGTCTAGAATGATTAGTTTACTGCTTAATTACCCGATGCTCGCTGATGGTACGGTTGAAGTGAGAGTCAGAAATATTAAAAGATCAGAGGTTTTGTTAGAATTGGTGCGCTCAGCACAAATGGATGAAGACATCTCTCAAGATGATTTAATTAAACCTTTTCAAAGTAAATCTGGTATTTATGATCGCTTAAAAGAGTTATGTACATTGGTACCACATTTAAGTGAAATACAAGCTAGAGATGAGTTTTTGTCCGCATTGACTGCGGCTGAGAAGCGTCAAGAAAGTGCTAAAATAAAAGGTGAAATTTTCAACGCTGACACGCTTGAAGCGCAGCAAAAAATCATGGAAGGCATTCAAAAAGGTAAATCTAAATAGTGATCTATTTTTTTCTTATTAATTTTAATGGATTGATCGTTACTTAAAATATTTTCCATTGCCATTCTAAATGTCATAGCAGCAGAATTCGCACCGCCACATTTATTACGCTTATCTGGGTAATAATAGTTATAACATTTTTTAGGATGGTTTAATATGATTGCCATAATATACTTTGGCTGTTTAACGGGTACAAATCCAGTAAAAAAAGTTCGTTTAGCGCCTTTTTTATTATAAGATCCATCAACTACCATTTCTGCCGTACCGGTTTTACCCGCCACATCATAACCTTTAATTCGTGCGCGATAGCCAGAGCCCTTCCATGTAACGACAGCATCTAACAGTTCAGCAATTCTATGGGTCGCTTCTTTACTAAAGACTTGTGTCTTTTCATCAAATATAATGGCATTTTTTAGCAATTTCAATGGAGGTACAGAACCTTGATTGGCAAAGACTAAATATGCTCTTGCTAGCTGTGCTAAGTTTGTTTCCATCGGTCCATGACCAAAAGACAATGTTCGTTTATCAGCAACCCCCCAAGAGTCAAAGTGCCTTAAAGAGCCAGAATTTTCAATACTTGGTATCAAACCAAGTGGGCGTCCAAATCCAAGCTTACTCCACGTATCGTACATGTCTTCTTTATTTAGTCTTTCAGAGACATTGACAGTTCCTAGGTTGTGTGACTTTTGTAAGATTTTCTTAATTGTCATTTGCTTATATTTTCCATCAGGCTTGATATGACCGATTCGCTTAGTAACATCAATTAATTCATCTTCAGTGGCCTTAATCTTCCCTTGGTCAAGCGCCAAAAGCATGGTAAATGGCTTCATGGTTGATCCAGGCTCTACTTTATCTGAAAGTACACGATTGCGATAATTTTCAGCATTGTAGGTAGATTTGTCATTAGGATCATCTGCAGGATAATTAACCATAGCTAGGATTTCACCATTTGGTGCTAGTATGATTGCTGACCCAGAATCGGCATCATGATAGTTCACTGATTTTTTAATGGCAGCGTATGCATAGTATTGAATATTAGAGTCAATGGTTAGCTCTATATTTTCCCCATGCCTTACTTTGTTAGTCATTACAGGATTAAAATATGACCCTAGGGACTCTTGGTCAAAATTTAATTTCAATATACCGTCTTGACCAGCAAGAATATGTTCAAATTCACGCTCAATGCCAGATGCGCCTTTTTTTTCATGATTAATCCGCCCAAGCAAGGGCGCTAATGATGCGTATTTCGGGTAATATCGTCGCGTATCTTCTTCTAATGCGACACCATTTATTTTTCTTTTCTTACAGTCGGTGATAGGTATATAGATAGGCTCATTTTTTTTGATATTTATCATAACTAGAGTTCGATCAAATAAACTGAGCTTGACTTTTTTTTGTTTTGTTGTACAAATTTTTAGTTTGATTTTTGCAAGGTCTTTAAGGTTTTTAAGAACTGTACTAGTTAGTTCTAAATTTTTTCTAATAATTAGGTGCTTTCTACCTACTTTGCTATTTAGTTTCTTTGTAATGGCTGAGCGTAATTCTTTTTCTGGCATCTCAAGAGCTTCCGCTAATTTTGGAATGAACTCTGGTTGCACTTGGGTTGGGTCTAAGTTTACTTTTTTTAAGATAAGGTTACTGGCCAACACATTGCCATTTCTGTCCAGGATATCTCCTCTACGGGCTTTATTTCGAACCTTGTCAACAGCTTGTTTATTACCTTTTTCTTGTATCGATACATTGCCTGCATGAAGTTGATTGATAGTTACAATTCGATAACCAAAAACAATTAAAAAAAAGATAAAAAAGTATTTAATAAAGCCTTGTCTATACCAGTAGTTTTGCACTCTTCTAGAAACAATAGAGGTAGAGATTTTAAAAGGTTTTTTTTGTTTCACAAAGTTTTTCTCTCTCTTAGTTTTGGCGTTTTCATTTGTAGTTTTTTAAGTGCGCTGTCTTGGATTTCTTTGCCACTTATTTGTTTAGAATACTCAGTTAGGAGTTGTTTGTGTAATGCCATCATTCTCTGGTTTTCAACTTGAACTGCATTATATTTATGATATAAAAGATAATTCTGATGATGCCAACTTATAGTATAAAAAGACAAGGTAATAATGCTAATAATCAATACCATATTGAGTTTAGCAACATGGTTGAAGCGGTCTAGCATGGAGTGACGCCTAAAGTAGTTCTTTCCGCTATTCTCAATATGGCGCTTCTAGAGCGCTTATTATTTTTAATTTCTGCTTTACTGGCAAATTGCTTACCTAAATCTTTAAATATGGTTTTCTGAATGTCGATATTCATCACAGGCAAGCCTTTGGGTAATTGCTTTTGTTTAGAATATTTTTGAATAAATTGCTTAACAATTCGATCCTCAATAGAGTGGAAGCTAATAATACTAAGTCGCCCCTCAGGTGCTAATAAGTCAAAACTTTGCTCTAATGTCTCAGATAACTGTTTTAATTCTTGGTTAATAAAGATACGAATGGCTTGAAATGAACGGGTTGCCGGGTGTTTATTTTTATGTGATCTAACCACGCCAGCAATAATATTGGCCAATTGCAAAGTGGTTGTAATCGCTTTATCTTGCTGCATTCTTTTAATCGCACTAGCAATATGTCGACTTTTCCTCTCTTCTCCGAATTCATAAATGACATTGGCGATTTCCATCTCATCTGCCTGGGCTAACCATTGCGCTGCACTTATGCCACTGGTTTGGTCCATACGCATATCAAGTGGCCCGTCCGTATTAAAACTAAAGCCGCGATCAGCGTTGTCTAATTGTGGTGATGACACACCTAGATCCATCAAGATACCGTCGATTTTTCCGGATAAATTTCTCGCACTTAATAGTTCACCCATGTGGGTAAAAGCACTATGAATAACGGTGAGACGGTCATCATTGAAGTTTTCTTTAGCGAATTCAACAGCGTGGATGTCTTGATCAAAAGCGATGACTGAACCTGATTTGTCTAACTTATCTAAGATACCTTGCGTATGCCCGCCTCGGCCAAAAGTTGCGTCAATATAGATACCACCTGTTTTTATGTTAAGTGCATCGATTGACTCTGTAAACATCACTGATTGGTGATGATTAGAGGTCATAGCGATAATTGGGTAATTTCTGGTGGAATTTCTTCTTTTTTACTTAATGAATCAAGACTTATAATTTGTTTATGCCAAGCATCTTCGTCCCACAGTTCGAAGTTATGACCTTGACCACTTAGAATTAGTTTTTTATTGAGTTTGGCGTATTCTCTTAATGTTGCTGGAATTAGAATGCGAGACGCTTTGTCGAGCTCGCAATCAGTCGCATGACCAATGAGTTTGCGTTTTAAGCGTTTTGTATGGATATTGAGCGAAGGTAATGCACTTACCTTACGCTCAAGGTTTTGCCAATCTCCCAAAGGGTAAAGTAGCAAGCAATTATCGTCTGGGTGAATACTGAGTACCATCTTGCCTGCGCAAGTCTTGTCGATTTGCGCTTGATGACGCGTTGGAATTTTCAATCTTCCTTTTGCATCAATGGTTAGATTGTGAACCCCCCTGAACATTTTCTCTTCTCCAAGATTTTTGTTTGCTAAGCAACGGCAACAAAGCTAATTGCTAAGATGACTACTGATGATGCGTAAATAATTGTTTGTAAAGTTGTTTCCATGCTTCCCCCAAAGTGGTGATTAAAATTATTAACTCTTCAAGTCAATAAAATACATTTTATACCACTTTATTACACTTTGAACCACATTTATTACAAATATTTTGTTAAACAATGATTCTTCGAATAAGTGAATCAGCTTAGGTGTTATTTGATATGATTACAGTTATAAAAGATTGATGCAAAAGGAAATAACATGAAATTGGTTTACGCATTACGAGGTCGGATTAATTATTTGTTTTATCGATGGATTATTCGTCCTTTGATTTTTTTGTGGGAAGCAGAAGAGGCTCATAATAAGCTTAAGCGGTTTGGCCTATTATTTTCCTCTAGTGTTTTTGGTCGGCTCATATTAAAGGTTTTGTTTTATTACCAACACACAAGTCTTAACACTATGGTTGATGGCATCAAATATGATAACCCAATTGGTCTTTCAGCTGGTTTCGACAAAGATGGTGAGTTAACTGACGCCTATCCACTCATTGGTTTTGGCTTTGCTGAGTTAGGTTCTTTTACCGGTGATGTGTGTCCGGGCAATCCAGGTGTTGGTAGGCGTTTATTCCGTTTGGTTAAATCTAAATCAATCTTGGTGTGGTACGGGCTTAATAATCAAGGCGCTGAGGCTATTGCTAAAAGACTAAAAGGTAAAAATTTTAAAATTCCAATTGGTATTAGTGCTGCTAAAACTAACAATTCTGCTAGTTTTGACTTGCAAAATTCCATTGATGATTATTTAAAAACAATGGATAAATTTAAGGAAATTGGCGATTATTACACGGTTAATATTTCTTGCCCAAATGCCCAAGATGGTGAGCCTTTTGTTGATCAAAAAAATCTAGAGACATTGTTAAGTGCGCTGGACAGAGTCAAACAAGAAAACAAACCAGTCTATATAAAATTGGCCGCTGATTTAAAGACGGATGAGATTAATACAATTGTAGATGCTTGTTTAAAGCACAAAGTAGATGGCTTGGTACTTACTAACCTAACCAAGCCATCAATGAGTAATGAGTATCTTAAAGAAGAATTAACTTTTGATAAGGGTGCGCTCAGTGGCTTGCCAGTGCAACGTATTTCAACGGAAGTTGTGCGTCATGTTTATCAAAGAACACGCGGCAAGATTACCATTATTGGCGTGGGTGGCGTTTTTAGTGCAGACGACGCTTATGAGAAAATCACTTCTGGGGCTAATTTAATTGAACTAATTACCAGTATGATTTTTGAAGGGCCGCAAGTGATCGGTGAAATTAACCGCGGTTTAGTTGAGCTACTGAAAAAAGACGGATTTTCATCAATCGAAGAGGCGGTAGGGTCGCGCAATCCTTTGCTTTAGATCTCTTTAATTAAGCCTTTAATGATTTGAGCAGAATTATCAAAAGCTTGTCGCTCTTCATCAGTAAAGTCTAGTTCAATAATTTTTTCTACCCCGTTTTTACCTAACACTACAGGCACACCAATGGCAATATCACTTTGATTATATTCACCTTCAAGCATGGTAATGCATGGTAGTAAGCGATGCTTGTTATGCACCATAGCTTCAACCATTATCGTCACTGCAGCACCTGGAGCATCATAGGCGCTGGATTTTTGTTTAAGGTTAAGGATTTCTGCGCCACCATCTCGGGTACGTTGAATAATATTGTTAATAGTTTTTTGATCTAATAAATGCTCAATTGGAATACCGCCGACTGTGGTGAATCTTGGTAGTGGCACCATGGTATCGCCATGACCACCGAGTACCATGGCTTGAATATCGTTAATAGAGTAGTTTGTTTCCATGGCAATAAAGCTTGACATACGCATTGAGTCTAAAATGCCGGCTTGGCCCATAATACGATTACGTGGCCAGCCAGTCTTTTTATTGGCGTAATAAGTGAGCACATCAACTGGATTAGTAACGACAATGACATAGGCGTCGGGCGCATATTTTATGATACCATCCATAATTTCATCAATAATTTTAAGGTTGGTTGCTAATACATCAGTTCTATCCGTGCCAGGTTTCCGTGGAGATCCTGCAGTAATAATAACGATGTTAGAGTTTTTGATACTAGAAATATCACTACTTCCAGTTAATTTGGCATCAAACTGATGAACACTAGCAGTTTCTTGGATATCAAGCGCTATACCTTTGGTGCGCTGTTCGTTACGACCAATCAACATAATGCATTCGGTTAATTTTTTGATGGCTAGAATTTGAGCGACACTCTCTCCAACTCGACCAGCGCCGACAATGCTGATTTTATTAACCATGACAACCTCCATCTAATGCTTATATAATATCCTGCTAATCGTATTAATAATATTAACCCAAAATGAGTGAAGAATTCCACAAATTAGCACTTGATTATCACAAGGGTGAGCGCCCTGGAAAGATCTCTGTATCTTCACATAAATCCTTGGATACGCATCACGATTTATCTTTGGCTTATACGCCAGGAGTGGCAGCACCCGTTAGAGAAATTGTCAAAGATAAATCTAAGGTTTATGATTACACCATTAAAGGTAATTTGGTTGCAGTGATTACTGATGGTTCAGCGGTTCTAGGCCTTGGTAATGTTGGGCCATTAGCAGCCAAACCAGTCATGGAAGGCAAAGGGGTTTTGTTTAAACAATTTGCTGATATTGATGTCTTTAACATTGAAATCGATACCCAAGATGTTGATGAATTTATACAAACGGTTAAAAACATTTCCCCAACCTTTGGTGGTATTAATTTAGAAGATATCTCCGCTCCTCGTTGTTTTGAGATCGAGCAGCGTTTGATTGAGGCGCTTGATATTCCTGTTTTTCATGATGACCAGCACGGTACTGCTATTATTATTGCGGCCGGACTTTTAAATGCATTAGAGATTCAGGGAAAGACTCCTGAAAACGCAATACTAACTTGTTTGGGTGCGGGCGCTGCCGGTATAGCAACGCTTGATTTACTCTGTGAGCTTGGTTTTGAAAAATCCAATATTTTATTGGTAGATTCTAAAGGTGTGATCACGGATTCACGCGAAGGATTAACCAAAGAAAAAGCAGATTATGCCAGTCATACTCGTAAGCAAACATTGGCAGATGCTATGGAGGGTTGCGATGTATTTGTGGGTGTAGCATCTAGTAATTTAGTATCGCAAGATATGGTGAAATCCATGGCGGATAATCCGATTGTGTTTGCTTTATCAAACCCTGATCCTGAAATCTCACCTGCAGATGCCAATGCGGCGCGTGATGATTTGATTATGGCAACAGGTCGAAGTGATTATCCAAATCAAGTGAATAATGTACTGGGTTTTCCATTTATTTTCAGAGGTGCGCTTGATGCCAAGGCCAGTGAAATTAATGTTGAGATGAAAATTGCAGCCGTGCACGCACTTAAAGATTTGGCAAAATTGGAAGTCCCACAAGATGTTCTAGATGCTTACGATATTGATGCTATAAGCTTTGGAAAGGATTATATCATCCCTAAACCCTTCGATAAAAGACTCATCGATGTTGTGCCAAAAGCAGTATTTGATGCCGCCGTTTCAAGTGGTGTATCTAGACTTTAATTTCTCTTAATTTCGGTGTAAAAAAACTATCCAAAATACCCCTTGTTAATCAAGAATAGTTATGGGATAATGGCCGATTGTTTTTGGAGAGATTTACGAGTGGTTAAAGTATGCGGATTGTAAATCCGTCGCCTCTGGCTTCGAAGGTTCGAATCCTTCTCTCTCCACCAACAAAATAAAATAGAATTTGCGGGTATCGTATATTGGTATTACCTTGGCCTTCCAAGCCAATGAGACGAGTTCGATTCTCGTTACCCGCTCCATGTGGAAGAGGTTGTGCTCACCTAGCTCAGTCGGTAGAGCACTTCCTTGGTAAGGAAGAGGTCGGCGGTTCAAATCCGCTGGTGAGCTCCAGTAAAATTTAAAGTAGTTCTAAACTAATGAGAGGAAAATAAAATGTCAAAAGAAAAATTCGAAAGAACCAAACCCCATGTCAACGTAGGCACAATTGGTCACGTTGACCATGGTAAGACTACCCTAACAGCAGCGATTACTAAAGTAATGGCAGAACTTAACG